>JBCBPQ010000017.1:0-60480 GCA_039820645.1 Cyanobacteria bacterium J06633_8 | reverse complement strand
TTTTATCCACTGACTGGTAGCCGAACCTGTGGCTTGCAAAACACCATTTTCATCCAGCTTTAAATCAACTGTTTTAGGCTTTTCCAGCAACTTAGAAGCTCTTTTGATCGCGATTTTTCGATCTAAAGAGATAAAAGGCTTCCACTGATGAATCACTGCTTTCGGGTTCAGCTTCGATGCTTTAATTAGCGTATTGGGTTCAATTGCTAAGGGATCGCGCATACCTGCAATCAAATATTTGCCATTTCTTTGTTCTGCTTTAGTAACTACAATTCCAGGCTGCTCTTGCAAACTTTGTACATAACCATCCCAACGTTTATTACCTCGAATTGCAAAAAATCCCCAGCAACCTAATACTAATGCCAGTATTCCTATAGAAGTCCAAGCATAAACATATCTGCTTTTGCTAGGCGCTTCATAATGAGATTCTAGGCAAGCTTCTAAATATGGCTTAGTAGCTTCAAATGGCTTAGTATTTCCAGAAAAATTATTAATTTCCCGCCCAAACTTTAAATGTATTTTTTCTATGGCATCTTGGAATATAATCCTTAAATCTTCTGGAGCATTTCCGCGAATAATACCAGCTAAAACACTTTTTGGTCCTTTTTCTATCCAAATAGTAAGTTCGCCAAATTCTAAAGTATCGAGTCCTTCATGCTTCCTTACCTTAAAAGAATCTTTGACAAAATCTTGAATTGCCGTCAACATCGCAGAAACTAAAGACGGATCTTGAGCCGCCACCTTTGGTGCTACAAGATGCTGCATAATCAATCCGGTATTTTTGTCAATCAGAAATACCTGCTCTACACGGTAAATCAGCGTTCGCAACAATACAACTTCCGCAAAAGACTTACCCGTTTGTTTCGCTTCAATTCTCCACTTTAAACTTTGTGGTGAAAGACTGTGTTCCAAAGCATAATTAAACGATTGCACCATCTCATGCAAAGCAGTGGCGATCGCCTTTCTGGTAGCTGGACCTATAATTGGAAAAATCGCTTCGGAAAGTACGTTAATATCTTTTTTGATAGAAGATTGAATTGCTTGTTCAACGTTGGGAACCAAGGCTTCCGATAGCTGTTCATCTTGCATTGTCCGTAAAACAACTGCTTCTGGAAGCATTTTACTGATATCTTCTGCATCTACTTGAGGACTATCCAGCTTTTCGTAAAATCGACGAAGTTTGGGTTCCTCAATTCCTAAAAGTAAACTCCGCAATTCGCTCAATTCACTTAATTCAACTAACTCATTGGCTCCATTAGTAGCTTCGATATGATTATTATTTAATGAATCTTCCGCTAATCGATTCCCATTATTATCACTCATCGGTAAAATTATCGGATTAATATATAAAAAATTATATTTAAACAAAAAGTCATTCACCATAAAATTAAAATGAATGACTTTAGTGTAAAATTATTGAGAATTCAAACGCAATGCTAATTCGGAAAATAAAGTTGCTAATTGAGTGCGGTCGATTTGTTCACTCTTTAATTCGTAAGTTTCCCGTTCTAATAAATCGACAATCTCTTGATATTTTTCTCGAATATCATCCTGTAAGCTCTGAGATTGACTGAAAATCTGCTGACGCAATTCCCGTTGAGTTTTGCTTGCTTGTTCGTCAATTTGCAGCATCTTTTTCTCTAAAGATTCAGCAAGTTTTCTTTGTTCTTCATTAATCACTTTTATAGATTCATCGCGTTTGACCTGCTCGTTTTTGGTTCTGGAATTTAATGAATCTATTTCTTCTTCAATATAATTTTCTAAAGTATCCAGTCGTTTTCTAGTTTCATCTCTTAAATCGTTACACTGCTTAATTAAACGCTCCTCTAAACGAGAAAACTTTTTATCCAATTCCCGCATTTGGGAACCAAATAAAATATCTCTAACTTTACTTAAGCTATTATTCTCGTGAATCTCAGAATTACCATATCCGATAGGTTTATTTACATCTCTACTTGATGCAATTTGCCCAGCTTCGGGCGAAATATTATTGTTGGTTTCTTCCAAAGATTTCATATTTCCTTCTAAGTTCCTAATAAAAATTTTCCATAATGTAATCTTGTTTGCACCCTATCCCTAGTTTGTGTATAATTATACTTTATTTTTGAATATGGATAGGTCTCACCCTTTAGTTTGCTAGCATCCTAAAATACTTGCTCAAAAATCATCCTCCTTAAGATTGACATTAGATTATACATTGGAAACAATTATTTTTACTATAAATATTACAAGTAATATTAACCAGGTTTCTCGAAGAAATTCAACATTCCTTCGCGACATATTTTGATGTATAAATTTAATCGCTACTACAATTACTCTCATCAGTAATACTTAGTTAAAACTTAACTTTGCATTCATATATACTTAATTTATTGTTACAAATGTATTACTGGTAAAGCAAAACGACTCAAAATCAGTTGATTATGTTGTTTAATGGTTGAAATTAATTGCGAAACTCTAAATGAGAATAGATGGAAGATTGTTGTCTCAGATACAGGGGATAGGTATTTCTAAAGAAGATTTATCCTCATATTTCTCACCCTTACTTACTATTGTGTAGCTTCTAATAGTACATCTTGCGTAATAGATAGTACTGGCTTAGGTTTAGCAATATTTTCACAACTGATTACAATAATTAAAGGCGAAATTCGAGTAGAATCTGAATTGGGGAATGGTTGAACTTTTAGCGTTATTTTACCGTTGCAAATACAGAATAAATTATTCAATGATTTCTATGTCTAATAGCCAATCCCCGATAACCAAATTTCCGATCTAAATAAAACCTTCTTCCTCTAAATTAAGTAAAGCATTTTTAGCCGCAGCCTTTTTAGCTCCTTTTGTATTTTTTCCCCTACCTTCTCCGTATTTGTGATTATCTACGAATACTTCAGCCAGGAATTCTGGAGCGTGAGGTACACCACCAGTTTTTGCAATCATATATTTGGGAAGATTGGGTGGGTTTTGGGGGATATGCCGCTGAACCCATACTTGAAACTGGTTTATTGGATCTAGATTAGAACGATATTCAACTATTTCTTCAGGAACTGAATCAAATAATGGTTCAACAACCTTTCGCAGTGCTTCAATATTGGAATTATTGTCAAGATAATAAGCAGCAATCACTGCTTCAAAAGTGCTGCTAAGTAAATTTGGATTTTTATATCCTCCTTCACGGATAGCACCTTTACCCAGACGCATTTTTTTATCTAAACCAACTTCCAAAGCAAACCTTGATAATTGCTTTTCATCTACTAATGCAGAGCGTCTGCGGGTTAATTCATCTTCTCCAATTTCTGGGTGACGATGGTAAAGATAATCTCCACTTAAATAAGTTAATAAAGCATCACCTAAAAACTCCAAACGTTCGTTATTATCGCCTTCATTGGGGTTTTCATTCACGTAAGAACGGTGAGTTAAGGCATTAAGCAAAAGCGAATTATCCTGAAAATTCTCATTTTGGATAATTTCTACTAATTTCTCTTGTTTGGAAATCATTATTATTGATTTAGGAGACAATAATTATAAAATTTACTTCTGATATTGTTCTGCAATTCTTTGTCATATGCAGATATGCACCGCCTTATTGTAACGAAACTTTATTTTATGCTGTTGAGTATTTATAGTCACATCTTGCATCATTCTCAACACACGGTTGGAATTTCCCGTGCAGAAATTTTGAATTATATCAATCCGGTTTGGTAAGCTATAAAGTTAGACTAACTATTATATAAAAAATGGCTGCATCCACTGTTAATTCTAGTTTTACTACTTTCCCCTTAACCGCTGTAGTTGGTCAAGAAGCGATTAAATTAGCTTTACTATTAGCAGCTGTCGATCCAGAATTGGGAGGAGTAGCGATCGCCGGACGTAGAGGAACCGCAAAGTCAGTAATGGCAAGGGCTATCCACGCTTTGTTGCCTCCAATTGAAGTTGTAAAAAATTCTATTAGTAATTGCAATCCCGAAAATCGGGAAGAATGGGATGACGATTTATTATGTAGAGACGTTAAATCTGGAGACGTTAAATTTAACGTCTCTACATCAGATGTAGAAACAGAAATTATTCCCGCGCCATTTTTGCAAATACCTTTGGGAGTCACCGAAGATAGGCTTTTGGGTTCGGTGGATGTAGAAAAATCTGTTAAACAAGGGGATACGGTATTTCAACCGGGTTTACTCGCAGCAGCAAATCGCGGCGTGCTGTATGTGGATGAAATAAATCTTTTAGATGACCAAATTAGCAATCAACTTTTAAGCGTACTATCCGAAGGGCGCAACCAAATCGAACGGGAAGGAATCAGTTTTCAACATCCTTGCAAACCGTTATTTATCGCTACCTACAATCCAGAAGAAGGAACTTTACGAGAACATTTACTCGATAGAATTGCCATTTCCCTTTCCGCAGACGGCGTTTTAGGATTAGACGATAGAGTCCAAGCAGTAGAGCAGGCAATTGCTTATTCTCGTTCTCCTCAAGAATTTCTCCAACAGTACAACGATGATATTGACTCGATAAAAACTCAAATTGTTTTAGCTAGGGAATGGTTGAAAGAAGTTACCATCAGCCACGAACAAATTACTTACCTAGTTGAAGAAGCTATTCGTGGAGGAGTGCAGGGACACAGAGCCGAATTATTTGCGGTACGGGTAGCAAAAGCCTCCGCAGCCCTCGACGGACGCAATCAAGTCAACCCCGAAGACTTGCGTCGTGCGGTGGAATTAGTCATAGTACCCCGCGCAACAGTAGTTCAAACACCACCTGAAGAAGAACAACAACCACCACCGCCACCACCACAACAAAGCCAAGAGGAACCAGAAGACGAATCGGAACAAGAACAAGACGAGCAAGAAGAACAAGAAGAAGACGATTCTAACCAAGAAGAACAAGAGCCACCAGGCATTCCCGAAGAATTTGTCTTCGATCCAGAAGGTGTAATCTTAGATGAAAGCGTGCTGTATTTTGCTCAAACAGCCCAACGTCAAGGAAACTCCGGAAGTCGCGGTTTAATATTTTCCGACGACAGGGGACGCTATATCAAGCCAATGTTGCCTAAAGGAAAAGTTCGTCGCATTGCCGTAGATGCCACCTTACGAGCCGCAGCACCATATCAAAAAGCACGACGACAAAGGTACCCTGGTAGAAACGTCATCGTAGAGCAAGGGGATATTCGTGCAAAAAGATTGGCTCGGAAAGCCGGAGCATTAGTAATATTCGTAGTAGACGCTTCCGGTTCAATGGCACTCAACCGAATGCAGTCAGCCAAAGGAGCGGTAATGCAGTTATTAACAGAAGCATACCAAAACCGCGACCAAGTAGCATTAATTCCCTTCCGAGGAGAGCAAGCAGAAGTAGTATTACCACCCACTCGTTCCATTACTTTAGCCCGTACCCGTTTAGAAAAAATGCCTTGTGGTGGTGGTTCTCCCCTAGCTCACGGATTAACCCAAGCCGCCCACGTCGGCTTAAATGCTCAAAGAAGCGGAGACATCGGACAAGTCGTTATAGTTGCAATTACTGACGGACGGGGTAACATTTCATTATCTCGTTCCTTAGGAGAACCCCAAGAACCTGGAGAAAAGCCAGATATCAAAGGGGAATTATTAGAAGTAGCCGCCAAAATTCGCGCGCTAGGAATTCAATTGTTAGTAATCGACACCGAAAGTAAATTCGTTTCTACGGGATTTGCGAAAGAATTAGCTAAAAATGCCGGAGGTAAATATTATCATTTACCCAAAGCTACCGATAAAGCCATTGCAGCAATGACAAAAGGTGCGATTGCAGATTTGAAAATGTGATGTTCGTAGTTGCGCTTTAGCGCCAAAACACTGTAATCGAAGATAAAAAGGTTTGTAGTTCGTAGGTTGGGTTAGGCACACGAAGAGTTACAATTATCAACCTGAGATTTGATTGCGCCGTAACCCAACATCTCCCAAAAATTTTTATGATGATATCGTTTTATTCATAATTGTGGTGTTGGGTTACGACGCAAAACAAATTGATTAATTAATCATTAAATCTTCTCGTGCGTCTAACCCAACCTACAATTTGTGTAGTTCGTAGGTTGGGTTGAGGAACGAAACCCAACATAATCTGAAAAACTCAACGAAATAATTCAAATTAAAATAAATATTAAACATCCAACGAAACAATTCACTTCATCCATAAATCTATATTGGATAATTCATTATTAAATAAAAATACCGATGTTGGGTTACGACGCAATCTCAATCAATTCGTTAATCATTCAATTCTGTCGTGCGTCTAACCCAACCTACAATTAAACAACGCGCTTCACTTAAAAATGTATGTTGGATAATTCATTATTAAATCAACATACCGATGTTGGGTTACGACGCAATATTAATCACTGGTTAATAATTAAATCCTTTCCTGCGTCTAACCCAACCTACCACTACAAGTATTACCAATGCCCGATGCCCCATGCCCAATCCCCTAATCTTCAAAAATCGCCCCTCGCAACTGCAATTCAACCTTCATCGGATTAGAAATGCCTGTATTCCATCCGAATCGAGCATTCTCAACTGTAGCGTCGGAAAAATCGGTATGAGAAAGATTTGCACCTAGCAAATTAGCATTGCTGAGATTAGCATTATTCAAAACAGCATAACTAAGATTCGTACCTAATAAATAAGCATTGCTGAGATTGGCTTCTCGCAAATCGGCATCTTTGAGAATGCTACCGCTTAAAATAGCTTCTTCTAAGTTAGCTTTTTGTAAATCAGTACGGCGCAAAATTGCAAGACAGAAATTAGCACCTTTGAGATTTGCTCCTCGAAGCACAACCTGACTCAGATTTGCATTACTAAAGTCAAAACCTTCTAAGTTATTATTGTTTTGTAAATTGCAATTTAAATGGTTTTCCGTCAAATCAGTATCCATCAACTGAGCTTCATTTAAACGTATATAACTCAAATCAGTACCGCTTAAATCAACACCATTTGAATTAACATCCGTAAATTTTCTGTCTATCGTAGTATTATGCTTGTCAATCTTGTTAATATTAGATGCCCTAGATACAAATGGTAGTTGATTGTCAACTGTATTCATTCGAGTATTTCTGTATAAGTGCCTCTAATAGCTTTATCCTCAAGTCATCCTAAACAACCCATTCGGTAGACAGTTTGCTTTACTGTCTCACAAAAAATGGTAAATAATTATTAGACAATGAAAAATGAATAAGACTAATTTCTATAGCCAGCAAGACTTTCAACCATATTCAAAGCCTTTTGGCTTCCCTTACAATCGCCTAAATCTATATCATGGCTAGTGGACAATTTAAAAATCGTCACAAGAGGCGGATTTGAGCTTTTGTAAGCCAATTATCAGTTATCAATTAACATTTACCAGTCACCATTCAGAATTTAAGCAACTTTCTATTTTAACAACAGATGTTTTTGTTTCAGACTTTAAATTCAAAATATAATTTGTAGTGCGTTATTGAAGCGTGTAGGACATAACACATACCAAACGGCTCGCTATATATGTTGAGGAAGCACCGAACACTAAACACTACAATATTCTTCAAAAATTGGGATGCTCAATGCCCAATTCCCAATGCCCAATTCCCAATTCCCAATTCCCCATGCCCAACCCATTAAGCATCGCCCCAATGATGGATAGAACTGACCGTCATTACCGATATTTCATGCGTCAAATTACGCAGCGGACTTTACTGTATACTGAGATGGTGACGAGTGCAGCAATTATGCACGGAGATAGGGAACATTTATTAGGTTTCTCACCCGAAGAAAAACCGTTGTCACTGCAAGTAGGGGGCGATAATCCCCAAGATTTAGCAGAATGCGCTCGTATTGCCGAAGGTATGGGTTATGACGAAATCAATTTAAATGTAGGATGTCCTAGCAGTCGGGTACAAAGCGGTAATTTTGGTGCTTGTTTGATGGCTCAACCGCAGCAAGTAGGGGATTGTATTGCAGCAATGATTAATGCGACTAAAATTCCGGTTACTGTTAAACATCGTATCGGAGTTGATGATTTAGACAGTTACGAGGATATGGTAAATTTCGTTAACATTGTTTCTCAAGCTGGTTGTCAGCGCTTCACCGTTCATGCTCGCAAAGCTTGGTTACAGGGCTTAAGTCCCAAAGAAAACCGCGATGTTCCACCTTTGAGATATGACGACGTGCATCGTTTGAAACAAGATTTTCCTCATTTATTTATTGAAATCAATGGTGGATTTAAAAATTTAGTTCAAGTACAACAGCACTTACAGTCAGTTGATGCAGTCATGATTGGACGTGCAGCTTACGACAATCCCTATCTTTTCGCTACTGTAGACAAAGATTTTTACACGGAATCAGCCTCGTTTTTTAATAGACACGAAGTTGTAGAAAATATGTATGATTACATAGATGAATGGGCAGCGAAAGGTTTGAAGCTGAATAAAATTACCAGACATATGTTGCAACTATTTGCAGGAAAGCCCGGTAGTCGGGCTTGGAAGCAGCATATTACCGAAAACTCATGTTATTTCGGAGTTGGTTCAGAAGTTTTGCGGGAAGCCTTAGCGAAAATTCCGGGGTAGAAAAGTAAATAACGAGTAATGAGTAATGAGTAATGAGTAATGAGTAATGAGTAATGAGTAATGAGTAACGAGTCTCAAGATAATAGTCCCTAGAAACAAGCTTCTAACTGTTTTGCTAACACTAAAACGTTGGGTTCGTGCAAAATCTGATAATGGTTTCCAGAAATTGTATAAGTTTCCATCACTCCTGTTGTTAGAGAGTTCCAGCCATGCTCTGGGGCTTCATCTTTTGCAGAAAACAAAACTGTCCGTCCCGAATAAGGTAGGGGTTGATAGTTATACATGGCTTTCAGGTTCGTTTTAAACACCTCAAACAAGCTACTCATGTACTCGATACCGATTTCAGGAGGCAAAATATTCAACCGTTTAGCTTCAGTTAAAATACAATTTAATTGCTCTTCTGGCTGAAGTTTCTGGAGTTCATTGGCAGAAATTGATAACTCCTTGCCAAATATACTACCGATATCTGTTGCTAAAGAATGAGTCAAAAAAGTTTCATCCACCTGCTCTTGAATAGCTTTAGGCGCATAACTATCAATTAAGGCTAGCAATTCGACTTTTTGCCCCATGGCTTGTAATTGCTGTGCCATTTCCCAAGCTACGATACCCCCAAAAGACCAACCACCCAAATATAATGGCCCCATTGGTTGAACTTTCTGCAAGGCTTCAATATAATAAGTCGCCATCTCTTTTATGGAATTTTTTGGCTGAGTATTTCCATATAAACCGGGAGATTGCAACCCGTAAAAAGGTCGGTTATTTCCAAGATGACGGAATAAAGTTGTGTAACACAGAACGTTGCCTCCCACTGGATGCACGCAGAAAAATGGTGGTAAATCTCCTGCCTTCTGAATTACCACTAAGGGAGAAAAAGTTTGTGCCTCAGTCTTACCACTCAACAACATCCCTTGGCTTTCGATGGTTGGTTCAGTAAACAAACTTGCCAAGGGCAGAAGAGTTTGCAACTGTTGTTCTATACGAGCCATTAGACGCACCGCTAACAAGGAATGCCCCCCCAATTCAAAGAAATTGTCTCGCACTCCTACGGTAGGGATATTAAGAACTTCTGACCATATTTGAGACAGTTGCAATTCTACAGACGTGCGAGGTGGGATTAAGTTAGCACTTTCATAGAAATTGTCGGCATCTGGTGCAGGTAGGGCGCGGCGGTTTACTTTGCCGTTAGAGGTTAAGGGTAAGGATTCCAAGATTACGAAAGCATTGGGTACCATATATTCTGGTAGCTTGCTCCTCAAATAGGAACGCAGTTGACTTACTGTGAGAGATTCTTCCTCCTTGATTACCACGTAAGCTACTAAACGTTTGTCGTTGGCTCGATCCTGCCTAACCATAACCACGCTTGCCCACAAAGCTGGATGTTGTGCTAACAGTGCCTCAATTTCTCCCAACTCAATTCGGAAACCGCGAATCTTGACTTGGTTATCGATTCGTCCTAAATATTCCAACTCACCATTGGGTAAGTAACGAGCTTTATCCCCGGATTTATATAGTATTGCCTTGGGGTTATCGTTAAAGGGGTTAGATATAAACCGTTGTGCATTCAGTTGTGGACGATTGAGATAACCACGGGCTACCCCTGCACCTCCTATATACATCTCCCCTGGAACTCCAATGGGTACTGGCTGTAAATACTCATCTAGCAGATACACCTGTAAATCGGGGATTTTGCAACCAATAACACTTGCTGTACTATTTAAATCGGCTACGGTTAATGGACGATAAGTGACATGTACAGTAGTTTCCGTAATACCGTACATATTTACTAATTGGGGCGATTGGTCGCCATGGCGTTCAAACCAAGGCTGCAAACTTCTGGGTTCTAGGGCTTCTCCACCAAAAATAACTAGACGCAACTTCAAATCACCAACAATTTCAACTGATTCTTCTGTTTGAATCAACTGGCGGAAGGCTGAAGGAGTTTGGTTGAGAATTGTAACTTTCTCTTTCGCTAATAATTCATAGAAGGATTTGGGGGAACGAGCGATAGATAATGGTACTATTACAAGCCGTCCACCATAAAATAAAGCACCCCAAATTTCCCACACGGAAAAGTCGAAAGCGTAAGAGTGAAACTGTGTCCACACATCTTGTTCGTTAAAGTGATACCAACAGCTTGTTGCTTCAAATAGACGAACTACATTTAAGTGGTTGATTAAAACACCTTTGGGTTTACCTGTAGAACCTGAAGTATAGATTACGTATGCCGAGTTATTCGGTGTCACCTCGTTTAGAGGGGCTGTTTGAGTGGTTTGAGTAATTTTCTCCCAGTCGCTATCCAAGCAGACGACATCCACCTGATGTTGAGGAAGCGATTTTAGTAATTTTTCTTGGCTCAACAATACAGAAACAACCGCATCTTCTAAAATCAAAGTCAAACGTTCAATGGGATATTCAGGATCTAAAGGTACATAAGCCCCACCCGCTTTGAGAATCCCCAATAATCCCACCACCATTTCAATCGAACGCTCGACGCAAATGCCTACTAGAACGTCTGCTCCGACTCCCAAGCTTTGCAAATACCGCGCCAATTGATTGGCGCGATGGTTAAGCTCCTGATATGTGATTTGTTCTTCCTCAAAAACAACTGCTACAGCATCAGGGGTACGTTTCACTTGCTCTTCAAACAACTGATGAATGCATTTATCTTGGGAATATTCAGCTTGAGTTTCGTTCCACTCTACTAACAACTGATGACGTTCAGCTTCTGTTAGCAACGGAAGTTTCCCTACTCGCTCTTGTGGGTTGCGAACAATTGCCCCGAGCAAAGTCTGAAAATGCCCAATAGCTCGATGAATGGTTGCAGATTCAAACAAATCACAATTATATTCCCAATATCCAATTAATCCTTCCTCTGTCTCCTCCATTGACAAAGTTAAGTCAAATTTGGCTTTCGCACTTTCCATCTGTAACCAGTTGAAATTCACCCCCGGTAACTCCAGAGGTTCCATCGGCGCATTTTGTAGAGCAAAGGCTACTTGAAAAATAGGTGAGTGGCTGAGATTGCGTTCTGGTTGTAATACCTCCACCAACTGCTCGAAGGGCACATCCTGATGGGCATAAGCATCTAACGATGTCTGACGTACTTGATTCAATAATTCAGCAAAACTGGGATTACCATCAAATTTGGTTCGCAACACCAGGGTATTGACAAAAAAGCCAATCAGCCCCTCTATTTCGCTACGGTTACGATTGGCAATGGGCGTGCCGACTACAATATCTTCTTGAGAGCTATAGCGATAGAGTAAAGTGCTAAATGTGGCAAACAATGTCATAAATAGAGTTGCCCCCGAATCTTGACTCAGACGCTTTAGCTGTTCGGTTAATTCAACTCCTACCTCAAAAA
Source organism: Cyanobacteria bacterium J06633_8 (assembly GCA_039820645.1). GTDB lineage: Bacteria > Cyanobacteriota > Cyanobacteriia > Cyanobacteriales > Nostocaceae > Rivularia. The sequence goes on along the minus strand of JBCBPQ010000017.1, from coordinate 48,550 downwards.
AGACTTTACCGCCTGTGGCAGTCTGCACTGTTTGACGGGGATAATCCGTTGGCAGCTCTATTAGGGGTGGCGCTCCTGCTAACTGTTGTTTCCAGTAATCCAATTGTGGCGCTAACATTTGCACTGTACTTTGCTGCCGTTGCCAGCAAGCAAAATCAATATATTGAATCGGCAATTCCGGTAAAGGTGAAGGTTCCCCTTGAATAAAAGCCCCATACAGAGTTTCTAATTCGTAGCTAAATACTCCCGTTGACCAACCATCGGTAATAATATGATGCATGGTGAGCAACAGTACATAGTCATTGTTCGCCAACTGCAATAGGTTTACTCTAAGTAAGGGTTCCTTTGCTAAGTCAAAGGGTTGCTGAATTGCTTCCTTACCCAAACGTTGTACTTCAGTTAGTTGTTTTTCTGTTGGCAAGTGCTGTAAGTCAACAATGGGCATTTTCAAATCCAATTCAGGAGCAACCACCCTTACCGGAAAACCATCTACAGCCTTAAAGTTAGTACGCAAGTTTTCATGGCGGCGGACAATTTCTTGCACTGCTTTCTCTATTGCTTCCACTTGCAACGAACCAGTCAAGCGTATAGCTTCTTGCTCGTTATAGGCAACACTCCCCTCCTGCAATTTATCTAAAAACCACAATCGTTGCTCGGCAAAAGATAAGGGTAATTCTCCCTGGCGTGGAATTGGTTTTATCGCAGCTAGTTGTTGGCGAGTTGCTCCTAAAATATCTTGACTAAACTCTGCCACAGTTGGAGATTCAAACAAGCGATGCAGGGACAATTCGATTTGGAATCTATCCCGTACCCGTGAAATTAGTTGAGTTGCTTGAATCGAATCACCCCCCAAGAGGAAGAAGTTGTCTAATATTCCTACCTCATTCAAACTTAAAACTTCTGCCCAAATCTCTGCCAGAATTTCTTCCGTGGGAGTACGTGGTACAACAAATTCTACATCTAGAACTGGACGAGATTTGTCTGGGGCAGGTAAGGCACGCCGATCTACTTTTCCACTAGGTGTCAGAGGCAATTCATCCATTAGGACAAATGCCGACGGTATCATATAATCCGGGAGTTTTTCTTTGAGGAAATTCCGGTACTGGGGGATTAATTGACTCGGTTTGGAGTCAATGTATGGCTGATTGGCGTAGGCACTCCAAGGTTGAAGTTCGTTTTCTTGAGCAGAAATTATGCTGCTGTCTGGAATTATATTGCTATCTTCCCTTACAAACACCACATCATAGTAACCCTCCCCACCGTTACCCGACCAAGTAATATTAATCCGATAAGGAACTTCAGCTTGCAATTCCCACCAATCTTCTGGTTCAATCCCTTCAGGGAAAATCTGTTGACGAAGTTCCCCTACAGTTTCCGGACAATCGGAACTTGCTAACAATTCCATTGCCTGCACATCTGCCCTAATCCTGGCATTGGGAATGCAGCTAACCACCAACATTTCTGGGGAAGTTTCTACCAGTTGTTGCCGAACTGCGGCTACAGTCAAATTATCTTGCTGCCAGTTGAGATAAATTACAGCAGTTGCCGGAGCAGAGATTTTTTTACCGAGATGCAAAACGACATCGTAACGGAAACGAGTCAATTCGTTTTGGTAACGCCCCCGCTTGAGTTGAATTTCTACATGACTAATCCCAGACAAATGTTCTTTTAAAGCGATAAAGAACTTGGGATCGATAATTAACCTTTGTTCGCGAACAAGGCGATCGCCAATCCGCTGCTTTAATTGAGTTACCGAAAGGGAAGCAGGAGCTTGATATAACTGCACCGAGGAATGAAACGCTTCCAATAATGGCAAACTCAATATATCCCCCAGAAAAATTTGACCTCCTGGCTCAACCAATTCCACAGCTGTTTCAATAACCTGGACTAAATAATCAATATTAGGGAAAAACTGAATCACCGAATTCGATATGGCTGTGTCAAAAGATTCGCTGCCAATCTCAGCTAAACCATCTGCCGGAGTCTGAAGTAGCGCTACTGACTGAGCTAACTCACTATCACCAATTTCTCTTTCCAGGTAACGAATTGCTTCCCCAGATAAATCAGTAGCGTAGTAATACTGACATTTAGGAGCCATCCGAAACAGTAATAGACCTGTCCCACAACCGATTTCTAACAATCGCTGCGGTTGCAAAGATAGAATCCGCTCTACGGTATGCTCTACCCAATCCAGTACCTGTTCGGGATTTAAGTCTTTCCCTGTATAAGAATCGTTCCAGCCACCAATGTGAAAACTTGCTTCTTGTTCCTTGTCAGGTTGGATATATGCCTCATCCCAGATTTTCTGCCATTTATCCGTCTGTTTTACTACATCTTCAGTTTCTTGTGAATTCTCATCAACTGAACCAGCAACGACATAAGCAACTAAGCGTTTGCTGCTCTTCCCATCTTCCCTTGCTATGACTACAGCTTCCTTAACTTCGGGATATTTCCCCAGAGTGGCTTCTATTTCTCCCAACTCGATTCGATATCCGCGCACTTTTACTTGACCGTCAATGCGCCCCAAATACTCAATATTACCATCTTCCAGGTAGCGAACCTTATCTCCAGTTCTATAGAGACGGGAGTTTTCTTCAAGGTTAAATGGATTTGCAATAAATTTCTCTTGTGTTAGTTCGGGTAGGTTTAAATATCCCCGCGCCAAACCCAAACCTGCGATATATAGTTCTCCTGGTTCGCCGATGGGCACAATTTCTCGATTTGTATCTAAAATATAAGCCTGGGTATTGCCAAGTGGTCGTCCGATTGACACCGCTTCCTCACCCGGTTTAACTTGATAGAGCGTTGCCCAAACCGTAATTTCTGTTGGACCGTAGAGATTCCACAGAGATGCACATTTTTCCAATAACTTATCTGCCAGTTCTCGAGATAAACTTTCCCCAGTAGAGATAATTCTCAAGTTTGGACTTCCTCTCCAACCCGCCTCTAGTAGCATTCGCCAAGTCGCAGGAGTTGCTGACATAACTGTAGCGTTTTGTTTGGCTAGCAACTCCATTAACTGTGCTGGGTCTTTGGTCGCTTCACGACTAGCAATCGCTACCCTTCCTCCCACGGTTAAGGGTCCATAGATTTCTGGTACGGAAACGTCAAACGATATACTGGTGACGGCTATCGACCTATCCTCAGCATTTAAACCTGGATTAGTTGCTATAGAATGTAATAAGTTAACTACCGAACCATGAGTAATTTCCACACCCTTTGGTTTTCCTGTGGAACCGGAAGTGTAGATGACATAAGCCAAATTGTCAGGAGTAGTCTTGTTGTGGAGATTGATGCTACTTTCTCTTGAGATGCTTTCCCAGTCTCTATCTATACAAATAACTCGCGATTCACAATTTGGTAGTTGAGGGAGTAATTGCTTCTGAGTTAGCAAAACCGATATCTCGGAATTGGCAACCATGTAGGCTAATCGCTCTGTAGGGTAAGCCGGATCTAAAGGCACATAAGCCCCACCTGCTTTGAGGATACCCAGTAAAGCCACCACCATATCTAAGGAGCGTTCGACACAAAGACCAACTAACACCTCCGATCCTACTCCCAAATTTTGCAAGTAGTGCCCTAGTTGATTAGCTCTCTGGTTCAATTGCCCATAGGTTAATTGGTTGTTTTCAAATACAACAGCTACTGAATCGGGGGTTTGTTCCACTTGTGATTCAAACAACTGGTGAATACACTTATCTTGTGGATAGCTTGCGGCTGTATTATTCCAACTAACCAATAGTTGATGGCGCTCAAGTTCACTTAACATATTTTTTTGTAATTATTCAGATGCAATGGCGATCGCCACCTGTAGGGATTAATTTCCCTAAGAATTCAGCTTACCAGATATTCTTCACGAAAATAATATTTTTGCCAGATATCCCTGTAATTCTAATGAATAGCCCATGTTTTTCCTTGTTCAATTATATCTTTGGAGGTTTTGACAAAATTTGGTTTTTGGATTGTTGTGACCAAACTAAAATTACTTCTAAATTGTTTAACCTTTGGCTGATAATTTAATTAGTATTGGCACTTACAAATTTATAAATGAATATTCGCACTGTTTCAACTCAGCCATTTACCGACCAAAAACCGGGTACTTCGGGATTAAGAAAGAAAGTTAAGGTTTTTCAAGAACCTAATTATTTGGAAAACTTTGTTCAATCGATTTTTGATAGTCTTGAAGGTTATGAAGGACAAACCCTAGTTGTGGGTGGTGACGGTCGTTATTACAACCGCGAAGCTATCCAAATTATCCTCAAGATGGCGGCTGCTAATGGTTTTGGCAGAGTATTGGTAGGTGAAAACGGTATTTTGTCTACTCCTGCGGTTTCCTGTATTATCCGCAAATATAAAGCTTTTGGCGGTATTATTCTTTCTGCTAGTCATAATCCAGCAGGCCCCGATGAAGATTTTGGTATTAAGTACAATACCGATAATGGTGGCCCCGCACCGGAAAAAATTACGGGTGCTATCTTTAATCGCAGTAAAACCATTGATGGTTACAAGATTTTAGAAGCAGACGATGTAGATTTAGGGAAATTAGGAAGCTTTGAACTCGGTTCGATGACGGTTCAAGTTATCGATTCGGTAGCTGATTATGTGGAGTTAATGCAGTCACTGTTTGATTTTGATAGCATTCGTCAACTGTTAACCTCGGGAGATTTCCGCATGTGTATGGATTCCCTCCATGCCGTAACAGGACCTTATGCTTATGCTTTATTTGAGCAACGTTTGGGCGCACCTGAAGGAACCGTGCGTAGCGGAAAGCCTTTAGAAGACTTCGGTGGTGGACATCCAGATCCGAATTTAGTTTATGCTCATGAATTAGTTGATATTTTATTTGCAGATAACGCTCCAGACTTTGGTGCTGCTTCCGATGGAGACGGCGATCGCAACATGATTTTGGGACGCAATTTCTTCGTAACTCCCAGCGATAGTTTAGCAGTGTTAGCGGCAAATGCTAAACTGGTACCGGGTTACAGATCGGGATTGGCTGGTGTAGCGCGTTCGATGCCTACTTCTGCTGCTGTTGATAGAGTAGCAGCCAAGATGGGAATTGACTGTTATGAAACTCCTACTGGCTGGAAATTCTTCGGCAACCTTTTAGATGCGGATAAAGCTACTCTATGCGGTGAAGAAAGCTTTGGTACTGGTTCCAACCATGTAAGGGAAAAAGATGGACTTTGGGCCGTTCTATTTTGGTTGAATATCTTAGCTTCCCGAAAGCAGTCAGTTGAAGAAATCGTCAAAGAACACTGGAAAACCTACGGACGTAATTACTATTCTCGACATGACTACGAAGGAGTAGATAAAGACAAAGCCAATACCTTAATGGAAAATCTGCGTTCTTCCTTATCGTCAATGAAGGGCAAGCAGTTCGGTAGCTATACAGTAGAGTATGCCGATGACTTTAGTTATACAGACCCCGTAGATAGTAGTGTCAGTCAAAAGCAAGGAATTAGAATTGGCTTTACTGATGGCTCCAGGATTGTATTTCGACTTTCTGGTACGGGTACTCAAGGAGCAACACTGAGAGTTTACTTAGAAAGCTACGAACCAGATAGTACAAAACACGACCTTGACCCCCAGGAAGGATTGGCAGAATTAATTACCCTTGCCGATGAAATAGCTCAGATTCGCGCTAATACCGGAAGAGATAAGCCTACTGTTATTACTTAATTATTGAGTAAAAATCGAGGGAGGGGAAGAGGGGGTAGAATTTACAATTCCTGATTTCTAACTCTCTACTCCTTACCTTTGACCTTTTCCTAAAATATTTAATTTAGTAAAAAATCTGTTGTTGATGTTGGAGAAGATGTAAAGCCTTCGTGCAATTGGCACGCGACCAATTTCGTTAACTTATATGCAGCTTTAATAAATGACTTTATTCTGAGGTGCAAAAAAATTTTCATGGCTATATCAACAGCCATGTTCAAACCGATAAATTTTGTAACATTTTCGACCTATCATGTGACCGTAGCTACAGCCTGCGGTTGTTGCATTAAACCCATTAAATCATCAATTCCTTTCTGCAAATACCGCGTTACTGTCATTGGGCTAGTACCAATTTTCTTAGCTGCATCTTTGCGAGAAAATTCTTTCAAAAATACTAATTCAACAGCCATTCGGGGTTTGTCTTCTAACATGCCCATAGCCCCATGAAGTTGTTGGCGTTCTTCTTCTAAATACTGTTGAGCCGCAGTTTGGGGACAAGGTAATGCTTCACCTAATGTGATCTGACAATCAATATAGTTAACTACTGTTGCATCTAGGCTTAAAGGCATTCTATTTTGAACGGCTAACTTGGTTTCTTGCCATTCTTGTACCGAAACTTTAAGCTCGCGAGCAATTTCTAAATCTTTGGGTTGTCTTCCTAAGATATGCGCTAATTCTTTACGTATTTTCTGCCCTTCGTTGTAGAGTTCTTGCCAACGACGGGGTATTTTCAATAAAGTACTACGGTCTCGTAAGAAGTGGAGCATTTCACCCCGAATATAAGGGACAGCAAAGGAACTAAACGCATATCCTTGAGTGGGATCGAAACGTTCAATTGCTCTTATTAAACCGAAGTAACCAATTTGTTCTAAATCTTCATAAGGTTCGTTACATTGATGGCTAAATTTATGAGCCATTTTTCGTACTAAACCACTATGCAATTTTACGAGTCTGTTACGAAGTTTAATCGAAGGATTCTGGTGATATAGACATAATAATTCCATACCATCAGACCGGAGAGAGGACTGAATTACTGCCATATAATTTCCTTTAGGGACTCTTTTTCCTATCAAAAACCGAGCCGAGTAAAGTTTTATCAAAGCTGTAATTATTTTCCTTGGGAATTCTTTTTCACACCATTCGTTGTTCTACTGAATTTACAAGGAGTCAGACCCCTTGCATACGTATTTGTACGCATTTTGCGAATGCTCATTAATTTGTTTGCATGTCAAGAGCAATAATTATTATTGACTTGAAACTTTAACTGGACTAACTTTTGCATTTATTAAATTGTTCTTAAAAGAACCATCCACTCGTCAGGATTGAAATAAATTGCGTAAAAATAGGAGAAAGACCAATATCTCAATTAAAAACTTGTTGTAAATATGAGTAATACGAGCAATTTCCGGAACGCTATTCGTGACGCAAAAAATCAAGCCCTTGTGGGACCTAATGTAATTGCTAACGCACTTCCCTATGTTGGTGGTGGATTAGTACTTACTGCTTTGGGAACTTACGGTGGACTTGGTGTTATCCGCAATAATCCTCAAATATTTTATCCCACTTTTTTTGGAGCGTTAATCGTTTCTCTAATCTTGTTTTTCGTCGCTCAAAATGTTGCTTCTAAAGGTAATAAGCAAGTTGCACTACCTCTACTAGCAGCCTACAGTCTTTTATCTGGGTACACCCTTAGCGGCTTAGTATTTGTAGCCTTAAGCAGTCAAGGAGTAGGAATTCAAGGTGTTGGTATTGCTGCTCTCGGTTGTGGAGTAACCTTTATCGCAGCCCGTCAAATCGGTTCCAACCTTTCCGACTCTGACGGTATGGCATTAACCAAAACCGTCCGCTTGGGTGTAATTGCCTTAATTGCAGTGATGATTCTGCAATTGGTACTTTCCTTATTTGGCGTATATACCCCCGGTTGGTTGGAAATAGGTATCTCTGGCTTGGGTGTATGTTTATTTGCTGGAGCTGCAGTAGTTGATTTCTACGTACTACCCCGTACCTATCAAGATGACGAATATTTACCCGCAGCATTATCGATGTACCTTACCTACATCAATTTATTCATTTTCATCTTACGCCTTTTAATTGCCATTAGCGGCGGCGGAAGAGACTAAGAAAATTGGGCATAGGGCATGGGGCATTGGGAATAGTTAGGAATTCAAAAGTAATTGGCTTATTTGGTAGGTTTCCAGCCTGCCTTTTTTTTGTCGCGATGTCTTATGCGTGGACGAAGTGTTTTAGCGAAGGTAACACATCTTCCTACTTCTATTTCCGTTACCTGTACTGAGGAACGCAATCAATTACTTAACAAAGAAAAAGCCTTAGCTATTGTCAAAAGTAAACTATTCGCACTAATGCAATCTCAAGCTGTTGCACTTAAAGATGTCAAAAAACCATCTTCTAAAAATCTAGCTAACAATCCAATCCGCCAATACATCTTTCATCCTTACCAAAAAGTAAAAGATTTACGTACCAACGTAGAAACCCCTGATATTGAGGAAGTGATGAAAGGAAATCTGGATTTGTTTACCAAAGCGTATCTCAAACAAACGCATTAATTGTAGGGTGCTGTGACGGCTATGAAAAATTCCCAAACACAACAAAATAATGTGAAATTGCCGTCACGCACCATTTGTAATTAAACCCAATGCCCAACGCCCAATTCCCCATTCCCAATCCCCAATTCCCCATTCCCTTTTTAAAACGAGAAAAATTTGCAGACAATCGCTAGAATCAAAAAGGAATATAAAATACACACAGATTCTAGAAGCATCAAAGCTAACAAATAGAAACAAATATGGAAGTTCTAGAAATCAAACGCGAAATCGAAACGTTATCTAATCGCCTGGGTAAAACTCAGGACTATCTTTGACTTACCCGCACTCAAAGCTAAAATTCAAGATTTAGAACAAATTGCGGCACAGCCAGAGTTTTGGGAAGATCAAAATAAGGCTCAAGATACGATGCAGGAGCTTACCGAACTCAAAGAACATTTGCAGCAGTATCATGACTGGCATTCTAGTTTAGAGGATACCAAGGCTGTTGTCGAACTTTTGGAATCTGAAACTGATGAGTCGCTACTTAACGAAGCTGTATCTAACGTTACAAGCCTCAACCGCGAACTCGACCAGTGGGAGTTACAGCAATTGCTTTCTGGCCCTTACGATAGTAAAGGTGCTTTACTTACTATTACAGCCGGTGCTGGCGGTACTGATGCTCAAGATTGGGCAGAAATGATGCTGCGTATGTATACCCGTTGGGGAGAAAGTCACGGTTATAAAGTTAAAATTACCGATAAATCTGAAGGAGATGAAGCTGGTATAAAGTCGGTAACTCTAGAAATTACCGGGCGTTACGCTTACGGCTATTTACGTTCGGAAATGGGCACCCATCGTTTGGTAAGGATTTCTCCTTTCAACGCTAATGGCAAGCGACAAACTAGTTTTGCTGGCGTAGAAATCATGCCGCAGATAGATGACAATGTAGAGTTAGATATTCCCGACAAGGATTTAGAAATTACTACATCTAGGGCTGGCGGTAAAGGCGGACAAAACGTCAACAAAGTAGAAACCGCAGTGCGAATTGTGCATATTCCGACAAATATCGCCGTGCGATGTACTGAAGAACGCTCGCAATTACAAAACAAAGAAAAAGCCCTCGCTCGTCTGAAAGCCAAGCTGTTGGTTGTCGCTCAAGAACAGCACGCCCAAGAAATCGCCGAAATTCGCGGTGATATGGTAGAAGCAAGCTGGGGGAACCAAATACGTAACTACGTATTTCATCCTTACCAGATGGTGAAAGACTTGCGTACCAACATCGAAACAACGGCTATAACTGACGTAATGAATGGAGAATTAGATTCCTTCATTCAAGCTTATCTGCGACAGGAAAACCAAGTTACTGATAATGGGTAATTGGTAATTGGGCATGGGGCATTGGGCATGGGGGTAGATAACTGCTAATTCCTAACTCTTTAACAATGCCCTATCCCCTATCCCCGATGCCCAAATTCATAGAAAATGCCAAATTGGCGGCCGATGTCTCAACAATTTGTTACATTAGTAGAAGAGTTTGTTATGCAATCATTATGAACGATTCTTCTACCAAGGAAGATAAACCCAGTTATACTAAACTGGCTATGCGTAATATGGTGCAAAAGGGTGGCACCTCGCTAAAACATTTTGCACTTAGTACTGTTGGACTGCTCGCTGTTTTGGTTGGTCTTGCTTATCTAACTCGTTAACGAGGAGAGATAAAGTGGATAAACAGCTTTGTGTTGAGGTTTACGTTGAGGATAATTTTTATCAATCTTCTCTAACAGAGCCTGTGGAGAATGACGATGAAAGTTTGCCTATTGGTGTAAAAACTTGGGAAAACTGGTTTTGTAAGTGGATGGATATGATGGAATGCGATCTTCGTGCATCCTCTGCTTACGAAATCGGGCTACGATTAACTAATGATTCAGAAATTCAAACCCTGAATTATCAATACCGCAATCAAGACAAACCCACAGATGTTTTGGCTTTTGCAGCTTTAGAAGTAGATTCTCCACAGGTAACAGAAATGGAAACCAAGAATGAACCTTTATATCTTGGCGATATCATAGTTTCTGTTGAGACTGCTCAAAAGCAAGCTATACAACAACAGCATTCATTAAAGACAGAACTTGCTTGGCTGTCATCTCACGGTTTCCTACATTTGATTGGCTGGGATCATCCTGATGAAGAAAGTTTACAGCGAATGCTAGAAAAGCAAGTAATGCTACTGAAGACATTAAGTATTGAGGTAGACATAGAATAGATACGCTTATTAACTGATTTAATCCCGGCTTCAAATTGTCTTTTTAAAATCTTTCTGTAGAAAAATATAAAAAGTTGATTCGACCTTTAAAATTCTGGAAAAATTTGTATTCTACAATTGCAGCAATAATACTTTAATGCCTATGTCCCAGCAAATTTCATCTTCACCCAAAACAAACCGTTTAGAAACCGTAGTGTCTAAACAAAGAGAATTATCTTGGGCAGTTGCCTCTAACTTGTTTGTGAGTTTTAAATATGCTTGGGCTGGAATTACCTATGGTTTTCAAACTCAGCGTAATTTTCGCATTCACGTATCTGTTTGCGCTTTGGCAATTGGTTTGAGCGTGTTTTTACATCTGAAGCCGGTAGAAGTAGCAGTAATAGCAGTTACTAGCGGCTTAGTTTTAGCTTTGGAACTGCTAAATACTGCCGTTGAATCTGTTGTTGATTTGACTGTCGAGCAAAAGTATCACGAATTAGCGAAAATTGCTAAAGACTGTGCTGCTGGTGCGGTATTAGTTTCGGCTTTGGTCGCATTATTAGTTGCTGCTATGCTTATATTGCCTCCTTTGTTCGAGTTGATTTTATCGTATTTGTGAATTTTGTGGTTTACTTTAGCTAATACAGTCGGACAAGTTTGGCATAGCTAGATAAAACTTGGGGCTTTAATCGCTGTGCTGATAGTCATAGATAATTACGACAGCTTTACCTATAATTTGGTGCAATATTTAGGGGAATTAGCTGCAAACCTTCCTGTTGCAAAACAGATTAAAGTGTTTCGTAACGATAAGATATCTGTAGATGAAATCCGGGCATTGAAGCCGGATGGTATAATAATATCTCCTGGTCCTGGAAGACCGGAAGATGCAGGGATTTCTTTAAAATTAATAGAAGAATTAGGTGCAGGTTATCCAATTTTGGGCGTATGTTTGGGGCATCAAAGTATAGCTCAGGTGTTTGGTGGTAAGATAGTTTCTGCGACCGAGTTGATGCACGGTAAAACTTCAGAAGTGTTTCATACTGGGGTAGGAGTTTTTCAGGGATTAGATAATCCGATGACCGCAACCAGGTATCATAGTTTGGTAGTAGAGCGAGATACAATTCCGGATACGTTGGAAATCACTGCCTGGGTTGAAGATGGAACAATTATGGGAGTACGACACAGGAACTTTCCTCACATAGAAGGTGTCCAATTTCATCCAGAGAGTATCCTGACTAATTCGGGAAAGCAACTATTGCAAAACTTTCTAGAAAAATTACCTTTAATAAGTAAATGAAACGACGACAGTTGATGGGCTACGCTGGAGCGGGGTTAGCAGGTGCGTTGTTTGCTAACTTAGGCTCTGGGTTGCGAGTAAATGCTCAATCTGGTGGTTCGCTATCAATTAAATGGTTGGGACATACTAGCTTTTTGTTTACGGGTGGCGGCACAAGAATTTTAGTAAACTCTTTTCGTACTATAGGCTGTACTGCTGGCTATCGTCCACCCGATGTTACTGCTGATTTAGTATTAATTAGCAGTCAACTCTTAGATGAAGGTGCGGTGGAAGGTTTACCCGGAAGTCCTAAATTAATGTATCAACCGGGGGTTTACCAGTTTAAGGGAATAAAGTTTCAAGGGATAGCGATAGATCACGATCGCATCGGTGGAAAACGTTTTGGGATAAATACGGCTTGGCAGTGGAAACAAGCAGGAATTAACATCTTGCATTTAGGGGGAGCTGCTGCACCTATTTCATTAGAACAGAAAATTTTGATGGGTCGTCCCGATGTGCTATTAGTACCTGTAGGTGGTAGTGCTAAGGCTTATAATGCTGAGGAAGCTAGAAAAGCAATTCAGATTCTCAATCCTAAGTTGGTAGTTCCTACTCATTATCGTACCCAAGCTGCCGACAAGGATAATTGTGAGATTGCACCTTTAGATGATTTTCTGAATGTAATGGGCGGAATGAAGGTACGCCGTAGTAACAGGGATACTATTAGTGTCAGCCCCGGTAAAATACCAGAAAATAGCACCATTCAGGTTTTTAGTTACAACTTTTAAAACAGATTTATAATTTTTGTAGAGCAGGCTTTCTAGTCTGCTTTTTAAATTCATGAAGGAATTAATATGCAAATTAAAGATATGAGCGTGAACGAACTTAAAAGTCTAATCAAAGAAACTGTTGAGGAAACTTTGGAAGAATTTTTTGCCGATGCTGATGCCGGTAAAGAAGTTAGAGAAGAAGTTAAACAAAGATTAATTGCGTCTAAAGAAGCACATAAAAGTGGTAAAAAAGGTATTCCTGCTGAGGAAGTATATAAGAGACTGGGTTTGAATGTTAAATGAATTATGAACTGGAGTTTACAGAAGAAGCTGTCACAGATTTAGAAAAGTTGACTCAGGTTATACAAATCCGAATTATTAACAAAATTAATTGGCTAGCACAAAATTTCGAGCAGTTAACTCCTCAACCTTTAACGGGAGACTTAACTGACTTTTATAAGTTAAGAGTTGGTGACTACAGGATTCTCTACACATTCAGTAACGAGCCCAATATTATCATTATTCACCAAATTGGACATCGCAGAGAAATTTATAAGTAGTTAAATAATTAATTGTTTCGTTAACTCAAGCTATCTGGATTTATGCCTAATTCGCGCAACTTTTCCGCCATTTGTTGTGCTTTTTGCTCTGCAACATCGGCGCGTTGAGCTTCTTGTTGTGCCCTTAATCTTTCTTGCTGAGCGCGTAAGGTTTCCTGCTCTATCTGCTCTTTGGGAGTGGGATATCGCCTGCCCGATTCGTCATACCAGTACAGCCATTCTCGCGTAACTCCGGAATAGTTACCTCTTTCACAACCTATTCCTAAACCAATTTCTGGCATCCAAAACGGATTTCCTTGTTGTAATTCGTATTTACCGTTGACTAATTTATGGATTTCTAAACGCGGTTTGCGACGGCGACGGGAGGAATAAATTACATAGTAAAGTACGCCTAAATCTGCATATTCATCTAATTTATCCGTGTACTCTTTACGATAATTTCGGGAAACAACTTCTAAAGCTAAAATAGGGATAACATTTTCATCCCATAATACATAACTGGGACGCAATTCTTCATCATAAAAGCGTTCGACACCTAAACTAAGAAAACCATCGGGTACAATTGGAGGCTTATCGGGGTGAAAATAAATACCCATATCCACACCGAAAAACCAATCCATCCTTTCTCCCCAAAGAATCAGCAGAATTGCTTTGAGTAAACCCGGTATTAATTCTTGCAGTTCGTTATCCACGGGCGTTTCGTCGGAGTCTGGTAGTTCTTCTGCTGAAGGTAAATACCTCGGCAAGTTGTACTCTAACATGATGTGCCCTCCCAAAACTCATTACAAATTATAGCTAAATAAAGCTATATCAATTCATTGTGATTCACAAAAGAATTATTTGAGAAAGGGTACAGGGAACCGGGGTTGTAATAAAACATGATAGAATCCCTATAAAGGATTGCATTGAAAAATGGCAGACGAGCAAAAAGTATTTTCAATTTTGAAAGAAGCAAGGAAACAAGATTTAGTTAAACCTTCTGAAATAACCAATCTCTGTTTTGTTTCTTATATCAATACTGCAAATCATATACTTTTAGAAATTCAAAAAAGTTCTGGCAATAAACTAAGTACGGAAGAAATAGTCAAAGGTACCGGATTGAATAGTAATACCTGTAAAATTTATTTACGGACTTTAGAGAAATTGAATTTTATTAATCGAGCTAAAGATAAAGAATCAAAAACAATAATGTGGGAATTAAATTAAAAAACCTCGTTACAAGGCTCTGCCTTGTAATGCATTTCAGGAAGGCTCTGCCTTCAAATAATATAAAAGGCAGAGCCTCACATATGTGGATTCCTAGTCAGAGACTAGGAACCAGAATGAGGCGCTGAAGCGCAACTACGAACAAACTCATTTTTATTCTATTCCCTTTTTTGCTATCAAGTCATTTAATTTAGAAGCAGTTTCTCTAGGTTTACCAGCAATGGGAAATACCAAAATACTTTTAATTTCCTTATTCTTAACTAATTCTTCTATACGATGGAATTGTCTGTCACTTATGGCGATTCCATCAACTTTTTGAGCGTAATTTAATTCGTCTTGAAAACCTTTTTCGTTATATGCCTGAATAAAAATTCTATCAACCTTCCATTTTTGATAATCAGCAGCGAAATATCTTTTAGCCCAGTAAGGATTATGATGACAAATATCAAAACTAACAGAAGGGTTTGCTTGTTTCATTGCAGTTATCATTTGCTGGGTAAATTTAGTTAATTTATCTGTACGATTAACTTTTCCCGGTAATTCTGCATGATACCCTAAATAATCATCCCATTGAACTGCATCAATTTGAGGATATTTTTGTACAAATTCGACTAAAATATCTTTGAAGAAATTCGCAATTTCAGGAATCTCTACATCAAGTACATAATGATCTATTCCAGCATAGGTTTTATCTACACCGGCAACAATCCATCTTTTCTCTATTGCTAAATCGAATATCGGACTATTCTTATCGATTTTAATCCCTTTTTCAAAATAAGCATGAACTTCCATTTCCTGTTTGTGGGCTTCATCAATTAACCAATCCAGCCATTTATCTCGAAACAAATTGGGACAACTTTTAAAGCCGAGAGTTTGCTGCATGACTTCGCTTTTATACATGGTGCAAGCATTTCCCCAAACACCATGAATAATAGTATTAAATCCTTTACTTTTGTAGTAACGAACTCTTTCACGAATCATTTGCTCGCTAGCATTATTTGTCACTTGGTAGCGACTTAGATAAATTCCCCTAATTTCTTTTTTCTCCCAAGGTGTCTTAGGTACTGGTTTGGGTTTAACAGCAACTGCTTTTTTCTGAGTTTTGATTTCTGGAGATTGAGAAGGTGTCGGTTTTGGAGAAGCAATTGGAGCCGGATTTGAAGGGAGTTTTTGAGTTGATTGTTTGGGATTTGAAGAAACTGCTGGAGCCGGATTTGAAGGGAGTTTTTGAGTTGATTGTTTGGAATTTGAAGCAACAGTTGGAGTCGGTTTTGGAGAAATAAAAGGAATATTTAATTGCTCTGTATTAGGAATAATTTTGCTGATACCTAAATTGTCTCTCTGAGTAAATAACCAGATACCACCCCCTAAAAGCAGTACGATTACTGATATTGGAATTTGTAAACATCCGCATCCGCTTGGCTCTTTCTTTTTTGACGACATAGAAATATTAATGATTCCCCGATAAAAACTCAGTTTAGTTGATTACTACAAGTTTGCCATTGGCGAATTCCGAAAAATCAGGGCAAAATGGGTTTTATCTCATGATAAGTAAAAATTTTGACACTTGACTTTGTAAATAACGATTAGCAAAGTAAAGCAGTATTAAGCCAACACAATATTATCGGGGTGTAAAAAATAATTTATGAATTTAATTAAACGTATAACGCTTCATTCTCAAGGAAATCCTCAAAGCGTCTATGAGGTGAATTTACAGGAAGTCGAGGAAGGGAAGTATGAAGTCTATTTTACTTGTATAGAATTCAAAACAAAATATAACTACCACACGGATGGTACGAAAACAAAGCAACCAGTATCTTTAGAGGAAGCAGAAAAGATTTTTCATCGGTTTATTCGAGATAAGAAGAAGCGGGGGTATGTTGATATTTTCCATACTTCCGATGATTCTATGTCGATTACACAACCGTTTTTCGATGATTTTGAACGAAAACAAGTAATTCTCGAACGATTAGAGAATAAAAAACCTAGTAAATGGAAGTTAGAAAGAGCAATTTGGCGAGCGGGAGAGTTGAAGATAACAGAAGCAACTCCCTTATTGATTAATTTATTAGGTACTGGGGAAGATTTACGAGATTATTGTATTGCTTGGAGTTTGGGTTGGTGTGGGGATAAAAGTACGATACCTGTATTGACTCAACTTTATGAAAATGCTGAAACTCCGGAGTTTGTCAGTCGAATTGCTTTTGAAGCTTTACTCAAACTTGCCGATGAAGGTACGAAAGCAAGATTACAAGCTGATTTAATTGCATCGTTACCGTTAGAATTGGGAAGATTAGCTAGAACTAGTTCACCAGAACTATTTGAAAAATTTGCTGTCAATCATCCTTATTATTTCTTCGAGATTTTTGAGAAAATATATCAAATAGATAATCCTTATATTCGTGCATCAATATTAAAAATTCTGCATACAGTACCATTTCAACCAAATTATTTTCGTTCAATCCGTCGTATCTTTAAAATAGCTGAATATCTTTGTGATGCTGAGGTTTTTGCGATTTTAGCTTATAGATTTGAACGAGTTGCGGGAAACTTTAACAATGATTTGCTGACATTCTCTTGGGATGAAGAAGAAGAGAAAAAACAACAAAGAAACAACATTCAAGTTACTTCAATCAGAAACCTCATCAGTACAAGAATTAGCTGGTGTAATCTTACAAAAAAACAGCGATTACTTCTATCAACAACTCACCACCAGCGAAATAATAGAATTATCCAACCACGATATCCTATCAATCCGCCAAGCAGCACAAAGATTATTCTCCCAAAATCTAAACCGTCTCCGCAACAACCCTCAAGAAATGTTGGAAGCAGTAAGAATACTCGATGCAAAATGGGAAGACACCCGCGAGTTTGCTTATCATATATTTACGACAGAATTTGACTCACAAGATTTTACATCCGATATTTTAATTGCAATTTGCGATAGTAATCATCCTGAAGCAAGAAAAATGGGAAGAGATTTACTAGCTCGTAATTTTCAAGAAGCTGATGAAGAAGAATATTTCATCAAGCTTAGCGAAAATCCAGCCCAGGATATGCAAAAGTTTGTCACAAACTACTTTGAAAAATATGCTGCTGATAATCCACAGCGTCTTAGAGAATTAACTCCTTATTTTATTACTGTATTATCCAGCGTCAACCGAAATCGTACTGCGAAAAAACGAGTTTTGGCTTTTCTTAAAGTTGAATCAGATAAAAGTCAGCAAGCAGCAGAAATTATTGCAGAAATTATCAGCAGACAATCGGCAACGATGGCAATTGCTGATAAATCTACTGCTGTTGAAATCATGCTTAAAATCAAGAAAAAATATGCCGATATTTCATTACCCATTCAGCTTCAACCCGTAACGGAAGAAAGACGCAAGAGTTTAAAAGTTTAATTTGACGATTTCAAAAACCGCGAATATCATTGATTTATTCTTACCGAATCACGCGCTGTAATTAGTAAATAGCCTTGCAATTGAAGGATGGTGTATCGCCATTCATGTTCTCAGCTTATCCATGCATCACTAAAATGCTTTCAACTTTGTGCTTTTACGAGCATGAATTATCCCAGTTTTACTTATCTAAAAGTGAACTGAAATCATGCTCATCCGCACGTGAGTTAAGCATTTTAGTCCTTTGAGGTTTACGAAGGTTTTACTAATGATAAATAGTGCGTGATTTTTATTTTTAAGATTTTTTTTAAAACGCAAAGGTACGCGGAGTTTCGCGCAAAGGTACGCTGAGGAGGAAGAATAAGAATAAGAGATAGATTTTAATAATTTTTAATTCATAATTCGTCACTGCTAACTCTTCAAAACTGGCGACTCCCGAAAAAGTATAGGAAAATAAAACATCGGGTGGGAAGGAATATATGAAGTTAATAAAACGCAAAACTCTTCATTATCAAAAAGATGCTTCTGATAAGGTATACGAAGTTGATTTGTGTGAGGTAGAGTCGGATAAGTATGTTGTCAATTTCCGTTATGGTAGACGGGGAGCTAATTTAAAGGAAGGTACGAAAACTACTCAACCTGTTACTTTGACTAAGGCTGAGCAGGTTTTTGATAAGTTGGTGGGGGAGAAGACTAAGAAGGGATATGTTGATGTTTCGGCAGGGAGTAATGTTACTATCCCAGCGCAACCAGTAGCGACTGTTGATAACCCAAGAAATCAAGGGATTCTCAACCGTCTTGCTGATGATAAACCCAGTAGTTGGAAGTTGGAAAGAGCAATTTGGAAAGCGGGAGAGTTGAAAATAACAGAAGCAACTCCGTTATTGATTGATTTGTTGGGTACTGGGGAAGATTTACGGGATTATTGTATTGCTTGGGCTTTGGGTTGGTGTTGTGAAAATTCCGACAATCAAGATGTGATTGGAGTGTTAACCAAGCTTTATCAAAGTGATGAAACAGCAGATTTTGTTAGTAGTATTGCTTTTGAAGCTGTTTTAAAGGTTTGTGATGAGGAGAAGAAATCTGAGTTAAAAGCGGAAACTATTGAGTATTTACCGTCATTTTTTCAAGAGTTATTAAAACAAAGTTCATCTGATGATTTTACAACGGAGTTAAAAGCTTATTTAGCTGATTGCGATTATCAGGATTTTGAAATTCTGGAAATGATATATGAGATTGATAATGAGATTGTACGCCCTGGATTAATTGATGTTATATCAAAAGCTCCTTTGAAACCGAATTATTTTCAGCGGATTCGTCATATTTTTAAAGTCGCTGAATATCGTCTTGATGAAGAAGTTTTTGGTATTCTTGCTTATCGGTTTGAGAAAGAGAAAAAAAATTTTATAGTGAAAGGTATGTCAGATTAGAAAATGGTGATTTTTTAAATCCTTATAAATGGAATTACAACCAACAAACAAGACGTTATGAAAATAGAATTAATGAAGTAGCAGAGGAACTTAAAAAACCAACTTCCAGAATTGCTTACAGTGACAAAACTCGCGAATATTTACGTCGTCGCGTATGGAAGACTTTAGAAAAGTTGGGAGAAGAAAGCAACTCCGATTATGTAAAAATGGCTGTTGGTGTCTTGCTGCAATATTCTGATGCAGATGGAATCAACAATTTTTATCCAAATGCTTTCGCTTATTATTTAACTTTTAACCATATTCTCTACGAAAACAGTCCCCGTTATACTTTATGCTATGGAAAATCATGGGATTGGAAACGAGATTATCAACCACGTGATGCTGAGCCTACAGTTAGAGAAGAAGCATTTCCTCAACTTTGGCAACAACAACCGGAAGCATTATTAAAGTTACTTGTAGAAAGTGAATGCAATCCGGTACATCATTTCGCTGTCAAAGCATTACAAAATTGCAAACAATTCCATAATTCTATAAATATAGATAAAATTATCCAACTTCTGAACAAACCTTACGAAATTACCGCACAATTTGGTTATAAATTAGCGTTAAAAAAATACGATTCTAACAACCCAGATAAAACTTTAATTCTTGCTCTTGCCAATTGTCTATCCAAACCTGCTCGAAAGCAAGCTCATAAATGGATTAAACAAAATCAAGGTAAATTCCTTCAAGACAGTAGTTTCATTGCAGCTTTAATTCTCAGCAATCAAAGTGAAACTCGTCAATTTGCAAAAACCTTTTTAGGTAAAGCAGTTATCAACGAATCTACTGCTCAAATTATTATCGGTAAAATTCTTGCTGAATTACTCGCAATCCCCCCTAACCCCCCTTTAATAAGGGGGGAAAGCGAAGCTGGGGGGATAGAAGAATTAATCAAAGAAGTCAGCGAAATTTTACTAATAACCTTCCCTTCCCAACTCCGCACCTTAAATTTAAACGTCATCAACGATTTACTCAACCATCCCATCATCGAAATTCAAGAATTAGGAGCAAGAATTTTATTAAATCACCAAATTCCTGCCAAAGACTTACCCGCTCATATCATCGAATCTCTTCTAGCATCCGAAAACGAATCATTACGAATCCTTGGAATCCGACTATTCGGACAACTACCCGATGATAAACTAATTAACGAAGAAAGGGAATTAATAATCGCGATCGCAATCAATTCTAACCCAGAAATCCGCAACGCAATCAAACCTGTCATCAACCGTTTAGCAGCAGCAAACCCAGAATTCACCCTTGATATCGCATCAGAATTCATCGAAATTCTATTTACAAAAGAAAAACACGAAGGTTTACACAGCTTCCTCGTCAATCTTTTAAAAGAATTACCCAAATGGATGACAAGGATTTCCCAAGAAACCACATTACAACTGCTCAAAACCAAAACATCCGCACCCCAAGAATTAGGAGGTTTGTTATTATCCGCGAATTATCAAACCTGGATAGAAGAATTTACCACCAGCGAAATTGTCAAACTCAGCAATCATGAAATTGCAGCAGTCAGAAACGCTTCCCATCAAATGCTATCCCAAATCTTAAATCGTCTGCGAAATGATTCTCAAGAAATGGTAGCAGCAGTGAGAATGTTAGAAGCCAAATGGCAAGACTCCCGCGATTTTGCATTTCAATTATTCACCACCGAATTCGGAGAAAACGAATTTACCCCCGAAGTTTTAGTCAGTATTTGCGATAGCGTGCGAGAAGAAGCAAGAAGACTCGGAAGAGATTTATTAACTAAAAACTTCCAAAGTTTAGACGGAGAAGAATACCTCTTAAAATTTAGCGAACATCCATCCCTCAATATGCAGTTATTTGCTACTAATTACCTCGAAACCTACGCCAAAGACGACACCGAAAAACTACAACAGCTAACACCATTTTTCATTAGTATATTATCTCGCGTTAATCGTGGCAGCGTCGCCAAAAAAAGAACATTTGCATTTCTTGAAGCAGAAGCCCAAAAAAGCGAAAAAGCTGCCAAAATAGTAGCAGAAATCATGACGCGACAATCGGTAACAATGGCAATAGCCGATAAATCATCAGCCATACAAATCATGTTGAAAATTCATAAAAAATATCCACATTTGGCGTTACCAATTGAAGTAAAGCCAGTGGTAGAAGTCAGGAGTTAAAACACACCCCGCCCTTACGGGCACCCCTCTCCTTATTAAGGAGAGGGGAAACAGAAATACACCCCTCTCCTTGACAAGGAGAGGGGCTGGGGGTGAGGTTATTTACGGTTCATTTAACAAATAAAAAAGCAAAAAAAATGGAATTTAACTACTCATATAAAGGAAACACATCCGTCAATCAAAGCGCCAATCAAACCCAAATGTCATTCTCCCCAGACACCAAACGTCCCCCCACATACTTCGTCGGAGAATTACATCAAAACGTATCCTTTCGCGAAGCAATCAGCGCTTTACATGATGTTGTAATTTCCGATTTAAGATTCAAACCAAAAGATAAAACAGCTTATCTAGAATGGCGCAAACAACAAGATGAAATTGACTGGGATTTAGTTGCAGCCATGAAACAAGAAGTCGCAGCCAAAATCAAACCATTACAAGAAGAATTAGACGAATTATATAAGCGGAGAAATGCAAGATATCAAACTTATTATAGGGCACAAAGAAAATACTTTGATTACCTCTATCAAAAAGATTATGATATGTGGTATGTACTCGATCCAGTAATAACAGTACACCCCGACGAAGTATTTTTTGAATGCTTCAGCGAAGACGAATCAACCTATGGAAAACTCGGTGCTAGTTACGAAGTATATAAAAATATCAACGAATTCTCTTGTGGAACTACAAATATAGATTATTCCGCAGCTTTATACGATGAATTCCAAAAAATCCGCAGTTACAAAACTACACAATTTCAAGTCGATCCATCCGGTTTTGAAGTTCAAACCACCAACGAAGAAGCTTATAAAGAAGTCAAAATTGATTTACCAGATAGCTGGGTGAGGGGATTTTTACAAGTAAGCTCCGCAATGTGTTTACCAAGCATTCAATTCGACTTACATCCAATGGATATTTATAATATATGCCTGGTTTTGCGCCGTCACAAAGAGAAAAAAGGTCCCCGCAGCATCCGCTATCATCTTAAACCAGGGGAACCCGTGGGAATCGTTTTTGAACCGTGGAATATTGAAGTAGTATGTCATCGTTCCCCTTATACTGGAAACCAAGAAGAAACTATTAGAGTATGGGGAAGAAGACGTTTACATATCCTCGAAAGACTCATACCCATAGCCAAAAAATTCACAGTTCATTTATTGGGTACCGGAATGCCATCATTCTACGTCGCTGACTTAGGTGATATGTCATTTACCTTGGGTTTATCCGGTTGGACTGCAAACGATTGGTCGCAATCTGGTAACTTTGATTTAATGGCACCAAGAGCCGATGTTGACGAATGGACACAAAAATTAATTTTTAACGGTTTGCGAGAAAACTGGTTTGAAACAGCCGATAGTCTAGCCCAAAAATTGAATTTAAGTCGTGCTGCGGTGACTGGTGCCTTAAGTGTTTATACTCAAGCCGGAAGAGTTATCTACGACTTGAATAAGCAAGTGTATCGCGTCCGAGAACTGAGTAGAGAACCTTTACCGATGGATAGATTGCGCTTTGCTAACGAACGAGAATCAAGCGCTACTAAGTTTATAAACAGTAATAGAGTCAAGGTTTTATCGGTAAATGACAGAGATAAAACAACCACTTTAGAAGGTACCGTTAATACCGCAAATAAAACATACAATCCATCTTTGACGATTGATTCAGACGAGCGTATAATAAATGCAGAATGTACCTGCAACTGGCATAAACAAAACAAACTGTTTAAAGGTCCATGCGAACACATTCTCGCACTACGAATGCAACACGCACGTCAGTGTCAATAACTAAAATAAAACTAAATAAATCGCGCACTAATTGGTAAATAATCCTTGCAATCTGGATGATGCATCGTCATCCTTGTGTATAGTCCAAACACGCATCACTAGCCTGCTCTTTACTGTGTGGTATCTCACCGGGTGGGGGACTTTACGGTTTGACTTCCGTGAAGTTAAAGTTCCCCCACCCGGTGGATACCCCTTGAGTTGAGCAGTCTAGTCCTGAGATATTTACGAAGGGGATACCAATATAGTGTGCGGTTTTTTTATTTAAAATTTTTCTCATTCAACATAAATTGTAGAGACGCGATACTATGGCCGTCTCTACACCTTCTACATAAGTGTTCCCAGTCTCTAGCTGGTACAAACTCTTGTGGGATGGGCATCCCTGCCCGTCCAAACCTACTAACAACCTATAGTATGCTTCTATTCTAAGTAAATTAGATTTGTGGCGCGGATAACATTAAAATTATAGAAATAACCGATTGTTCTTAATTGTAATTAATATTATATGCCTCCACGTTGGCCACGGGAACCAGACCGTAAAAATGACCCAGCTTACCGCAAACTAGATGATAGAATGAATTTCGCCGTTCATGTAGCGGTATTTGCTTTATTCAATTCCGGGTTGTGGTTTTTTCACAATTTTCTGCTAACCGATTGGCAATGGTTGCCGATTTTGACATTAAGCTGGTTGGGGATATTAGTCTCACATCTGATTTATATTGCATTCATTGCTGATTATTCAGATACTTCCACCATTCCTTAAATAAGATAAGTGGTGTCTCTAGTACCGCTTGGCGGAAGTAAGAAGTAAGAAGTAAGAAGTAATAAGTTTGATAATATAAAGGCTTTTGTGCCATTTTTAATGGTTGCCGCCTTTACGCCCACTTTGACTAGCAACAAAATTCGCAGACTATATATCTATGTGACCGAAATCGAATACAATAGTTTGAGGAAAATATGATAAATGTTTTCTGGGATTTTTTTCAGGCGATCGCTCGATAAAGGCGATCGCTTTTGCTTTGGTTTGGGGTTACTAAATTCGGCTTTTTGAAATTCTTTTCCCCCAACTTGAATAGTTTGGGTAAGATTACCGTAATGGGAATTACCATTTTCAGGAAGAAACAATCTAAAATCTGTCTTGAAAACTTTGAGGGGAAGAATATCTCCTCAAGTTTCCGCAAAATCCAAAACCCAAAATCGAATGACTGAATCAGGAAGCTACAAAGCAACGGTAAATTTACCCAAGACTAAGTTTGATATGCGGGCTAACGCTACAAAGCGCGAACCGGAAATCCAAAAGTTTTGGGCTGAAAATAAAGTCTACGAACGCCTTTCTCAAGAGAATCCAGGCGAATTATTTATATTACATGACGGACCTCCTTACGCAAACGGTTCGCTACATATTGGTCACGCTTTAAATAAAATTCTTAAAGATATTATTAATCGCTATAAGATATTACAAGGTCGTAAAATTAGTTATGTTCCCGGTTGGGATTGTCACGGTTTGCCAATTGAATTAAAGGTGCTGCAAACCATGAAGTCTTCGGAAAGACAGGAATTAACCCCTTTGAAGCTGCGACATAAGGCGAAAGATTTTGCTGTTGAGGCAGTTAACGAACAGCGAGAAAGTTTTAAGAGATATGGTGTTTGGGGGGATTGGGAGCATCCTTATTTAACATCTAATCCCCAATATGAAGCCGAACAAATTGCTGTTTTTGGCGATATGTTTTTGAAAGGTTACATCTATCGCGGTTTGAAACCCGTGCATTGGAGTCCAAGTTCAAAAACTGCTTTGGCTGAAGCTGAGTTGGAATATCCGGAGGGACATACTTCACCAAGTATCTATGCTGCTTTCCCGATGACGAATTTAGCAGATGGTGTGAAAGATAAATTATCAGAGTTTTTACCCGATTTAGGTGTAGCAATTTGGACTACTACACCTTGGACAATTCCTGGTAATTTAGCTGTCGCTGTGAATCCGGAGCTTAATTATGCTGTGGTGGAAGTTGAGAATTTATCAGCTGTTAATTTTAAATATCTCATCGTCGCTGCGGATTTAGCAGAACGTCTTGCAGAAACTTTCGGCGCAAAACTCACGGTAAAAGCCAGTTTCAAAGGAAAAGAATTAGAAAATTCGACTTACCGTCATCCTTTATTTGATAGGGAATCTCCGGTAATTATTGGCGGGGATTACATCACCACCGAATCCGGTACCGGCTTAGTTCATACTGCCCCCGGTCACGGTCAAGAAGATTACATCGTCGGACAAAAGTATAATTTACCGATTCTGGCTCCGGTAGACGCTAATGGTAAGTTTACTGAGGAAGCTGGGAAGTTTGTCGGCTTAAAAGTTGTTGGTGCAAAAGGAGAAATTAGTGAAGGTAATCAAGCAATAATTGATGCCCTCACAGAAGCCAAATCACTGATAAAACACGAACCCTACGCTCACAAATATCCTTATGATTGGAGAACTAAAAAACCAACCATATTCCGAGCTACCGAACAGTGGTTTGCCTCTGTAGAGAAATTCCGCGAAACAGCATTAGAACAAATTAAATCCGTACAGTGGATTCCCGCACAAGGGCAAAATCGCATCACACCAATGGTTGCCGATAGAAACGATTGGTGTATTTCTCGTCAGCGGAGTTGGGGTGTTCCGATTCCGGTATTTTACGATGAGGAAACCAACGAAGTGGTGTTGAATGAAGACACCATCAAACACGTGCAAGCAATAATTGCCGAAAAAGGAACTGACGCTTGGTGGGAATTGTCCGTAGAAGACTTAATGCCGGAAAGATACCGTAATGACGGCAGAAAATACCGTAAAGGTATGGATACCATGGATGTATGGTTTGATTCCGGTTCATCTTGGGCATCCGTAGTCCAACAGCGTTCCTCATTGCGCTATCCCGCCGACGTATATTTAGAAGGTTCCGACCAGCACAGGGGTTGGTTCCAATCCAGCTTACTTACCAGCGTCGCCGTTAACGGTGTTGCGCCTTATAAAACCGTATTGACTCACGGTTACACTTTAGACGAGAAAGGTTTCAAGCAAAGTAAATCTTTAGGTAACGTAATTGACCCAAGAATAGTTATCCAAGGTGGGAAAAATCAGAAGCAAGAACCCGCTTATGGTGCCGACGTATTGCGGTTGTGGGTATCTTCGGTAGACTATACCAATGATGTCGGAATTGGTAAGAATACCTTGAAGCAAATCATGGATATCCGCAACAAGATTCGCAACACATCGCGTTTCTTATTAGGAAACTTGCATGATTTTAATCCCCAGACAGATGCAGTTGCTTTTGAAGATTTAGCCGAAATTGATAAATACATGCTGCATCGGATAACAGAAGTATTTAGCGAAGTTACCCAAGCTTACGATACATATCAATTTTCGCGTTTCTTCCAAACAGTACAAAACTTCTGCATCGTTGACTTATCTAACTTTTACTTAGATGTCGGCAAAGATAGATTGTATATCAGTAGCGAAAATGGTTCTCGTCGTCGTAGCTGTCAAACGGTAATGCAAATTGCCTTAGAGAATTTGACTAAAGCCATTGCTCCGGTATTGTGTCATATGGCAGAAGACATCTGGCAATTTCTACCTTACGAAACCCCTTACAAATCGGTATTTGAAGCCGGTTGGGTACAATTGGAAGATAAATGGAAAAATCCCGAGATAGTCAAATTTTGGGATAAAATCCGTCAAATTCGCAACGATGTGAATAAGGTATTGGAAGAAGCCAGAATTGATAAAATGATTGGCTCCTCCTTAGAAGCGAAAGTTTTACTTTACGTTAAAGACGAAGAATTGCGGAATGCGATTAAATCTTTGAATGATAATAGTAACAATAATGTAGACGAACTTCGTTACTTATTCCTGACATCTCAAGCAGAAATTTTAGATGCTCCTGGAGTAGATGAATGCAAACACAAATCCCAGACAGATAACTGGGAAATTGGAGTAGCGAAAGCAGATGGGCACAAATGCGACAGATGCTGGAATTATTCCACTAAAGTCGGAGAATCAAAAGAACATCCGCTGTTGTGTGAAAGATGTGTTAGTGCATTAGCTGGGGAATTTTAAACAGCGAACAATCAAAGAATATACCGTTTTTAACGGTGATACATATCAATTGTGTAGAGACGTTGCAATGCAACGTCTCTGTTTTTGGGGTTGTTAACCGATGTCTAGCAGAATATATAGATATTGTATTATTTATAACTACTTATTTTTTTCCATTGCTTGCTGAGATATTTTCAACACAGTTTTTCTGGGTAGAAAAGGTATAACCCAATTCAGCATAAAACTCAAAGATGGTTCGTTAATTTTGACTAATTCGGCTTTCATCATCGCCTCATAGCCACACTTAGCTACAGACTCAGGAGTAGCTGCATTATCCCAAACTGATGTACCTTCTAAGTTTCCAGCAGCGACAAAACCCGTGGCTACAGGACCAGGACAAAGTACTGTTGAGGTGACATTTGTATCGGCAAGTTCTTGAGCAATGGCTTGAGAAAATGAAACAACAAAGGCTTTTGTCGCGTAATATACAGCTTGTAGAGGTCCTGGGAGAAAACCTGCTGTTGATGCTACGTGTAAAATCTTGCCAGAATTTCTACTGACCATCCCTTGTAAGTATATATGGGTTAAATTAACCAAAGAAACCATATTGACTTGCATCATTGCTCTATCTGCCGCTAAATCTCGTTCGTGAAACTTTCCATGTCCACCAAAACCAGCATTATTAATCAAGATATCGATTTGTATTTCTGCTGCTTCGGTTGCTGCAAATATTTTTTCTGCGGAATCAGGTTCTGCTAAGTCAGCGACAATTACCGTTGCTTTTATGTTGTAAGCATCCTGCAACTCAGATTTCAAGGTATTTAGAGCATCTTCACGACGAGCAACTAATACCAAGTCCCCCCCTTTGGCTGCGTGTAATCTGGCTAGTTCGGCACCAATACCACTTGATGCTCCTGTGACTAATGCAGTATTTCCCATGATTATTTCTTAGTTTTCCTGTGTCATTGTAGAGTCAGGCTTTTCACCAACCTAAGTGTTGTGTATCTAATATTTTTAACGCTAAGGCTGAAAATCAATCATATAAATGCTTTTAATGTATTTTGGTCGTGGAACCTATACTAGGGAGCTTTCCGGCTCCCACTACAATAAAATTAATGTCCAATTCCCAATCACAGTTTTTTCAACAATTCCTGAGTCAATTGAGAAAACGCTTTTGAACCTCCCGATTGAGGACTATTTAACACCACAGGCATAAAACTATCAACAGCCTTAGCGACGTTTACATCAACGGGAATTTGCGTTTGACAGATTTTTTCGGCACCGTAATCTTGATAAACGCGGTTGATTACTTGCTTATAATATCTCCCAGTCAACATATTACTGTTGGACATTGTAAACACAATTCCTAACATAGAGATATCAATATTTGCCTCATGTTCGTGACTTTCTTTTAACTGAGCAATCCGTCTTTCTAACAACTGAATACCCACCACAGATAAAGGTTCTGGTTTTGCAGGAAGAACGTAAAAATTACTTGTAGCTAAAGCACTGCGAGTCAAAAGATTGTAACCGGGAGCGCAATCGAGCAGAATAAAGTCGTAGTCATCGCGTACAGGTTCTAATATCTTACCCAACAAAACTCTTTCAAAACGATTCCAAATTACTTCAAAATCATTTTCGCTTAAGCTGACAGCTTGTTGGTGGAGCATTTGCGAGACAACAAATTCATCGTAAAGATCGATGTCTCCAGGCAATAAATCAAGTCCGGAAAGATCGTTAACTGAAGGTTGAATAATTTCTTGAATTGACAATTTTGTCTTATCCGATGACTTGACAAGATCGTCTATTAAATATCTTAAAGTCCGTCTCTTTTTCCGCAGTTTGGCAAAATCTATGGGTGACATCAAGCTTAGAGTCGCACTGATTTGAGTATCCAAATCCAGCACCAGCACCCGTTTACCGTGATTTTTAGCCAAACAAGTCGCCAAATTGACGGTAAGAGTAGTTTTACCCACCCCGCCCTTCATATTTGCAGTTGAAATTACATATCCCATTCAAAAAGTCCTCTGTCAACGCATTCCTATTTTGTTCAAGCAAACGTATCTACAGCAGTCAATTCAATAAAATTTTTAAGATGCTCGGTTAAAGTTACAGCTAGATTAAAGATTTTCGATACTCCAAAAATCAAATTTGACTATATTTTTTAATAAGGCAGTCAGATTATACCTGTGAGTTGATGATTGGTAAACCTTATTAAGGTATTTCTTTAATTATTTGCTACAAATATTTCTCTTCCGCTTTAACATTAGGGAGATCCAAAAAATAAATTATCCCACCGTTTAACAAATATTCCGGACAAAACCCAGACGTATAATGGTGTTGCTCACGGTAAGCACCGACGGTGGGATAATTTATTACTTGTAAGTGCCTTACCGAAAAATTGTAGGTTGGGGAGCCACTCCTGCGGCACAGTTCCCAAGGCAGCGCGTTGTGGGGTTCCCCCGTTGTAGCGACTAAGGTTTATAGTTAATAATCGTTTATATTTTGCACCAGTGTCAGAAACCGGGTTTCTTTTTGTGAAAGCATGATTTTTTCGTTGTGTGATGAGCAAGAAACCCGGTTTGTTTCGGCTTGTTAAGGATGGTGCAAGAAGTCAGTCAACATGAAAAAAAATTTTCATCACCATGTATGAAAGAATATTCTCCCCCTGCTTCCCCCGCTCCCCCTGCTCCCCCTGCTCTTTTAAATCTGTTAAGGTAGCTTTATTTTTTTCGCATATAAACTTTGTAAGCGATGCAATTTAGAGCCTGGGTAGTATAGCAAATCACCTTTACCTAATAAATAAGCAGCAGCAGTTTCTTTTCCACCCAAAACAATCATAGAATCTGCTTCGCTTGCTGTTCGTAAAGCAACTCTTCCCGGTAAATTAGAACGAATTATCGGTGTAACTACTTTAGCTTCCGGACGTTGAGTAGCAATTATTAGATGAATTCCGGCGGCGCGTGCCATTGCACCCAAACGTTTTATACTCTGTTCTAAAGCACTGCGAGATTCTTTTTCAGCCATAAAATCGGCATATTCGTCGAAAATACAAACAATGCGAGGTAAAGGTTTATCGCAGCGTTGATTATAAGTACCTAAATCAGCACATTCGGTTTTTTCAAATTGCTGATACCGCAATTCCATTTCCGAAACCAACTTATCCATCAATTCGATAGCGTTTTCACTATCCTTAACCACCGAAGAATAGAGCCAAGGCATTTTTTCAAACTCGGGAAAAGTGACTCGTTTGGGATCTACCAAAGCAATTTTTAGCTGTTGAGGAGAATAGCGAATTAGAAGACTCAGAAGCAGCCCTCGCAAAAATTCACTTTTGCCGCTTCCGGTGGTACCACCAACCAAAAAGTGACAGGTGTTAGGATCTGATAAATCAGCTTCTACTAATTTTCCTTCCAAATTTACCCCAATAGCAATTTTGACTGAAGCAGTTGTTTGTGATTTTTGCGGCTTGAGATAATCATCGAATAAAGCAGCCTTACGATTGGGATTGGGTAAATCAACGCTCACATATCCAGCTTGAGGAGCAATCAACGGCGGATTTTCCAAACCCATTTGTATCTGTAAATCTGCTGATAATTTTATAATCGAAATAACTTTTACACCCGATTGAGGCTTTATTTTTACTCTGATGAAGCTGGGAGCAACAGCAGCTTCGATAAAAGCTACCTTAATGCCGAAGGATTGTAAAGTTGTCACTAATTCTTCACCAATTGCATCAGCATTAACAGAATCTTCTTCAAGCCCCCCTTGCTTAAGGGGGGTTGGGGGGATCTCAAGCCCCCCTTGCTTAAGGGGGGTTGGGGGGATCTCAAGCCCCCCTTTATTAAGGGGGGTTGGGGGGATCTCAATCGAATCAGCAAAATAACTTTGACACTTTTCTTGCTGGGGACAAATTTCGCATAAATAAGGCAGAGTTGTTGACGGTGGGCAATTAGGTTGAGGCGGTTGCCAACTTAACCATTCCTGCATCTGCTGTAATTTGTGAGGAATTAACTTATTAACAGTATCTTCTAATTGCTCCCAATCATAATAATACTCTTTGAACTCCGGTAAAACACAGTAAACTGCCGAATCTACAGGAACTTGCTTTTTCTGGAAAAGCATATAACCATACAAAGAAACTTGAGCTAATTGTGCGGATGGATCTAATTGTTGATAAGTTTTAAACTCAATTACACACAAACGCTTGCGTTCCCAATTGTATATCAAACAGTCAAATTCTCCCCTAACTTGTTGTCGGGTTGCATTTGGTAAATTGAAATAATGTTCTAATTGACGTTCTTCTAAAATAAAAGTCTTGCGAATTACATTTTCCGCACTACAGTAGCGTCTATTGATTACCAACATCCGAGCAAAGCGCTTTATTACACCTTGCAATCCCTGCCAAACTTGGAACAGGGGTTGAGCTTTACTAATGTCTTTTTTAGTAACTTGTTGTAAATAAGGATAAAACTTAACTTCATAGAAAATCTGCTGCATTTTTAAAGCAACTTTTTCTTCTTGTAGCTGGGATACTTCTGGTTTTAATAATTCTTTAAATCGAGATTCGCGGACAGCTAAACTAACAAAATTATCTGCTAAAGAGTGAAAAATTGTACCGATTCCAGTTGCAGTATCTTTAGGAAGGAATAATATTTTTCCGCCAAACTTATCATTTATGTAAAACAAGCGCGGACACTCAAATGCAATTCTAACTTTAGTAACAGTTAATTTATTTTTATTAGCTGTCATTTTTTCATTAATAGAATTAAAACATAGTAATTGACGATGCACCGCAGCTAAATAAACCACATCCATAGCCGCATAATATAACTGTTTCCCTATCAAAGGACGTTTACCCCAATCGCTAGCTCCAGATTCGGTATCAACATCGGTAAATTTACAAAGTTCTGTTGCTAAAGTTTTGAGTTTTAGATTAGAAGTTTTTAATTTGTAGCGAGTAATTCTTCTCGCTATTTTTAGCGTACACGTGACATTTGGAATTAACTTTCCCCCCAAATATTTTAAATCAAAGCTGGCATTGTGAAATACCTTTTCTATTTGGGGATTAACCATAATTTGGTCGATAAAATATCTTGCCAAACCTGGCTCATCTAGCACATCAAGAATATAAGCAAATTCACCCGTTGAATCATTAGGGTTAGCTAATACTTGAATTAAAGACAATCTAGGGTTTGGAGTGCGACAGTCAGCAACTTCTGTATCCAGCCACAATATTTGAGACGAGCGGAATTGATTAATTTGGTTTTTAATTTGAGGCGCATCTGTCAGATAATGCATTTAAATAGTATATAAATTAAATATTATGAAAAATTGAAAAAACTCTTCAGTATTTTTCATTATCTCGTTACAAGGTTCTAGATTGTAATGTATTGATGTAGGGTCAGCCTCCAAGTTATAGTAGAGGCAAGCCTGTTAGTATAGGTTCCCAGTCAAAGACTAGAAATCAGTTTTAACATTTTTTATGCAACCAAACAAATTAATTGGTCTTCCAATTTAGCTTGTGGATCAATAATTTTAACTTTTTCTTCCTGACATAAATCTTGAATTAACATTTTTACATCATTCTCGTTCGCATCAGAAAACTGATTAATACATTGCGAAATTAAAGTAGGAACCCCCATAAACCCTTGAGTTTGGACTAAATTAAATAAGAAATCATTTACAGGTGTTAAGTCTATAACATCTTCACCATCTTCTGAATCATCTGGCTCGGGAACAACTTTTAAATCTTGTAATAAAGTACATTTTTCAAAAATTAGAGAATTACGAATTAATTCTTGTAGTTCATCTAATTTAATCACTCTTCCAGAAAGCACTAATTCTTGAGCGACGGCAGAATTAACCAAATTATGATAAGTCGCTAATTGATGCACTGAAGAAAGGCTAGGCTTAAGATGAATATGTTTAGAGGTTTTAGAGCTATGAAAAATTTTCTGATATAGTTGATAACCTTTAAGCTTTGAATTTCCCACAGAACCGCTTCTAATTAAATATAAAGTTTTACAACCCTTAGAATGAATAACCTTTTGTGAAGCTGACATCACATTGTAAAAACTTGCCATCCCAGAATCTTCCGTCCAAACAATTCCGATTCGATTCCCTTTTTTAGACTTGCAGTAACTTAAAGAATAACTGGTGTATTTTCCTCGTAAAAGTTTAGTTTTTACATCTATTACTTCTAGAGCTTGCAAAGCTTCTTCCAACATCCGAATTAAATCGGGTGCTGAAAACAAAGTTATTTTCTGGTTCTTTCCCTGAGTTTTTTTGTATTCTTTCTGCCATAATAATTTAAATTCTGCATCAATTGGTGGCGGCGGTGGTGGTTTGATTTCTTCAGGAACAATAATTACTTCTGGATCTGGAATAGGTGGAACAACTTGAGGATCAACCAGGGAAAATTTATATTTTTTGTATTCTTTTTGACCTATAACTAACACTTCTCTGGGTAGAGTTTTACCACTAGGAAAACTTTGTTGCAACAGCTTTATATTTAACGGAAAAATTTTCGATATAGGCTGAGGTTTAACTTGCTGATGCAACGGCTTGAGACGATAAGCCCAAAGAGCTTCTGCTTGCTCTAAATTAATCCGTTTTAATCGTAATTCTTTATCAATTCTAACTCTATCCGCTTGCTGAATGCGTTCGGAATTTAATTTCCATGTATTAGTAATTATGCTGACAATAACTAAAAAGTTTTTCAGATAGTTATTGTGAATAGTTGTATTGACATTAAATAAAGATTGAAAATCCTGAGATTCGTCTGACAAACGAGGAATATTATCTAAATTATCAAAGCATAAAACAATCGGTTGAGTTTGAATTGAAATTCTACCAAAGTTTGCCAAAATATTTTTTGCAGCATCTTCAGTATCAATGCAGCTTTTCACCTTCAACATTTGCATCGACTCTTCGCTTAAGTCATCTCCCCGCAGCCACTCGCAGGCAATAGGGTATAATTCGGGATCTGTTAAATCGTGTAAAACACCAAAGAAAAAATCAGGATTGTATAATCCAGCTTGACTATAAGTTGTTTTAAGATGATGAATAAACTTGCGGCGATCGCTTTGCATAAATTGCCAAATACTATCGCTAAAAAGCCGCTGCTTGAGATTGCGTCTGGTAAATGCTGATAAACTTTTTAACCATAGTATTAACTGCGATTCTTCCCGACCTTCCGGAATTTGAATTAAGCTATCAACAGTAGAGCGTAAAACATGTCGCCAAATATAATCGCTATCAGCCCAAGGACCAATATAAGCGAAAAAAGCTTTCTTGTTCAGCGTGCGTTTGAGACGACCTAACAAATAACTTTTACCCGAACCAGAATCACCTAAAAGCAGCACGCTGCGACTGCGATTATCCTGATTAACTGAATCGAGAAGTCCTTCAATTTCAGTAATAACTTCTTGATGTATTGAGTCAACGCTGTTATCGGAATCTTGTTTCTCTCCCCAAAAATTGCCCGGTTTTAAATTAATCAGGTCAAAAGGATTAAGCTCGCGTTTAATAATGTTGTTGATGGGTGTCATGCTCAGACGATAATAATAGCGAATATTTGGTAGCAAAAAATATTATTGATAGCTAATTTTTGAAACACTAAAATACAGAGATAAAGAACAGCGGACCGCCAACATTTTGTTTAATTCCACTCTCAATTTGTTCGGGTGTATAAGCACTAGCTTCCTGCAAAGTACTCAATTCAATTTTGTCATTAGCTACCAGTTTAAAAAGAGCTTGGTCTAATTCATTCCGCGACATTGAAGGCTGTAATTTTTGTCGCAAATGGAAGATTGGTAAATAATCTTTAGTACCCAAATCATTATCTAATTTCTGGATAATTTGTAAAATTTCTTCATCGCTTAAACTGTTACTTGTCTGAGCTACCGGCTGGCTATTACTAATAGGTGCAGTAACAGTTGCGTCTTGCGACTGGCTTTTTAAAGACTTCCGCAAAAAGCGCAGATAATTATTCAATAAATCCAAACTAATGGTAGGATTAGTCCCTTTCTTCGGACTAAAATCATCGCGTAAAAATTCAATTCCTCTTTCAGTTAGCCAAACTTCCGCTTTCCTCTTCTTCAGCTTAATTTCAGCTTCAATCAACCCGCGACTTGCTAAATTTCTTAATATTTCTTCCTTATCCGCAGCTTTCAATGAAGATTTAAGTTTACTCGGTGCAATTTTACCCGAAGCCTTGCTAACTTTCTCTAGCACCTGAAGCTCCTTCTCCTCAATCGGAATCTCACCCGCATCTAACTTCAACAAAGCTTGTCCTGGAGGTAAAATCTTTACTGAAGCAATCTCCCGTGAATAATCAATTATTTCGCGATCGCCTAAATTTTGGCAAATTGTATTCTTACCCTTAAACGACTTAAAAGCATTCGCGCTTAAAGTCGAGCGATAATTTTCGCAACCCAATAACTTAAGTAAGAACTTTAATTCATTCGTATCCATACAAGTAATCTTGCCCAAATCTTAACCAGCACCACTTTACCTCGAAGGGCATAAGTTTTGTTTACCTTATTTATACTAACCTTCATGGGTTGTTAGTAAGCTGCAAGATTGAAGAAGGTGGCAGATGCCAGAAGAAACTACCCTCCGCTTGTTGCAGCCACCCTCACTCCCTTCACTGGGGGACACTATCTGAGAGATTGGGGAGTAGAAACTACAGTTTTTTACAAAACTGTCTTATTTTAATCCTGCGGTACAAACTTGTTCGTAACTTCTACCAGCACTTTCCCAAGTAAATTGTCTTTCAATAAATTCTCTAGCATTCTTGGATAACTCACTTCGCAACTGGGGATTTTCAAATAGCTTGCTAATAGCATCCACATACTCACCTGGCTGATTCGCACGTAATCCCCTCAATGGTATATCATTATCATCAACCGCAAGTCCTTCCAAGCCGCGATTACTTGCAACTACTGGAACACCAGCAGCCATTGCTTCAAGAGTTTTATTTTTGATACCAAAACCCGTTCTCAAAGGCACAACACAAACCGTAGATTTATGTAAATATTCAGTCATTGAAGGAACCTTACCAGTAACTTCAACTCCCGGATACTGAGTTAACTTTTGAACTTCCGGAGTTGGGCGGGCACCTGCAATACAAAATGTAGTTTCCGGATAGTTTTTACGGAGTTGTGGCAATACCTCCATAGCAAAAAAGCTGGCAGCATCAATATTATGAGATGCATCCATTGCACCAACAAAGATTAATTTATATCCACCAGGATCGCTAATACGAGGAGTAAACATATCTAAATCTACGCCATTAGTGACAACTTGAATATCCAAATCAGGACGTAGTTTCAGAAATTCTTGACGGTCATCTTCTGTTGTCACCACGATATCAGAAAATTTACTACAATAACGTCTTTCATAACGCTTAAGTACCAGGGATAAATAAAGTCTATCGCGCCAAGCATTAGGAGATGCCCCCATTTGCAAATGTTCGCGTACCCAACCATATACCGAACTATGGATATCAACCACAGTTTTTACGGATTGCTTAAATTCTGGTCGAATATAAATTTCATTGACGCTATGTTCGCAAGTAATTACATCGCATCTCTGATTACGTACATAGTCATCGACAATAGCTTGGATTTCAGGTGAGTAACGATGTAACACATTGGGAGGAGTTGCTTTAACTACGGAATTAACAAACCGTTGTCCTTTTGCCAATATATTTGACAAATTAAACTTTTTATTTGGTTCTTCCGGTAAGGGAAATACAATTAGCTCATTAACCCATTTCCGTAATTCTTCTACTTCTGAATCAGCAATAATCTTGCTAGACTGCGTAATTAAAGTTACTTCGTGGTACTGCTGTAAATATTTGAGTAAATTGAAAGTTCTCACCTCCGTTCCTCCCTTTGTTGGAGGATAAGGAAAGGTAGAAGAAATCATTAATATTCGCATATAATTACCTAAACTTAATAGTACTAATTTTTGATATTTACAAGAGTTAATATACTAGTTTTATCACAATTTTATTTTTTGACAACTAGTAAAAAAAGATGCTATAAAAATGAACAAATACGTAAATAAAAAATATGAATAATCAACCTATTTTAAGTATAGTTACGGCAACAAGAGGGAACTTTTCTGATTACTGGTTAGAACAGTTATTAAAAGTTAAAGGCAACGTTCAATTTATTTTAGTTTATCCACCAAATGCTACAGTAAAAACTATCGATGATAATAGGGTTAAAAATTTAATTAGCCCTTATAAAGGTGAAGTACTGCAAAGATTTACCGGATTAATTAATGCAGATAGTGAATATGTAATGGCTTTGGATGATGACGATTATGTACATGATGGAATTGCCAATTTAGTTGCACAATATTTTGCCAAATTTGCTGATAGCTGGGTATTAAGATTAAGTATTGCCAAAGTTGATGATATTGATGAAGCAAACATCAAAAAAGAATGGCA
Source organism: Cyanobacteria bacterium J06633_8 (assembly GCA_039820645.1). Lineage (GTDB taxonomy): Bacteria > Cyanobacteriota > Cyanobacteriia > Cyanobacteriales > Nostocaceae > Rivularia. The sequence continues at coordinate 10,900 of JBCBPQ010000017.1, read as the reverse complement.
ACCGCTGCCTAATATAGAAGAATTAGGAATTGATAAAAAAACTGCGGAAAATCCCTTTCCTTATCAGAATGGTAATTTTAAAGGTTTACTAGAGGTTCCTATCGCTCCTTTAGATAAAGCTCTGGATATTCGTCATATAATTATTCCTTGGAAGCAAAGAACTGACCAGAATGGGATTCATTTTGAGAACTTTAATAACCGAGTTTGGCAAACAAAATTAGTTAAATCAGCATTATCAGAAATATCGGCAGCAATGAAAATTCAAGGTGCTTTAACATGGTTGCCTTCCTGGAGTTTAGATAGATTATTAGGTTTGTTTATTCAAGCTAAATTTTATCAAAAGGATAAAATAATTGGTCATGCAATGCCTAAAAAGGAGCAAGTTAGATTTATTATGCGAGATAGTACTTTGAAGGAAACTCGCATTTATTTACTGGCAGAAATTTTACTATTAAAATGCTATCCACAATATGGATATTTATGGAATCTTTGCATCTGGCAAGTTTATACTCTACCGAGAATATTTGCTAAGTCAATTAAAATAAAATTCTTAAGAAAATTTAGAAATAGAATCAATTATTCGACAGTTAAATCAACTTGATATTTTATAGGATTGCTAAATCATTTGTGAGATTTGAGAAACCCGGTTTTTCCAAAAAAACCGGGTTTTCTGACACCTATCTTTCTCACGACTCATATAGGATTGCTATATATCAATCATGATTAGGGAGGTAAAATAAAAATTATCATTTTCATACCTCCCCATATTTTTGATATTTACTAAAGTAAAATAACTGAATTTAGTTTCACATTTATGAAAAATCTTGTCATTAGCGTTGTATAAATATATCTAGATTGGGTTAAGTCTCCCACAAAGAAGGTATAACCCGTTGATAGAGTATTTAACCACGCTTGCTCTTTTAAAAATGACTATTTATTGAGAATGTAAATAATTATTAATATCAACAAGACCAAATTTTCCACGAATGTTTTCAGTTAAGAGCCTATATTGTAAAACATCTCGAAGATAATGAATATATCCTTTACTTTTGAGTTGTGCCTTTAATTGAGAACCTTTAGAATTAGTTAGATATATATTCTCACTATGTTGAGTAATATAGACTGCACCAGCAAAGGGTAAAGGTTCTAAATTAATATTGTTTTCAAGATGGGTAATTTGATGATCGTAAATATCATTTTTAAAGAGTTGAGGATGTAAGCCATATTTGATAATAATTCCCGAACCACATAAACTACTAAATGCTTTACTACGTAGATAAAGAAACCTACTTCCTTCTTTATATACATATCCTTTTTTTATAAACCAGCCTTGACTATCAGGATTTTCAATCGCATATTCTGCAATATGTTTACTTATACAATCATCAGCATCAACTATCATTACGTGTGATGGAGAAAACTTTTCTGCATAGGCTAAACCTTTTAATAATTTATGTCCTTTATCTAATCTTTTACTTATAATATCTTTTTCGGGAATCGGGAAATCAACTTCAATATAATTAATTTTGGGATGATTAAATTTTATATTAGGCTTTTCATGACATACAACTACTATTTGAAAATCCTGAGATGTTTGATTACAAATAGATCTAACACAGCGTTCAAATAAACTAGACACTATTTGCCATGAAGTTGATATTTTCTGACTTTTTAATGCAATCACAAATACTAACATAGATAAATACTATAAAGAAGACTTAACTATTAAATTCCATTGTTATTTTTTCTGACAACCGTAAAAATAACTAACAAAGTTTTTTCGTCAATTTTTTTTTAATAAAAATGTTAATTAATATTGTTTAAAAATACATATTTATATAGTAGAAAATATAAATATATTAGTAAATTAAAAAAAAATCACGAAGGAAGAAGGAAGAGGGAAGAAGGACTCACGTTTTAAAACGTGAGATTGAAATAAGGACGCAAATATTTATCGCGCTACGCGCCTCAAAATATTATATTTTTCTTTAATGAGTTTTAGACTCATAACTAAAGTTTTAAAAATTACATTACCTTCTTCCTTCTTCCTCCTAACTCCTTCCTTCTTTTATAATTCAGGATATATGAGTTATAAAAAGAGACGTTACTCAGCGCAACGTCTCTACTGAGTTATTCTCTTTAATTGTTAACTCCGGCGATTCTAACTTTTTTGTTTACTGTTTCAATCCGAAGCCAATTCGACTGTATACATAGTTCCTTTCTCGCGAGGGTTTTCGATTATTGACAACTGTCGATGAGGGTTCTGCTTGGGAAATATTGGTAGTCTTGTTTTGATTTATGCTACTAGATTCTCTGACATTGGATGTTGTACTATCATTACTTAAAGAAGATTGGGAAGATGGGGTTATGTCAACCTTTGTGTTTGCTTCTGTTTGAGCTTGAGATGGAAATGCAACCAAAGCAGAGCCTACCGCTAAAGCTAACGCAAGCAGACAAGAAGTATTTTGAGGCATTTTAATTCTTAATTGCTTCTAAAATTGGATAAAAAAATCTTGCTTTTAATATCGTTGTTGCTTTTTAAACTAAGTATTAGTTAAACTAAACACTATTTTCTATAAAGCAACTGGATAGAAGACAAGATGAATCAGAAATGAGAAATGTTTATTTAATAAATATTTGCTGCGCTATTACACAAAAATTAATAAGAGATTTTTCTCTTAGTTAAACCGTTTACAGTCGATAAAAATACGACTCATAGATGCATTAACAAAAAACCCGATAATTTGAAAAATTTACGTTTAGCGCAACTATCCAAAATGTAGTACTAAATCAATTATCTTTCCAAGAGAAAAAATACGTAAGTCAACTATTCATTTGATTGTTGAATGTTAGTAACGCCTTCTCGCATATTTAGCTAATTAAATGCTCAACTATATGAATTATTTATGTATTCAGCATTGTAAAATAAGTTATAAATGCTGATTTGATAAATTTGCTAAAAGATTATTTTTAATAGGAATTATTCAATTAGCAATTACCAATTACCAATTACCAATAATTAAAATGTAAAACTAGTTCGTAAAATACCAATAGTAATTGAATCACTATCTGGTGTATGTCCGGGTTCAATAATATGAATAAATCCGGGAGTCAAACTGATATTGTCATTCAATCGCCAACGGTAAAAAGCTTCAATATGAGTTGTTGTTCCGGGTTGTCCCCCTTCGCTTCCATTACCACCGTTTAAAAGGTCGGGTACATTATTACCTACGGGTAAGTCGCTACTAACAATTTTCGGCGGCTGTCCGACATAAACTCCACCTAAATTACCCCTACCAAATAAGTCAGGAAAATTGAGATAAACCATATAGTTTGTCGTTTCAACATCTCCCGATTCTCCAGGTATACGAGAATTGGTATAACCAGCCCAACCACCTAATGTCAATTTTCGGGAAATCTCCCAGTTGACGGTAGCTCCAAAGCCATTTGTTTGTAAAGGTCTTCCTGGAACTGCAAAACAATTGACAGCAGTTAAACAATCATCGCCAGCATAACTAAACAAAGAGCCATTAGGGGAATAATTGTTAACGTAGTATAAACCGACATCAAAAGTCTTAGCAGGTGTTAGTAACAATTGTGCTGCTGCTGTCGTGTTTCCATCAAATAGACCTGCGCGTTTTCCCGGATTACCTATATCCTCAGCGCTATAAATTGCTTGTAAGCTGGCACGTTTCGCAAATTGCCAATCAAAAGCAATACCACCATTCTCAAAATCCAAATTTAAAATAGGGTTTCTCTGTGCAAAAAATGACAAAGGTCCGTTCGCTCCACCTTCTGCACGATTGGGACCTCTAAATGCACGCACCATATCTACACCTTTGGTTCCCACCATCATCGCTAAATTTTTAGTCAAAAGTTGATGAAAATGCAAATCGCTTAAATCAAAGGTGTTCCCAAAGTCATATTCGTAACCGAGTATTAAGTCGTTAGTTAATGTCGGTTTAGTACCACCGTCACCAGCTAATAGTCCAGTGACTAAAAAACTACGCGGGTTAAATTGGGTAGTTAAATACAGTTGATTAAAATTACTAACATTAATATTTGTACCTGGATCGTTAGTATCTCTTACCCCATCTCTCGGAGAAGTATCGGCACGATTTTCACCTCTTCCTTGAATACCAATAATGGTGATTCCACTGAGTTTGGTTGTTGTAGAAAATTGTTTAGCTTCAATATCAGCAGCACGAGATTCTAAAGCATCAACTCGCCCTCTTAATGTTGCTAATTCAGCAGCAAATTCTTGGTGCAATTTTTGTAATCTTGCTGATTCTTCACGAGTGGGTAGATTCGCAGCCCCTGTAGCAATCAACTCGCTTACTTTCTCTAAACAAGCATTTAAACCTGCTGCGAATTCATAACGGGTTAAAGCGCGATTTCCTCGATAAGTTCCATTACGATAACCAGCAATACATCCGTAACGCTCAACCAAAGACTGCAAAGCCTGAAATGCCCAGTCAGTTGGCTGTACGTCTCGAAGTTGAGAAACAGAATTAACTTGTCCCATGGGATTTTCATCCAATGAGGTTTTCTCGATAGATTCATCCAGAAGTTGAGAAATTTTAAATTGCTTTGTATTGTTAATCTCAAACTTTTTTGTTTCGGGCATCTCTTTGCCAGAGATAGTAAAATCTAAATCTAAATCTACAGAAGCTTGTTCCTTAGACAATGCTTTATCTGGGAACCCGGTAATTCCCGCAGCCAAAAAACAGATTATTAGGGAAATTTTACTAGCTTTCAATTGTTGACACTTTTGTATATGTAACGGTTGAGCTTATTCAATAAATGATGCCAATGACATTAGTAATTATACTTAAAATATAAAACTACCAACTTTAACATTTTTGAGTAATATCTCTGAAGCGCGAGTATAAAAGAAAAAGCTAGTACTGTTACGGGGAATTAAAATCTTTATATTAGTTTTATTTAAGGGGTTTACATTTAACTGCATCCAATTTCAACGTTAATTTTTTACCGTAATTTACTAATTAGATTCCAGTTTTAACATTCGAATAAAACCTGCGGAATTAATCTATAATCCGCAATTTAAAATCGAGTAACGATTAGCATGGCAAATACTTCGCGCTCACCAAAACCATTAAAAAAAGGTCAAACGCAGCCTAATACGAAGGTTCGCAAGCTTCGTAAAAGAATAAAAAATTCTAAAAATAATCTTAAAAATAAAACTGCTCCCAAATCAGGAATTCGTTCTTATTCGCGCCATCGCCAGAAAGCTAAAAAACAAAAAACTTTCTTCACATCAATGTTCGTTATTGTTACCTTGCTTTCAAGTGCAGGTATTGTGATAGCTATTGGCTGGATTAGCATTTTATTTATATTTAATCCGCAACTGGTAAATTGGTTGAATCCATTTTTACCAGAATGGGCAAAAATCACATCTAGTTTGCAAAAGCCCCACACATTAAAGCAAATTAAGGCAGACATAAAAAAACAAAAACGTATATCTGGAAAAATTCTTCCTTTAGAAAGCGATACCGATGAATCTTTTTTGTTACCTATTTACCGCGATCGCAAAAATTGTAATTCCGATTGCAAATATATAGTTGAAATCAGAACTTATCAACTAGCTACGGATTTTGAATGGCAGTCAAATACAGAGAAATACTATTATCTTACCAATCATTTTCCTGTTACCGGACCAGAAGAATTTGAAGTCATAGCTCCCTTAGTGGAAGCAGGTATAGAAGAAAACGCCGGTTCTACCATTGCTCTACCCGTAACAGAAATCAAACGTTTTGATAAAGATGCTCCCAAATCAGGAATTTGGTATTATCTACGCGGCAACCGTTCTTCAGGCTCAAATCTTACGGTTTACGGCTATATTCTTCACTACAATTTAAAACGCCGTAAACTACAAACAATGATATCTTGGACAAGCCCTACAGGAAATTTACCCCAATGGCAGCAGGTAACTGGTGACGGTGAAAAAGAATTAGTAATACGTCAAACAATTGGTTTAGAACCTCGTCTGCGAATTTACGAAATTAAACCCAGTGAATTTGTCATTAACCCAATTACATTAGCCCAAATCACCCTCCAACCACCTGCTTTAAAAGATAGGGCTTACAAAAATGCATTATTAATTGCTAGAAATGGGCTTTGGACACCATCTAACAAATGGCTGCAATTTATTAAAAAACAGCAGAAAGGAAAAATAACCCCTGCAGCGCAAGCACAAATCGATTTAATTCGCGAACATTCTCAACTTACCAAAAAATTAGCCGATACAAGTTGGGCAAGCCCTTCCCAACAGGTTTTAGCTTATTTAATTGATGGTAGATGGGGAGAAGCTTTAAAAGTATTTGAAGCATTACCGCAAAACCCCGCTGAAATCAGAAATTTACTCAAATCTGATACGGGAAGGATAAAAAGTCGCATTGATGCAGCATTAGAAGTAAATCCCAATCGTTCGGAAGTACAAGCTTGGAAAGCCTTAATCATTGCATCCCAACAAAGTACAAACCAAGGTTATTACTGGCTTAAAACACAATCTAATATTTCTAAAACTTCACAAACCTATATTCAAAAGCTTTTAGCACAAATTTAAGTTCAACTCCAGCAAAGCAGGAAGTAGTCCAAAAAATCAGTAAAATAAATCACACGTAGAAGCTAAATAAATAACTTCTACGTACCCAATTATAACTAATAGTGCTAAACTCAAATAAAGCAACATCAATCAATACCAATTAATACCAATTATTAATATTGGTTGCGGTAGCAAAAATACAATTAAAGCAAAAAAACTATTCTACTATTAGAATATAGCTATAAATATATAGTCAAACGCCGTTACAAGAAATCAGCGTTTTATTTAGCAGTGCTTGCCATAGGTTTAATCAAATATGATATATAGGCAAGCACGCCCTCGAAATAGATTTAGCAAGATTGTTCGTAAGTACAAACATCTTTTTGCTGCTTAAGTTGTTGTAACTTTAACAACAGTAAATCTACCTCTGCTTGTAAATCCATCAACTTTACTTGTTGGTCAACTTGATAACAAGTATCAATTGAATTAAGAACAGAATTTTCGGTTTTGCGTTCAGAAACACTAGATACAGGCATACTATTTATTAAGTCCTAAACTCTACTCACACCATTAGAGATATTATAATAGTGTAATTTAAAGAATCATTAAATCTTTGTATAGCTGGTATTAGTTGCTGCAATATTAATGATTTTTTTTGCTATGCAACACCTATGAGATGACAATATAGAGTAGGATTTTGTTCCAAAAAGAAAAATAGCTTTGGGCATTGGGTATTGAGGATTGTGCAATATTGGGTAATTGGGTAATAGATAATTTATGAAGAATTAGGAATTTTGTATTTTAACAACGGATGCCTTTCTCCCTATCTCGATGCCCAATACGCCATTCCCTATTCCCAAATTTTGATAAAAATTATCGTAATACTTCCCAGAGATACAGTAAAAAGGATAAACTGTCATTCGACATCACCTTAAACATAAGTAGCTTTAAAAATCCCGTGACCTTAAGCCTGTCTACTGTAAAATCTCATCGTCAACCTTGGCAAGGATTAATCGAACAGTATCGCCAATACTTACCTGTTAACGAAAATACGCCGGTTGTGACGCTTCTTGAAGGTAATACACCTTTAATTCCGGTTCCATCGATTGCGCGTCACATTGGCAAACAAGTACGTGTTTTTGTGAAATACGACGGTTTGAACCCTACTGGTAGCTTCAAAGATAGGGGAATGACTATGGCGGTTACTAAAGCCAAGGAAGCTGGAGCTAAGGCTGTAATTTGTGCGAGTACTGGTAATACTTCCGCTGCGGCTGCTGCTTATGCTAGACGCGGGGGATTGCGTCCTTTTGTGATTATTCCCGACGGATATGTGGCGTTGGGAAAGTTGGCGCAAGCTTTGGTTTATGGTGCAGAAGTTTTAGCTATTAAAGGAAATTTTGATAAGGCTTTGGAGATTGTCCGGGATATCGCAGAAGAATATCCGGTAACTTTGGTAAATTCCGTTAATCCTTATCGTTTGGAAGGACAAAAAACGGGAGCTTTTGAAGTTGTCGATATTTTGGGTGATGCTCCAGACTGGCTGTGCATTCCGGTGGGTAATGCCGGAAATATCACCGCATACTGGATGGGTTTTTGTCAGTATCACCAAGATGGTAAATGCGGACGTTTACCTAAGATGATGGGTTTTCAAGCTGCGGGTTCGGCACCATTGGTGAATGGTGAAGTTGTAAGCAATCCGGAAACTTTAGCTACAGCAATTAGAATTGGTAATCCTGCAAGTTGGGACAAAGCCGTAGCTGCTGCTGGAGCTAGTAAAGGTGAATTTAATTCTGTCACCGATGAAGAAATTTTAGAAGCTTATCGAATTTTAGCTGGGGAAGAAGGTGTTTTTTGCGAACCAGCAAGTGCAGCTTCTGTTGCGGGCTTATTGAAAGTCAAAGATAGAGTTCCTACCGGTGCAACTGTGGTTTGTGTGTTAACCGGTAATGGTTTAAAAGACCCCGATACAGCCATTAAACACAACAAAAGTCAGTTTACTCAAGGTATTGAACCAGACATTAAAGCTGTTGCGAAAGTGATGGGATTTGAATAATTATTTATTCAAATACTATTCAAATGGAAGTTTCTGATTGCCTTTCTTTATTTAAGAGAGGATGAGTATAATTGTTAATTCGTAATTTATAGATTTGTTGCATTGATAAATTAATTAAGCAATTTTGTGATAAGTACAGTTTTGCTTTCTGGTATTGGTTGAAAAAAATTGAATTATCGTTACCATTACGAAAAGCCACTCGTTGATAATTAAAAAACTCAGTTTTTTTTAGAAAATTAAGTTTCTCAATAGCTCAAATCATTACAATTCATATAAAATTGCTATAGAAACCTTCATATTTGAAATACTGCCAATTTTGCGGGAAAGCGCGTTCGTCTTTGCCTGTAATTGCTAATTTCAAGTAACGATCGAATTAAAGTTAAACTTAGAACGACAATAAACAGGAAAATCTTTACCCATATAGTGTTATAACTATTTGGATTAAATTTTTGAGCCAAGAAAGATGAGTAGTGACTATAGAAAATGGAACCAGTAAAAAAAAGACCTATAAAAGCCAAAAACTATATATCGTTCCTTTATATTTACTCAACTAATTGGGGAACTGCTGGCGATCTCTGTTTAATCCGCGAAACCGTCGCTGAGGCTAGTACATCTAAATTTGTCGGTCGTAAGGTTAAATTATCCCTTCCAAGAGGAATGGAAAAGCATAAAGTCGAAGGTTACCAGGTAATCAAAGTTGCCGGTCATGTTGGTGAAGGACATCCCAAAGATCCAGGCTCCGAATGGGAAGCTTACGAAGGCATAACGAGAGAAACTGCAATCGTGGTTTTGAGGCCTTGGGGATTTAAGTTAGTTGAACCGGACTAAAGCTGCTTTGATTAGAAAACACAAAGGTTAAATTAGTAAAGGCTTAGATAAACTCCAAAGATAGGGATTCCCACGCTCAATATGCCGTAACCCAACAATTTATTCTTACTATTGTGATTTGCAATTAAAATATTGGGTTACGACACATTACAATTTATTTTATTAAATTAAGAAATATTATAATTTGCACTATTAGGACTTACGCAAAGTCCCACTTTTTAAGGGGGGTTGGGGGGATCTAAACGGCTGAGATACTTGATTTATGCATGTGGTTACAGCGATTCCTGACTATAAAGATTGTTTTCTGGTATGCCCTGTAAATAGTTGCCAAAATGCTTACAAAAATCAGTCCAAGAGGTTTTTTTTGACTTTTAGAAAACAATTAAGATATATAAATTACGCAAAACCCCAAACTGGTGGTGATTAGTTATAGCAATCCTATATGAGTCGTGATAAAGATAGGTGTCACAAACCCGGTTTTTCCGAAAAACCGGGTTTCTCAAATCTCACAAATGATTTAGGAATGCTATAGGAATTGATAACTAATTAGGGCTTGCTGAATAAATATAAAAATGTGATGCAGCATACATTATCAGCCTCAAGGAATATATTCAGGTGCAAGAAAAAATTCTAAAATAACTTGAAACCCTTGCACTACCGTGAGTAGCACGCTGCCGTGCTTTAGTATTTATGTACCGTTTTGAAGAGGAAGCCCAAATATCATCAGAAAACTTTGAACTCCCTTTCGAGGGGAAGTTGTCTGAAGATAATCGTTGGGTGATTATGGCTTCATTGATACCTTGGTCAGAATTTGAAGAAGAATACGCTTCAATTTTTTCTGAGGAAATAGGTGCGCCAGCCAAATCTTTTAGGATGGCATTAGGGGCACTAATAATTAAAGAGAAATTAGGAATAAGTGATAGAGAAACTGTAGAACAAATAAAAGAAAACCCTTATCTACAATATTTTATAGGGATATCATCTTATAGTAATGAAACACCATTTGATGCTTCTATGTTAGTTCACTTTCGTCAAAGAATAGGTATAGAGCTAGTCAATAGAATTAATCAAAAAATGGTGAAGGATATGTTAGATAATTCTTCAACACCAGTAAAAAATTCTTCAACATCAGTAAAAAAAAAGAATTAAATCAACCAAAAAATAAGGGTAAATTAATATTAGATGCAACTTGTGCGCCAAGCGACATTAGTTATCCCACAGACTTAGGACTACTAAATCAAGCTAGAAAGCACACAGAAAAAATTATTGATTTGCTATATGAACAAGTTAAAAATAAACTTGACAGGAAGCCAAGAACTTATCGTAAACTTGCACGAAAGAATTACTTAAAAGTTGCTAAAAAACGTCGCCCATTTCGAGAAGAAAGAAGAAAATCTTTAAAACAACAACTTCAATATATTAAGAGGAATATCTCTCATATTAAACAGCTAGTT
>JBCBPQ010000016.1:0-62635 GCA_039820645.1 Cyanobacteria bacterium J06633_8 | reverse complement strand
TCTCTTCCTATCTCCTCACTTTTCTTACACCACAAAATAATAAGTGTTAAAGTTCTTTGTTGCGTTACAGCCCAAAAAATCTTGGCGCTGACCCGCAACTACGAACTGGTTATAAACGTTGAAATCGAAATAATCCATGGAAAAACCCTTACATAACAATCATTTCAGCCATTTTGAACCAAAAATGTGATTTTTACTCCGTGCAACCCAAGCTACGAACTATTCAATACCCTCCCCAGAAGTAAGCCTGCTTGGAGATGGCTTTGGCATCTTTAGATGATGCTTGCAATAAACGTTACAAAAATTATAAGTATTTTTAGCAATGTGAAATATATACTTGATACGAGTTATACAAACAGTAGTAAACCAGGTGTGGGTTTTCTCCTACACCGCACTCATTAAGGATATTGCTTATGGCTGGTATCAAGGTAGCTCTAAAAGCTGACAGTGGAAACTATGCAGCTAGGTGTAACAACTGTATCTCTAACGGTGCCTATCCTGACAGCGTCTTTGTCCATGTTACAGATTTTGCGGGTTCCCCCTGGGCACAGTGGGAAATCGAACATCTGGATAATGGTAAGTACGCCTTGAAGGCTGACAGTGGAAAGTATATGGCTCGGTGTAACAACTGTATCCCCAGCGGCGCATATCCTGATAGCGTCTTTGTCCATGCCACGAACCCGTCGGGGGAGCCTTGGGCACAGTGGGAAATCGAACGTCTAGACAATGGAAAGTACACCCTGAAGGCTGACAGTGGAAACTATGCAGCCCGTTGCAACAGCTGCGTCCCCGGTGGCGCATATCCTGACAATGTCATGGTGCATTCCACGAACCCGAATGGAGAGCCTTGGGCACAGTGGGAGATTATTTTCCTACCATGATCGCGGTAGGGACTTCCAGAAAATAAACTATCCCAATCCGAGAATAATAATCATTATGATTAGGAGTAAGGGGGGTGCCGACGGCACCCCCCTTACTCCTAAATATGCTATTAGTATTTTAAAAATTAGAGCAATAGGTTGGGTTACACGGAGTAAAACCCAACCTACGAGCTTTACGCAAACAACTTCAAGACAAACAGCTTCAGCAAGAATTGCAACCGTTGATTTCTGACTTATTAGAAGAATTAAAGCTTAATTACCTTCAACGTGCTAAACAAGATAACCCAGAAGCAACAATGAGTGAAGCAATGAAAATCAGCGAACAGTTGCATGACAGTTAGTATTCCACCACATAAATAATAAGAGGTAAAGTTCGTAGTTGCGCTTCAGCGCCAAAAATCTTGGCGCTGAAGCGCAACTACGAACAGATTATAAACGTTGAAATCGAAATAATCCATCGAAAAACCCTTGCACAACAAGCAATTCAGCCATTTTGAAGCAAAAATGTGATTTTATTAATTAACTTCTCAGGTAAATCTCATTTACCTATCAATACTTTCTCAGATTAATAAGGCAAATTAAAAATAATTCAACTTCCGACAAAGATTATTTGATTCCCAAGGGGTGCATGATGTTTCTTCTTTTGCCAACAAAACAGTACTTTCTCAGTTTGAATTCAGTACACAATTTTAAATCAAATGATACCCAATAAAAGTAATATAAGCCAGCAACGACATGACAATTTTTCTTACACTTGCAATTGTTGTCTTGGCATTGATTTTATTTGTTGCTGAATGGGTTCCTTCAGATATAGTTGCTATTATTACTACGCTGCTTTTAACAATTCTCGGTTTAGTTACTCCTGAAGAAAGTATAAGTGGTTTCAGCAATTCTGCTACTATTACCGTGATGGCAATGTTTATTCTCAGTGCTGGTATTTCCCGTACTGGAGCTATCCAAATTGTTAGCGAACTATTACTTAAGTTGGGTGGAAAACGCCCGGTTCAGCAAATTTTTACACTGGGGTTGATTGTAGGACCAACAACAGCTTTTATAAATAATACTGCCGTTGTTGCCGTGTTTTTACCTATTGTGGAAGAATGGTGTCGAAGACAAAGAATTTCAGTTTCTAAATTATTAATACCACTATCATATGCTGCTATTTTGGGCGGAATGATTACGGTAATTGGTACTTCTACAAATGTGTTAGCCAGCGGTTTATCCGAACAATTAGGATACGGAACATTTAGCTTATTCCAATTTACCAAGTTAGGGTTAGTCACTTTTTCTATCGGTTTAATTTATCTTTGTGTAATAGCACCCAAGTTATTGCCAAATCGTAGAAAACACACCGATGATATTCTTACTCAAGACTACGGTTTAAAGGATTATATTAGTGAAATATTGATTCCACCAGGTTCTACTTTAGTCGGAAAAACTTTAGATTCTACTGGTTTACAGCATAAGTTTGATGTAGATGTATTAGAAATTATTGCTAACAATACCCACTTCCATCAACCTTTAGAAAATAAAAAACTACAAGCTTGCTCAGTGCTTTTAGTTAGGAGTAGCCGAGAAGACTTAATCAAAATAAAAGATGAAGAAGGTGTAGAAATTTTACCGGAATTCATCAAAAACAAAAAGTCTTTACAAGCACAACTGAGCCAGGAAGATGAAGGGATTGCAGAGGTTCTGATTCCTTCTGATTCTAACCTTATCGGTTCAACTGTTAAAGAAGTACGCTTTCGTCAACGCTATAATGTCACGGTTTTAGCAGTCCATCGCGGACAAGAAATTACACGAGAGCGTCTCAGTGAAATCCGATTAAAGTTTGGCGATGTTCTCTTAGTACAAGGTCCCAAACAAAACCTTTTAGGTTTGCAAATCAATCGAGACTTTTTGGTACTAACCCAGAAAGAATTAGAAACTCTCAGACGTGACAAGGCTTCAATTGCTATCGGAATTGGTTTAGGAGTTGTTGCTGTTGCAGCGTTTAAATTGTTACCAATTTTGATAAGTTCTCTGGTTGGTGTGGTGTTGATGGTTTTAACTGGCTGTCTCAAACCTAGAGAAATATACAACGCAGTACGTTGGGACATTATTTTTCTACTCGCTGGTTTAATACCTCTGGGTATCGCAATGGAAAAGTCTGGTGCAACTCAATGGTTAGCTAATAACTTAGTTGCAATCGGGGGAAATCTTTCTGGTTATTGGATACTGACATTCTTTTTCATCATTACTTCGGTATTTACAGAAATGATTTCCAACAATGCATCAGTAGTTTTGATGTTACCAATTGCAGTCAGTGTAGCGGAGAAACTCAGCTTTAACCCTCTCGCTTTCATGCTTACCGTTATCTTTGCAGCATCTAACAGCTTCATCACGCCAATTGGATATCAAACAAACACGATGGTTTATGGAGCAGGAGGTTATAAATTTACCGATTTTATCCGAGTTGGTACACCTTTAAATCTCTTGATGACAATAATCGTCCCCCCATTAATCATTTTGTTCTACGGACTTTGAATCAGTTAGTGGTTAGTAGTTACTAGTTAGTGGTTAGTTGCTAATCATCAGCAGGCAGGGAGACGCTCCCACTACCCCTATAGTTAAATACATTCTTAACTATTTACTGATAACTGATAACTGTTCACTGTTCACTGTTCACTATTCACCAATTAAAATCATGTCTCAAATCAAAAGCTTAATTCAACCCCACGGTGGTAAACTCATCAACTGTTACTTGTCCGAACAAGAACAAAAAGAAACTCTGTTGAGAACTGCTAACCTACCTCGTCTAACTCTATCTATCCGTAATATTGCTGATTTAGAATGTATTGCTACTGGTATTTACAGTCCTCTCGAAGGATTTGTTAACGAGATAGAATATAACTCTATCGTTAAAGATATGCGTTTGACTAGCGGTATTGCTTGGAGTATCCCCGTTACTTTACAGGTTCCTGAATCAATTGCAGCTGAATATGAGTTAGATTCTGAGATTGCTTTAGCTCATCCTAACGGTGACATACTTGCAGTAATGACTGTTACCAGTAAGTTTAAGCCAGACCAAAGTTTTGAAGCCGAACAAGTTTATCGTACTGCCCAAGAAGCGCATCCCGGTGTTAAAGCGATGCTTCAAGAAGGTAATGTTTACCTAGGTGGCCCCATTAAACTTATCAGTTCAGTACCTTATCAAGACTTTCTCGATTACCGTTTGACTCCGGAAACTACTAGAACTGAATTTTCCAGACGCGAATGGAATACAGTTGTAGCATTCCAAACTAGAAATCCCATTCACCGCGCCCACGAGTACATTACCAAAATCGCTTTAGAACTTGTTGACGGACTTTTCATTAATCCTTTGGTAGGGCAAACAAAGTCAGATGATATTCCTGCTGACGTGCGAATGAAGTGCTATCAAGTACTTATGCAAAAATATTATCCGCAAAATCGCGTATGTTTGAGTGTGTTCCCCGCTGCCATGCGCTACGCCGGACCTCGTGAAGCAATCATGCACGCGATCGCCCGCCAGAATTACGGCTGCACGCACTTTATAGTCGGACGCGACCACGCGGGAGTTGGCGATTATTACGGTACTTACGACGCACAATATATCTTTGATGAATTTACAGAAGACGAGTTACAAATTACTCCCTTAAAATTTGAACACGCATTCTATTGTACTCGCAGCCAATCAATGGCAACTGGTAAAACCAGCCCCAGTACTAAGGAAGAAAGAATACATCTTTCGGGTACAAAAGTACGAGCAATGTTGAGAGAAGGTAAAACCCCACCACCAGAGTTTTCACGTCCAGAAGTTGCAGAAATTTTAGCTTCTTCCATGAAACTAGCCACAGTTTAATTTCCACAAGCCCATATACACGAATTGAAAACAAAGAGAGGAGAATCATGACAGTAGCTAATAATCTTTCCATCATTGAAGACATCACCAATTTAGAAGCCGAGTATTCGCAGAAAAGTCCCCAAGACATCCTTGCATTCGCTCTCAAAATGTTTGATAACATTACAATTTCCTTCAGTGGTGCCGAAGATGTAGTTTTGATAGATATGGCATCGAAAATCAAGAGAGACATCAAAGTATTCTCAATTGATACAGGACGCTTGCACCCAGAAACTTACCAGTTTATCGATAGAGTTAGAAAGCAATATCGAATCAAGATAGATGTAATTTCTCCCGAAGCAGCAGAAGTTGAAGCATTAGTTAAAGAAAAAGGACTATTCAGCTTTTATCAAGACGGACACAAAGAATGCTGTGCTATCCGTAAAGTGAAGCCATTACGTCGCAAGTTGAAAACAGTTGATGCTTGGATTACTGGGCAAAGAAAAGACCAAAACCCTGCAACCAGAAATAGCGTTCCCGTTGTTCAAATTGACACAGCTTTCTCTACTGACGAACGCACATTAGTTAAATTTAATCCCCTAGCAAACTGGACTTCTGCTCAAGTATGGCAATATATCCGCGCAAATGAAGTTCCCTATAACAAATTACACAACCAAGGTTTTATTAGCATCGGCTGCCAACCTTGTACAAGAGCAGTTCTACCAAATCAGCACGAACGTCTCGGACGTTGGTGGTGGGAAGAAGCTGCTGATAAAGAATGCGGTTTCCACGAAATCAATTTAACTCAGAACAACGGTTAATTTTCCAATCACAATTCAAAGCCCCCTTATTAAGGGGGTTGGGGGATTCTATTTCTAAATGCAATTACAAATTCTATTCCCCATTCCCTATTCCCCATTCCCGACACAAATATCTCAAAACCATGAATATCAAACTAGTTCAAAAAATCAAAGTAGATGGCAATTCTTGCCGTAAATCCGCAAGAGTTTTAAACGAACTCAAAGAATTAAATTTGCTAGACAGAATAGACGAAATAATTGCAGCAGATCAACGCCAGCAATCTGATAGTAAAGGGTTTGATTTAGCAAGAAAATATAATGTGTCTTCTGCACCTTTTTTCATTGTTGAAAATGATGAAGGGATGACCAAGGTTTATACAGCTTACTATCGCTTCATGAAAGATGTTTTTAATATTTTAGTTTCCGAATCAGACGAAATTTCGGAAATGATGGCTCAAAATCCTGAGTTAGATTACATCTAATTTGATGGAGACGTTATATATAACGTCTCTACATCTTTTATTCATTCGCTTCAGCCCAAAAAACCCGGTTTCTTTCTGATTCTATAACGACATAAGAATGCTTTCACGACAAGAAACCGGGTTTATGAAACTGTTGCAAGTTCTAAGTCTACATCTTTGATTCATTCGCTTCACCGTATTGAGATTATTACTGTTAAATAAGTGGATTTATAAAAATGGAAAGCCCGCCTCAAAAATTCAAGCCACAAATCACAAAAAATTTACCATTTAACGCCATAGTTCCAGGACTATTATTAACCGCTGGAGTTGCTATTTTAGCAGAGTATTTAAAAAAAATACCCTCATTTTCACTATTTAGTTCGTTAATCATCGCCATAATTTTAGGAATAATACTAAAAAATACAGTTGGAGTTTCTCAAGTCTTTAAACCAGGAATTACATTTTCCTTAAAACGGATTCTCCGACTATCTATTATCCTCTTAGGACTGCGATTAAGTTTACCTCAAATACTAGCAGTTGGTCCCGCTGGATTAATAATTGTCTTTGTAACTTTAACCAGTACTTTTATATTTACCTGTTGGTTTGGTAGACAAATTGGAGTTAATCAACAACTGACAAAACTAATTGCTGCTGGCACTTCTATTTGTGGAGCTTCTGCAATTGTTGCTACTAACGGTGTTGTCGAAAGCAAAGACGAAGACGTTGCTTATGCTGTGGCAATAGTTACCATTTTTGGTACTCTCTCCATGTTGCTTTATCCCTTCCTATCTACTTTTTTACAGGTTAATTCTCAAGAATTTGGAATTTGGTGCGGTGTTTCCATTCATGAAACAGCCCAGGTAATTGCAGCAGCATTTCAAGGTGGAGAAGTCAGCGGTGAATTCGGTACCATTGCCAAATTATCAAGAGTAATATTTTTAGCACCGGTTGTATTAACTTTAGGATTTGTATCATCGGGTTCTAGCAAGTCGTCGAAAGAAACTAAGTCTAAAAAATTACCAATACCTTGGTTTGTATTTGGATTTATTGCTCTAATGTTACTGAATAGTGGTAATGTTTTTCCTGAAGGATTAAAAAAATCAGTAACCGAAATCAACCATTTCTTACTAACCATTTCAATGGCGGGTATGGGTTTGAAAACTAGCATTATTGAAATTAAACAAAGTGGAATCAAACCTCTTTATTTGGGTGCTGTTTCCTGGGTGTTCATTTCCGTTCTCAGTTTGAGTCTTATCAAGGCTTTTTATTAATTGGTAATTGGTAATTGGGCATTGGGCATTGGGCATTGGGAGTTTAGTTAAAATTAAGCGAAATAATTCTATATTTCCCGATTGAATTTTGATTTTTTTATTGTAAATTTTGAAATTTTTGGAGAATGACAATGAAGAAAGTATTATTGACTGTTGCTGCATTAGGCTTATTTGTTCTTCCTGCATATGCAACTCAAGGAATTAGAGAAAACTCGAAACAAGAGATAGCTAGAAGTAGAAAAAATGGAATCCATAGGGTTAGAAGAGATGGTATTATTCGAGTTAAGAGTAATTACAGTGTAGAAGAAACAGTTAAACGCTTTGAATCTATTGCTAAAGAGCAAGGTTTAAATATTTTTGGTACAGTTAATCACCAAGCTGGAGCCGAATCTGTTGGTTTAGAATTACGCCCTACACAAGTAATCATATTTGGTAATCCCCGAGCAGGTACCCCGTTAATGCAGTGCAATCAAACTGCGGGAATTGACTTACCTCAAAAAGCTCTTATTTGGGAAGACGAAGACGGACAAGTTTGGCTTGGTTACAACAATCCGAATTATCTATCTCGCCGTCATAAATTAAGAGGTTGTGCTGACGAGCCGTTAGAAAGAATTAGCAATGCTTTGAAAATGTTGGCTCAAAAAGCGACTCAGTAATCAGTGAACAGTGAACAGTGAACAGTGAACAGTTAACAGTTAACAGTGAACAGTTAACAGTGAGCAGTTATCAATGAACAATGAATTAACAACTAACAACTAACAACTAACAACTAACAACTAACAACTAACAACTAACAACTAACTCCAAAAGGTAATTATGCAACTATCAAAACAAAATTTACAAGAATCCACGGACAAGGTTTACGATACTATTGTTATTGGTGGTGGTGTTGGTGGTTTGTCTGCTGGAATTTATTTACAAAGATATCTTTTAGATACTTTAATTATAGATAAAGGTAAAGCTCGCTCTTTCTGGATGCAGGAACTCCACAATTATCTCGGTTTACCACCAGATACTCAAGGGCGTACTTTATTAAAACAGGGAAAAGACCATTATTTATCTTTGGGAGGAGATTTACTTAATGCTTATGTTGAAGATGTGACAGATAAAGGAGATTTCTTTGAGGTTAAAGTTAAAATAGGTCGTCAAAACAGCACTTATGAGGTATTTCGTGCTAAGTATGTGATTGCAGCTAGCGGTATTATTGATAACTTGCCTTTTGTTGACGATATCCAAAATGTTTACGAATATGCAGGATATAACCTACACGTCTGCTTGATATGTGATGGCTATGAAATGGCAGATAAAAGAGTTGGTGTATTTGGTAGAAACGAGCGCAGTTTGCAGGTAGCTTTTAGTCTTGGCTGGTTTACACCTCATATCACTCTTTTTACTCAAGATATGTTTGAAGTTAGTTCCCAATTTCGCGATAGATTATGGGAGCATGAATATAAGTTAGTAGAAAAACCAATCAAGCAATTTATCGGGGAAAACCATCAAATGACTGGAGTGCAAATGATGGATGGTTCGATAATTGAGTTGGATGCTGGATTAGTTTCCATGGGTTCGGTATTCCATTCAGCTTATCTTTCTGGCTTGAATTTGCAAACTCAAGGTGAGAATTTGGTGACAGATAAAATGTGTCGTACATCTCACCCCCGAATTTTCGCTATTGGGGATTTGAAAATGGGATTAAATCAAGTGGTAGTAGCAGCTTCTGACGGTGCTATCGCTGCTACGGGAATTTGGCGAGAAATTCGGCGTGAAAGAGGAGTTAAACAACCCTCTGATGTTGATGCTGCTGTTTTAGTTTAATTAGTAGACTTAACTGTCTACTCAAAGAAACCCGGTTTCTTTCTGATTTCACAACGAGATAATTATAGTTTTACGATAAGAAACCGGGTTTGTGGCACTGCACAAACCTCACCCCGCCTCCGGCTCCCCTCTCCTTAACAAGGAGAGGGGAAGGGGGTGAGGTAAAATTTGCAAGTTTCTAATTGAAATCTTGGTTCATAAAAGCGGTTAAGGTTTCGCGAGCATATTCAACGCCGATTGAAGTATCTTCAATAGTCGCCATTAAAGTTGAACCGCCGAGCAAAAGCAAGTATTGTTGAGAAAAGACTTCTGGTTTGGGAATATCAGCTTCGAGAGCGAGTTTATAAATATAAGTCCGAACTGATTGTCTTGCCATTACGGCGATTTGGTTTATGGGATGGGACACATCCGCAATTTCTAAAGCTGATTTAATAAAAGGACATCCGTGAAAATCCGGACTATCAAACCATTCTCGCAATACATCGAAGCTTATTAATATTTTCTCTCTTGGATTGCTCGCTCTTTGATTGAGGGTTTCTTCAAACCATTCAAGCCATCGCTTTGATTGAAAGCGCATCACTTCTACAATTAGCTCATCCTTGGATGAAAAATATCGATAAAACGTCCGTCTGGCAACATCTGAATTTGCGATTACCTCATTGATGCTAACTTGATTAAAACCCTTGTAGTAAAACAAGTCTGCTGCGGCAATCAAAATCTTCTCCCGTAGCTGATGCTTCCTAATATCGCTTGATTTTAAACGATTCTGTTGGCGCTGCTCGTTAGTTTCAACCCTCATAAATCAATAATTATGTAGTAAAAGTAGACTAATTGGTCTACTTGCTAGTATCTTAAAATGCAGGTCTTTATATCGTCTTAGCTAGGTTTTCCTAGATAAATCTATATATATAGCCTTTTATTATAGCTTGCATTTTACAACAGTCTACTAAATTGATAATTGGGGGCTAGACTATGGCAAACGAAAAACGTCTTGAAATCGGATTATTTGTCATGCGTTTGAGTATATCGATCTTTTTTTTAGCTTTGATAACACAGAAACTTTTCATAACTCAGCCAAAACAAGAAATTTTTCAAAGTTTTGATTCATTAAACATACCAGCTTTTATCTGTTATCCACTATTATTTATTACAACAGTTTTAATAGTATCTTTTCTCAGCGGTTTGTATAAAACATTTTCCTATGGTGGTGTATTGAGTATGCAGCTAGTTTTGTTAGCTCCTATATACAAAGAGTTTTTCAAATTTAGCGAACCGACTGATATTTTGTTGTGGTCTAGTATACCATTGCTGGGAACTTCAATTAGCTTATTTCTATTGCGAGAACATGATAATTTGTTTGCTTTGGGTAAGCCAAGTAGTAATAAAAATCAAGCATTAGATAATTGTTATTGGCATCACAAGCAAAGAACTTTAGAGATTTTATCATCTCTTAGTCATCGCACGGGTACCTTCAGTGTGTATCTAAAAGAAATCGCAACTGGTGTGGGTGAATTAATTGATGTAGATATTTCCGTTATTACTATTTGTCAAGAAGGTTTTGCTCAAGTATTAGCTAGTAACGTCGATATGGGTAACGAGAATAGTCATCAATCTTTACACGGACAATTAACTGGAACTGTTTTTAATTCTGGTCAATGTTTAGTTGTTGAAGATACAGATAAATCTACAGAACATGGTACACCACCAGAAGGCTGCCGTGCTTATTTAGGAATACCTTTACGCACTTCTCAAGGCAAAGTTATCGGTACAATTTGTTGTTTTCACGGTAAACCGCGTCAATTTTCACCTCAAGAAATAGAAATTGCGGAATTATTTGCCGAGCGAGCAGCAACAGCAATTGACAACCATCACCTTTATCAACAACAAAAACAGTTTAATCAAACTTTAGAAACAGAAGTAACTAATAAAACAGAAGAATTACGAGCAGCACAAGCCAAACTAGTTGAACGAGAACGTTTAGCTGCCATTGGTGAATTTGCAGCTTCTATAGTTCATGAAATTCGCAATCCATTTTCTACTATTAAATTAGTTTTAGAATACTTTAATAAAGTTGATTTATCTGACCAGGTAAAAAAACGTTTAATTTTGGCACAAGATGAAGCAAACCGTTTACAAAAGTTGTTAGAAGAAATTTTACTTTATGCCAAACCGCATATTTTAGATGTTTCTCAAATCGATATCAATAAATGTATTAACAAAGTGTTAGAGATTCAGCAAAATATACCGGGAATAATTAACAAAAGTATTGATTTTTATCCAGCAAACACCGAACCAAAAATACAGGGAGATGAAAATAAAATTAAGCAAGTATTAATTAATCTCGTTCAGAATGCTTGTGAAGCGATAAATCCGGAACAGAAAGTTAAGT
Source organism: Cyanobacteria bacterium J06633_8 (assembly GCA_039820645.1). Classification (GTDB taxonomy): domain Bacteria; phylum Cyanobacteriota; class Cyanobacteriia; order Cyanobacteriales; family Nostocaceae; genus Rivularia. Next base: position 51,177 of record JBCBPQ010000016.1, on the reverse strand, counting down.
TACAGGTAGATAGCGACTTAAATAATAAAGAAGTTTGCATCCAAGTTCGTAATGGTGGGGAACCCATACCGCCAGATATTTTACCATTGCTAACTCAGCCATTCTTTTCTACCAAATCTTATGGAACTGGATTAGGATTGGCAATTACAAAAAGGATTATCGAAGCACATAACGGAACATTTTCTATTGAATCTAATCCTCAAGAAGGAACTTTAGTCTCTGTAAAATTACCGATGGCAATTGGGTAATGGGTAATTGGGCATGGGGGATTGGGCATGGGGGATTGTGCATAATTTAAATCCTAAACCTAAAATCTAAAATCCGTCTTGAAAAGTTTGCTCAACGGGGGGAACCCCCCTTCGGGTTCAGCATTTGCTCATGGGGGAAACCACGCCATTTGCTTCAAGTCGGGAAACCCGCCCAACGCAATGGCTCCCCAAGACCGCAATGCTTCACCGCACCGCAACTTTCCGCAAAATCTAAAATTTACAATTGAAATGAGTGAAAACATTATTCTGGTTGAAGATGAAGTCAAATTAGCTCAATTTTTAGAAATGGAGTTGAGTAGCGAAGGTTATAACGTTAACGTCGCTCATGATGGAATGGCAGGATTAATTTTAGCGCGAGAATCAACTCCTGATTTAGCAATTTTAGATTGGATGCTTCCTGGTTTAAGTGGGTTGGAACTTTGTCGTCGTCTGCGAACAACGGGAAGTAAAATTCCGATAATTTTGCTCACTGCTAAAGATGAAGTAACTGCGCGGGTTGAAGGCTTGGATGCCGGGGCTGATGATTATGTAGTAAAACCTTTTAGTATAGAAGAACTTTTAGCTAGGATTCGCGCTCATTTACGTCGTCGTACCGAGGAAGACAATCGTCATATATTACAGTTTGAAGATTTGAGCTTAAACCGTCAAACTCGTCAGGTTTTTCGTGGTGATAGAGTAATAGAATTGACAGTAAAAGAATTTGACTTGCTCGAATATTTGATGGGAAATCCCCGTCAAGTATTTACAAGAGACCAAATTTTAGAAAAAGTTTGGGGTTATGATTTTGTTGGCGATTCTAACGTGATTGAAGTGTATGTTCGTTATGTACGTCTCAAACTTGAAGAAAATAACGAAAAACGTTTAGTTCATACAGTGCGCGGTGTCGGTTATGTTTTGCGCGAAGAATAAATTTGAAGAATGGGCATTGGGGATTGGGCATGGGGCATTGGGCATGGGGAAGAGAGAGACAAGCAGAGGGCAATTACCAATTAACCATTACCAATTTTTAAAAATCGCGGCAAGATATAATTAGAGGCAATTTTAATTTAGGTAATTATTATGTTTCCTTTCTGGATGAATTCTTGCTGCGGCACTGATAGTTTTTCTACTACGAAACATCAAGAAAACAAATTAAAGTTTCTCAAATTTATGAGAGACAATGTTGAAGCTAGATTAGCTGCGCTGAATGCAGCTATTGAAACTATTGAAAATCAGTTAAGCCGAAATACTGATAGCGTTTAATTGGGCATCGGGCGTGGGGCATTGGGAATAGTTAGAAATGAGAAATTGATAATTATGGAGTGATGGGGTAATGGAGTAATGTAGTGATAAGAATTTTTTCTTACAGAATCTATCACCTTGTCTCCCTCTCTCCCCATCCTCTCCATGCCCTATGCCCTATGCCCTATCCCCAATTCCCAATTCTGGTAAATCCATAATTTGCTTAACGTTACTCACAATAACCTGGGGTTTATCTTTATGGATACTCAATTTACCTTTGACATATGCATAGCTTCTGCGTGGATGCTCTGAGTCTGTGGAAATATAACGGTTAGTAATCAAACTCATTATTTCCTCTCCAGCAGCTTCGTCAACTTTGGGAATAAAGATAGAAAACGGCTTCTCTACAGAACCAATGCCGATAAGCATACTATTACTAGCAACACGTTTGGGATTACGCAACTCGGTAAAAATAGTTGCTTCTTCTTCTTTTTTCGCTATTTCCAATACTTTGTCATAATCGAGTCGGGTATTAAATACAGTTGCATCTTCATTTTCCTGCTTAAACCGACGGTAATTTTGAATTATTTCCGCCCTTAAATACCACCAAACCCCCAAAGCCGCATAATTCCGGACTTCGGAACCATTTACCTCGATTTGATTCCAAACCCCCCGATTAGCTATTTGTGCTTCCTTCTCCGCTTGCATATATCGCTCGTGGTTATCGGCAAGTGCCGCATAACCATACTTCATGAAATAAGGACTAAAACCCTTTTGAATCATGTACTCTTGAAAGTCCGTACCGTCATCTAAATAAACAAACACTAATAAACGACCGTAATTTCCCCGATACTTTGCCATACATTCTTCTACTGACTCATCACCGGGAAATTCCAACTTAACTTTATCGCCAGCCTTGAATAATTTCTCAGCTTCCTTTTTTGCTTCCTTTCCCCAAGGTGAAGCGGGTTTTGGACTACCTGCATTCGATTCTTCGGTATCGATAGACAAAATCCGCAAACTTTCTTCCTCACCTTCCACTTCAACACGGATAGTATCGCCATCCACAACCCGCACTACTTTAGCATCAACAGTTGTACCCTTAGTCGCTGGCATAATTAATCTCTCACTTACGATAAAAATTAGTTTTCACATATTGGTGTAACAGAAAACATTTATTAAGGGGATGGGATTAAATTAAAAGTAATAATAAGAACTGTTGCCGGATTGGTAATGGGGATTGGGATTCAATACTGCGTAGGTTTTGGGGGGATCCTCCCTAACCCTCCTTAAAAAGGAGGGAATAAAAGTCCCCTTTTTTAAGGGGGTTGGGGGATCTGAAAACGAGTTTAATTGCTATCCCTCGTAGTATTGGATTGGCATTAATAAATTTTATTCCTACTAAAAATCCTTTTTAAGTCAATAAAAATGCAACTGGACTCAATATAACGAATCATAAGTAACTAAAAACGCAAAAAAAAGGTCGCTCAATTGACGACCTGAAAATAGATTTAAAATTGTTACAAATCAAGTATATATTTCTAAATAAAACTACTTGATAAATAGCATTTCTTGATAAGTTGGTAGGGGCCACAAATCGTCTGCAACTTCTGCTTCTAGAGCATCAACGTCAGCCCGGACATCCTTCATCAAAGGACATACAGTAGTAGCGTAATACTGCATGTGTTCTTCAATAGTGCCAAAACCCGACTTGGCGATCGCCGATTGCAGCTTGTCTATTTTGTCGGTAAGAGAGTTAGTCAAATAGGCAACGCCGTTAATATGGTCTCGATTGAGACTAATGCCGATTTTTTCTAAACCTGTGACGGTAGTAGCAATATTATCTAAGTGGCGCATTGCCGCAGGATAGATTAGTGTTTTAGCCATATCGGTGACTAATTTAACTTCCATCTCAATTGAGAGAATATACTGCTCGGCATAGACTTCAAAGCGGCTTTCTAAGTCGGCAGATGAAAGAACTCCAGTTCTCTCAAACAATTCTTTGGTATTTTTCTCTTTTAGTACGGGTAAAGCATCTGCTGTGGTGGGTAAATTAGCCAAACCTCTCTCTTTAGCGATATTGTGCCATTCCTGGGAGTAGCCATTGCCACCAAAGATAACCGCACGGTGTTTACCGATTATTTCTTGAATAACAGCAACTACTGCATCTTCGATTTTTTTCCCTTTGCCTAATTCTGCTTCTAGTAAATCGCCGACTGCGGTTAAAGAATCAGCTAACATCGTGTTAAGGGCAATTAACGGACCTGAAACTGACTGACTAGAACCGACTGCCCGAAACTCGAAACGGTTGCCAGTAAAAGCAAAGGGACATGTACGGTTCCGGTCGTCTGCATCTTTTGTCAAGATTGCTAGAGTATCTACCCCAAGGTTAATTTCGCCTCTGTCACTATACTTAACGTTCAGTGTTCCCCGAGCAACAATATTGTCAAATAGTTCCTCTAGAGAACCCAAATAAACCGACATAATCGCGGGAGGCGCTTCGTTGGCACCCAAACGATGGTCGTTACCGGCACTGGCAATTACAGCCCGCAGCAAAGTTCCATGTTTATGTACGCCGCGAATTACCGCCGCACAGAAAATCAAAAACTGAAGGTTTTGGTGGGGAGAGTCACCAGGATCGAGTAGATTTCCCTGAGTTGAATTACCGACAGACCAGTTAACATGCTTACCCGAACCGTTGATACCAGCAAAGGGTTTTTCGTGCAACAAACAGATAAAGCCGTGCTTTTTAGCAGTCTGACGCAGCAAAGTCATAGTTAATTGCTGGTGGTCAGAGGCTACATTTGCGGCTTCAAAAATAGGTGCAATTTCAAACTGACCGGGGGCTACTTCGTTATGTCTAGTCTTAGCAGGAATGCCCAAGCGGTACATTTTCTGTTCCACATCCTGCATAAACACCTGAACTCGTTCGGGAATTGCCCCAAAGTAGTGGTCATCAAACTCTTGACCTTTAGCAGGAGATTTACCAAACAAAGTTCTCCCCGTTAATAATAAATCGGGACGACTATTAGCAAAATGCGCGTCAACTAGAAAATATTCCTGTTCCGCACCACAGCTAGAGTTTAGTGGAGCAATATCGCTGTTCCCCAACAGTTCTAATACTCGTTTAGCCGATTTGTTCATTGCCGCTATCGAGCGCAACAGAGGAGTCTTTTTATCTAAGGCTTCACCACTCCAAGAAACAAAAACGGTGGGGATGCAAAGAGTTATTCCGTTGTCGGTTTCCATCAAATAAGCAGGACTAGTTACGTCCCAAGCCGTATAGCCCCTTGCTTGATAAGTAGAACGAATACCGCCATTAGGAAAAGATGAACCATCGGGTTCACCCTGAACTAAAAGCTTGCCAGCAAATTCGGCGATCGCCATACCATCACTTACAGAAATAAACCCATCGTGTTTTTCTGCGGTGGCGTTAGTCATAGGATAAAAAACGTGGGCATAATAGGACGCACCTTTAGAAATAGCCCAGTTTTTCATTGCCGATGCCACGGTATCGGCAGTAGAAACATCAAGCTGTTTGCCTGATTCAATGGTTTGCTTGAGGGATTTAAATACAGCTTTGGGCAGACATTGCTTCATTTTGCTGAGGCTAAAAACATCTACCGCCCAAAGTTCTTCAAAATTACTAGGAAAATCGACGGGAATTGGTTCGCGCTCGGTTATTTGGTTGATTGCTTGAGTGCGAGATTCGGATGTCATAAGAGTTATTTTAATGAGGAGCCAGTATCTAGTACTCTGGCAAGCAAAAATTGCCGGGTAAGGGTAAGCAGGGGGAGCAAGGGGAGCAGGGGAGGCAGGGGGAGAAAATTACTTTTTTTCTTACAATTAACCCCGCAAAGTTCGCTTGACGAAACACTAGTTAAATTGATCGTACTTGGTCACAATTGGAGAAGATGTAACCTTAATAACATTGCTAATTTGAAATTTGGCTCGCTCGTACCAACAGCTTACGATTGTGGCAACTGCGCTATTAAATCTATCTCTTCAGGAATTAACAGCTCGTCGCCATTTTTCTCAAACTCGCATATAGATTCTGGTTTTACGGGACAGGTTTTGTTTTTAATGGGATTTTCGCCGACAAAAAGCCAAGTCAAATTGGTTAATTGTGAAAGCGGGGATAAATCACCTATCTGATTTGATTCAAGGAAAAGAAATTTGAGATTAGTTAATCGAGATAGGGGAGATAAGTCCCTGATTTGGTTGTAAGAAAGATAAAGCTCTCTTAAATTAGTTAGCTGGGCAAGGGGTGACAAGTCGCTAATTTCATGGGAAGAAAGGTCTAGGATTTGTATTTTTCTCAGTTTTTGGTGAGCGCGATCGCAGTTATTAGTAGCAACTTTTCGCAATAAAACTTTAATTGTATATTGTGTTTGCTCTTTTAAGCTTTCTTTTTGCTTACACAATTGAGTAAAACTGGGAATCGGTTTGTGATTTCGTTTTGTGGGAACAGCTACAGCCGGTTTTACATTTACTATGCTGATTCCCATTAGTGCTATACAAACTAAACGTATAAATTTCATCGGGGGTTATAGTAATTTTTAATATCAACAAGGTTATTAAACCCAGCAAAATCGAAATAATCAAGTTACAGATAGCACTTTGTATTATTTCTAAACAGTATAATTATGAACTAGTAAATACTGATATCCGAATTCTCTAATTCTTACTATCTATCTAAGGTATGAATAGTTTTCTATATGCAATTCCGGCGTTGCCCATTACCAATGACCAATTATTAATACTTACTAATACGATAGATATTTAAATGGGTAAGAGATTGATTTTCTTTTCTAAATCGTTTTTCTAAATCCTTTTTAAAGTAGCCATAACTTGATGCTTTTGCAAAACTCTGATTAAGTGTTGTGCTTGAAGTTTATATAAAGGTACTTTTAAAGTTTGAGGTAAATTATTGATTAATTCTCTAGCTTTATCTAAGGGGTAGTTGGAAATTTTGGCAATTTGATTTGCTCCTTCAAATTTAGCTTCTTCTGTATTGGCGCTTTGAATGACTACTTGCCAATTTTTGGGATAAATACCAATTCTTCCTGCTTCCATTCTTTTCAAGCCATCGATGGTTGCAAGCACAGTTAAACGGATACCTGGTTCTATTTGTTTGTATGCTTTAGGCATTAACTCTCCTGAAAGTGGTGGTTTTTGATATAAAATTGGTACTACACCATAACCGTAAGCAATTTCGGAAAGCATTAAACCATTCAAAGTATCAACTTCAGTAAATTGATATTCGGTGACTAAAACTGTTTGATTGTGCAAACGGAATAAGTCAAGAATGTTTTCACCAAATGCGGCTCCGGCAAAGGCTTCTGCCGCGACTGCGTAAGCAGATATAATTTGAGCTTTGGGTAATATTTGAGCCAAGTTTTCACTTAAACGCTGTCCGAAGGTACGAATTACTAAGTTACTTTTGGGGTTGATTTTCAAAGCTTTTAATCCCATTTCCACGTTTAACATTTCGTCTTCACTGGTAGCAATTACGCTTTTCGCCGTGGAAAGATTTACTTTATTCAAAGACTGGTTTAAATCACCTTTAAACAAAGGTATATCTGGTAAATGGTTGTCATCAAAGTCGTCATCTAAAGCAATGGCGACTAAAGGTTGATTAAATTGCTGTAATATCTTTGCTGCTTTACTACCGACTCTTTTAATGCCAATAATAACTATATGTCCTTCTTCGGGAACTGGAGAGCGTTTTTTGGAAAATAGAAATTTAGTTGATAAAAGTTTTTCGGTAGCCAGGGCGTATAATACCCCAACAAAAGCTGTTCCTGCTACTGCTAATGCCAAACCTAAAAATTGCAAAATTATCGAATCTGGCTGTACGCTATACAAGAAATCAGCATATCCACCCAAAAGTAAACTAATCGTAATATACAAAGGATTTACAGAAGTCGAATTTCCTACTAATACATAAAATAGTACCGTTCCTACAGTTACCAAGCTAATGGTTACTAAAATTGAAACAATTACCAACCGACGGATTTGGGAACCAGAATGCCAAAAATCTAAAAATTTTTTTCTAAATTTAATTTGATTAATAATATTTCCTGGCTCTTGCCATATTTGCTTTTTCTTGGGAGTACTATTAATCGAACCTTTTTTTTGTGTTGATAGCAACCTATCAAATTGTTCCACATATATTAAAGTCGAACCTTCCTTAATTACTGTTTCAGCATCCCAATCATAAAAGCAATTAAAGGCATCATATTTATTTGGTAAATAGCAAAGTAATTTTCGAGTACCAGAATTTATTTCAAAAAGTTGACGGCGGTGAAAAATATCTCGATTACGAACTTTATGCTGAAATACCCCCAACCAATTATTATTTAAATTAAAAAAGCCTAACGAATCTCCTCCCAAAGCAGCAAGAGCAAAGGATGCAGCCGATAAATGGATGGGATCGTAAGCAACAAAATTAGTTAAGTGCTCCTGTAAAAGTTGATTTAAATTTTCCTTCGTCGAACGAACTACCAAGCGAGCATCTTTGTTAAGTTGTCTTACAGCGATAGCAGTTTCGGCGTTAATCAATTCGTCGCTGCTGACAATCAAAACAGCACGACAAAGTTCAATTTTCGCACGCTTAAAAGTGCTATTTTGACGACAGTCACCGATAATTAATTCATCGAGCAACTTATCTACACCAGGAATTCTCCAACTTTTCGGCTCTACCAACTCAATTCCAACAACCTTTACCCCGAATTGTTTCAAAGCAATTACGCATTGCTGCCCCAATCCTCCCAAACCACATATCAGAAAACGCTCTTCGGTAGCAGGTTTATGTTCTCCCATGACTCAATTTTGAATTTTATATTAGTAGTACGGTAAAATCTACAGATTCTCAAACAGTTATTATTCCTTACAAAAAGAAATAGTTAATCATAAGAATGTAAGTAGGTTGGCATTGAAAATAGTAATTGGGATAAGGCAATAGGCAATAGGCAAAAGGCAATAGGAATAAGGGTTTGAGGGTAATTTACATTCTGTAATGTAGCTTGGTTTATTTGTGCCGACTTACTTATTTAATTAATATATATACAGTTGATTTATCGGTAATTTACGAAAAAAAATCAAGATAAATCTTGCACTAATGTCACAAACCGGGTTTCTTTCTGGCTTAATAACCACATAAGTCATGTTTTCACGACAATAAACCCGGTTTCTTTGAGCGAAATTGAGAATTGTGCAAGAAGTTAGTTTAATTTGCTTTACTCATTGAAAAAGCCGCAGAAATCCTAATATAGTATATTAATATACTTAAAATTATCTGCAATGACTACAGGAATAAAGATAGTTAGAAATTTGATTATAGGTTTTGCTTTAATTACAATAATTCCAGTAATCGGCGTATTTGGTCTAATTATTCTCGTCTTCTTTGCTGATGGTGTCGAGGAATATGAAAGTAAAGAAGCGCTAACAAGTTTACAATTAGCATCGATGATGCAGAATTAGGAGGAAAAGGAAGAAGTGAGGGGATGAAGAAGTCAGGGAGGAAGAAAATAAAAAAATATCATCACATTACCCCATTACCCAATTCCCCATGCCCAATGCCCAATGCCCAATTACCAATTACCCATTACCAATTATTTCATAACGTATCTAGATTTTTCCCACAACCCCAAACCTCGCTGTTTCGCATTAGCTTCTGCTACCAAATACTGGATTCTGCTTTCATAACAATTTTGTTCTACAGAAGTTTTATCTACAACTGCTTTACCTTCTTTCACCATTTGCAGATTTATCGATTTATTGTTTAAAAATACTTCCCCAACAATTTGTGATTCTTGATAGGTATCTGCAAACCGAATAACTATAGGATTACCATTCGGTAAAAGCTGCTTCAATCTCTGATGGGCTTCATCTCTACGGGATTTTCGAGTTGGTATGTGAATGCAAGCCATTTTTACAGTCGCTACTTCCCCGGTTACATTTTTTGCACGAATCGTTTCCCCATCTACCACACCCACCACGGTTGCGAGTATCAACATTAATTCTGTTAAAGCTGTCATTTTTTATTTTAAAAAATAATATAAGTAATTATATGTTACTTTAATAACTGCGTATTTGGCTAGGATTTAACTCACGGTGGATGGAAGTATTTTATGGCATTAAACCCATAAACTCCCTTCCCTGTGTCTCGACGTAGCATTAATGCTTCTCAAACAATGTGAAATCAAAACTTTTTATCATATTTTTATTCAGAAACGCTAATTTTTTAAACATGAACATATAAGTTAAATGGGTAGCAGCTTATACAGTAGTTTTGAGTTGGGTGCAATACACTTGAAACCTCACCCCCTTCGACTCTCCTCTACTTTGGAGAGGGGTGTCCGTAGGACGGGGTGAGTTAAAATAAGTATATATACTACTCACAGATGTGCGGAATCATTCTCAAAGAAGTTGAAGATTACTAAGAATGGCTGATTGTCTATTATTTGAGGGGAATAGAGTTATTTCGGAATAAATAGACATCTCCGGAAATAAAAAATACCTCTCTCCAAACCTCTCTCCTACAAGGAGAGAGGCTTAAAAACCCCACTTCCCTCGTAGGGAAGGGGGGAAGGGGGGTTAGGTTTGCAACTCTGATAAATCTTTTCCGGAGATGTCTAATGATTTTTTCAAGCTGAAATTTTACTGACTAGGATTTGTATCGTTACATAACAGAAAGTATCTCAGATATGTAATTTTCGAGACTTCTAATAAGCGTCTACCTAAAAACCTTTGTAGAAGATAAGGAATTAAAGATGAATCAGAATCAACCGAAATTCAACTACGGTGAAGCTCTACAAAAGTCTAATCTTTTCTATCTAGCTCAGCGTTCTGGAGATTTACCGGAGGATTATGTTATTTCTTGGCGCGATGATTCTGCTGTTAATGACGGTGCTGATGTCAACCGCGATTTAAGCGGCGGATACTACGATGCAGGGGACCATGTTAAATTCGGTTTTCCTATGGCAGCCTCAATGACAATGCTTAGTTGGGGTGCAATCGAATATAGCGACGGCTATAAGAAAGTTGGTCAGTTTGATAATACCCTCGATAATATCAGATGGGGAACTGACTATATTCTCAAAGCATACGACGACAAAGGAACTGCAACCACATCAGATGATGTTTTCTGGGGGCAAGTAGGTGATGGTTATCAAGATCATGCCTACTGGGGAGCGCCGGAAGACATGACTATGTCTAGACCAGCTTTTAAGGTAGATGCACAAAACCCCGGTTCGGATTTAACGGCAGAAAGCGCCGCTGCATTAGCTTCTGCTTCCATTGCTTTCCGCTCTACTGATGCAGCTTATGCCGATAAGCTTTTGGGGAAAGCTAAAGGGCTTTATGAGTTTGCGGAGCAACATCGAGGTTCATACTCTGATTCCATCTCTAATGCTCAGAACTTCTATAATTCTTGGAGTGGCTATGAAGATGAACTTGCTTGGGGAGCAGCTTGGTTGCACAAAGCGACTCAGGCTAAGGGTGAGACGGATAGTCAATACTTAGATAAAGCACAGAGCTACTATAAGGGTTTGAATTCTGCTTGGACCCATAATTGGGATAACAAATCCCATGGTACTGCTATTTTATTAGCTCAAGCAACAGGTAGTTCTAAATACAAGCAGGATGTAGAAGCTTGGTTAGATAACTGGGCAGATCCTAATGGTGGTATCCAGAAAACTGCTGGTGGTTTAGCCTGGTTGGATAAGTGGGGTTCGCTACGCTATACAGCAAATACAGCCTTTTTAGCTGGTGTCTATGGTGACACTATTAACGATAAAGGAGGTAAATACACTGACTTTTCTGAAAGTCAAATTAACTATATTTTGGGAGACAATCCTAATAATTTTAGTTACATGGTGGGTTTTGGCGAAAACTACCCTCAGAATCCCCACCACCGAGCAGCTTCTGGTACGACTAATATCGGTGACTCTAACTCTAACGAATACACTATCTACGGTGCATTAGTTGGTGGTCCCTCTGCACCAAATGATGATGCTTATCAAGATAAGCGTACTGACTATATCGCCAATGAGGTTGCATTAGACTACAATGCAGCTTTTACCGGGGCTCTAGCACGCATGACTGAGGAATTCGGTGGACAAGCACTAACTGAAATTCCTGGTATTAACCTTGATGGAAGTACTAATCTAAACGGTTTGGGTGGCAATGATAATTCCGACGTAGATAATCTCGACGATTTGGGTGGTAACGATAATCCCGACGTAGATAATCCCAACGATTCGGGTGGTAACGATAATCCCGACGTAGATAATCCCAAGGATTTGGGTGGTAACGATAATTCCGACGTAGATAATCCCAACGATTCGGGTGGTAACGATAATCCCGACGTAGATAATCCCAACGATTTGGGTGGTAACGATAATCCCGACGTAGATACCGGAACATTAAAGGATGTCCAATTTTCTGTAGAAAATCAATGGAATAATGGCTTTATAGGCAAAATAAAAATTACTAATACCAGCAATCAAGCTGTTGATGGTTGGGAATTAGAATTTACTGCTCCTTTCGAGATTGAAAACATCTGGAACGGTAATATTGAAAGCGATGAAGGAAACGAATATGTCATCAAGAATCTTGACTATAACCGTTTAATTGCATCAGGAGAATCAGTTGAGTTAGGTTTCCAAGGTAGCTATTCTGGTGACACCAACTTAGCTATCGATAATGTAGAGCTAAATGGAGCGGGAAATCTTAGCAGTACCCCTGCTCTAGACGATAGTAATCCAATTGTTCCAGCTACTCCTAGCGATAACCCCGATGAAAGTAGTAATCCAATCGATCCAATTACTGGTAGCGTTGATAACTCCAATACAGCTAATGATCCAATCGATCCAATTACTAATGGCGGTAATCCTAATACAGCTAATGAAGCAATTGATAATGTCGTTTTCTCTCTAGTAAATCAATGGAATAATGGATTTACAGCTAATGTCAAAATTACCAACAACACCAATAAAGTTGTAAATGATTGGGAATTAGAAATGAATACTCCTTTTGAGATTAAAGAAATCTGGAACGGTAGTATTGAAAGTCAGGAAGGAAACGAATATGTGATTGAAGATGTGGGCTGGAATTCCTCCATTGCACCAGGCTCATCCCTTGAATTTGGTTTTAATGGTATCAATGCCGATGCTATGAGCGAACAGGATATTATCAACCAATTTAGTTTTGCTTCCGATTCCTTACTAATTTCTAACTCTTAGATTTAGCAGTTTTTGGCGTTGCTCAATTAAGTCGTAATTTGAAATTGTTTGAGACGTAGCAATGCTACGTCTCTACAAAGGAATATTATTCCCCAAAATCGTCAAATTGTAGGGTGTGTGACGGCTATGAAAGATTTATTACATAACTGAATGACTACGAAATGCCGTCACGCACCAATTATAGGGTTTTCTGTTGAATTTAATACATGAAGGAACCTCACCCCTTCCCCTCTCCTTATAAAGGAGAGGGGTTTCCAAAGTTCAACATCAATAATTAAAACAACTATAGATAATCTTAGGTTACGGTACAATTTCTAATTATTTTAATTTGATACAGGTTTCTCAACTAGCATTTCTTTCACATATCGCTCAATTACCAATCGCTGTTCATCACTTGCTAGACGATTAGCTTGTATTAACCAGTCAAGACTAACTCCATTTACCAGTGCTAGAAGAGCGTTGGCTTCAATACCAGGTTCTATATCCTGTCGCAATAATTTAGCTGCTTGCAACTGTTCAAGTTCCTCTACTAATATCCCTCGCAGTTGTGCGGCGCTTTGCTGATGTTCCCTCATCAGGTTTTCCCTACAACTTGGTTTGATAGTTTTACTGGGGTTTGATTGTGTTGGTGGTGTTCTCACCAATGCTACTGCTTCTGCTAAGCGTTGGTATCACCGTTCTGGACAAGGTTGGCAACAGCACATAGTCTTCGTTGGTTTACATACGATTCATATCAGTTTAGTTGCTTTGCTGTTTCGGGAAAACGATTGGGAATTTTTAATCGTTGTATCTGGTTATTTACTGATAGCATCCATAGGGATTTTGCGTTCGCCACTTTATCTTCAGCGTCCGGTAGCGCTAGGGTTTTACGGATTAGCAATGCTGGGCGATCGCTATGTACTTTCTCCGACTCTGGGTTTGGAGTGGTTCTTACCTTTTTTAATGTTGAAGCTGTTAGTCAGTCATTTGCTGGCAGAAATTCCCTATTCCTCTGATGTCGATAGGCAGTATTAAATGCATCCACATTTTTAATTTTGGGAGAATTATCATGATAACTTTTAACAAATATGGGATTGCCGGACTTTTGGTTTTATCTTCCGTTTCCCTAAGCGTGTTAGTACCCGGAGGACCAATTGAAACCCGTAGTTTTTCTCATATAAATCCGATTATTTTAGGAGTATTTAATACCTTCTTAACTTCCCTGAGCATAAGTAGTCTATTACTGGTGTATTTTGTTTTGAAGCAAAAGTACTGGGCATTTATAATGTCTGCGGTTTGTGGTTTGTCTTATTTTCTGGTGTACGGTTTAGATTTAGCTCGTATATTTCCTGTTTCTCCCGATACCATGCCTAAAGCATTGTTGAGTATTGAAATTTTGGGAATAGTGCTTTCATTGCCGTTGATGCTGTTAGCAGGAAAAAGTATTTTTCAAAGTAGTCAGTTTTCTAGAGAAACCAATACTTTCAACCATAAAAGTGATGCGATCGCACTACCTTTAGTTACAGGGAGACAGTTTGCTTATGCTGTGGCTATTGTTTTATTAGCAATTAGCATTATTACTTTTGCTACCAAGTCGGCTATGGGGCTTTGAATATAAGTAGGTTGTAGTTGTAGGTTGGGTTAGACAGGAAATTACTTTGATTTAAAACGGTTAATTAAAATCCTGTCGTAACCCAACATTTACCAAGATTGAAACAATTACAGATTGCCTTCGTACTTCTGCCTTCTCATAGTGCAATTCCGGCATTCCTTGATTGAAAATCATACTTCTAAAAGCATTTAACTCAACCTGTCGTCAGCCCCAACCGGGAGCAACGTTACTTTTGAGTAAATAAAATGTATTTAAAATATTTATTTATATTTTCTTAATATCTATTATTATTAAATTAAGAATATTCTTGCTTGGGTATAGACTCTAGACTTTTATAGCCCACATTCCGCACCCTAACTGTCACAAAAGTGTTTTTACTGCTTTTTAGAATAAGACAAAGCTAGTTTATATACTCAATCTCCTTGTTTTAACTGATATCAAAAACTATGTAAGCATAATTTTTATCTCAAAACATGGAAAAAATTAAGTGATTACCGATTGTAACACTCAAGGTGCGGAATGTGGGTTATAGCTGTATGTCAGTCTTCCCGAAAAAGTAAACAATTAAACATAGGTTAACAAAAAATATGAAAATTTTAGTCCTGGGTGGATACGGTTTTTTTGGAAAAAGCGTTGTCAAAGCTTTCAGTAATACCGAACACGAAGTTATTGCATTATCCAGGAGAAATGGATTGGATTTGACTGATTACAACTTAACCAAAGAAGCTTTTCAAAAAGTACAACCTGATGTTATTTACAACTGTGTTGCTCATGTAGGAGGTTTGCACTATGTATCAGCGCGGCATGGCACTATAGTGCACGATAATATTTTGATGTCTCTTAATCTTTATAAAGCGACTGAAAGTGCTTGCTCGTCTGCTCTGATAATTAATCCGCTTTCTAATTGTTCTTATCAGGGTGATGCGGAAATTTATACTGAATCGGAATGGTTGGACAAAGAGGTGCATGATTCAGTTTACTCTTATGGTAATGCCAAACGGGTACTTTATATGATTTCACGCTGCTATGGATCAGAATTTGGCATTAAGACGCATAATTTTCTCATACCAAATGCTTTTGGTCCTGGTGATTCAATAGATCCAAATAAAGTTCATGCTCTTAATGGGATGATAATTAGGATGATAAAAGCCAAAGCAGAAGGTAAAACTGAGTTTGAGATATGGGGAACTGGGCTTCCTATTAGAGAATGGATTTATGTGGATGATGTTGCAGAGCTTTTCAAAAGAGCGTTAACACTAAATATGGATTTGACTTATCCTGTCAATTTCGCACAGCAGCAAGGTTATTCTATTAAAGAATCAGCAGAATTAATTGCTAAGGCAGTTGGATTTACAGGAAAATTAGTTTTCCGAACGGATTTTCAAGATGGCGCTCCTAAAAAGATATTGGATGCTTCACAATTTAGACAAATCTTCCCCGAATTTCAATTTACCGATCATTATCAAGGTATTTGTCAAACAGTTAATTTCTACAAGAGTCAACTACTAGTACCAAGTTTAGTCAATTAGATTAGTAGTTAGTAGGTTGGGTTAGACAGGAAAATAATTTGATTTAAAACGGTTAATTAAAATCCTGTCGTAACCCAACATTTACCAAGATTGAAACAATTACAAATAATGTATTTTTTAACCCAAAGTTACGCGGAGTTGCAGCCTGGGGACACAGAGTTTTTTCTTACAGATACTTTTTATCCCGCACCGACGTAAACGGAAAGGATATGAATGCTTCTTTGCTTTCCCCTTAATTTCAATCGTAAGACTTTTGCCAAACTGATAGGTTATAGCGACTGGTGTTTGTAATATTATGCTGCGATTTAAACAACTACGTTGATTAATATTTCAAACTGTCCAATCTTCAATGACTAATCCCGTTACTTTACTAAAATCTCGAAGGTTACGAGTCAATAAAATTAATCCAGGAGACAACGCAATTGCTGCAATTCTACTATCCATCTTTCCTAGTTTAATTCTTTGCGGCTGTATTTGAACCAATGCTTTAGCTCTTCAACAATTTGAAATTATCGAATGGTGCGTCACGGCATCAACAAATTAACTCGTTCTTACAAAATCATTAAAGCCGTGGCACACCCTACAATTTAACTGTCATGGTACTGTTAACTGTTCACTGCTAACTGCTCACTGTTAACTGTTCACTGTTAACTGTTTAAACTTCTCATCTTCAGCAATCCCTTCAAAATCTGGATCGTTGACAGCATCTTCTTTGTACTTTTCGTTTAATTCAATTGCTTTTCTCAAAGTTTCTACTGCTTCATCAACTTTTCCTTGGTAACTATAAGCTATGGCTTTGTTGTAATAAGCGCTAGCATAATTTGCGTCCAATTCCAAGGCTTGCTCAAAACTTCTTAATGATTCTTCATCTCTTTGCAATTCAATTAAAACATAACCGCGCTTATCATAAGCTTTAGGAGTAGGATGCAAGATAATGGCTTTATCAAAGGAAAATACTGCATCTTCGTAACGCTCCAACATTTCTAAAGCCATGCCGCGATTCATCCAAGCTGTAGCATTAGTTGGTTCGACTTCTACGGCTTTATCAAAGGCTTGAAATGCATCTTCATGACGCTGCAATTTACCTAAGATTACACCTTTATCAACCCAAGCTTGGTAATAATCGGGCTTAATTTTCAACGCTCTATCAAAACCTGCGATCGCGTCTTCGTAACGTTTAATTCTTCCCAAACACATTCCCAACACAAACCATAGCTTTTCGTTATCTGGCTGCTTTTTGACGACTTTACCAAAAGCGGAAATTGCACCTTCATAACGCTTCAATTCTATCAAGGCTAAACCGCGATGGTACCAGCTATCGGCATCTTGGGGATTAATTTCCAATACTTTGTCAAAACACACAATCGCGTCTTCGTATTGCTGCAATTCCCATAAACTTAAACCCAACTGATACCAAACTTTTTCGTTTTCTGGCTGTACTTCCAAGGCTTTATTATAAGCGTCGATGGCTGCTTGGTAATCTCCGCTGGCAAATAATTCGTTACCTTGAGTAACAAATTCATCGACGTTGACAAATAAGTGGGGATGATTTGATTTTAATTTTTCTACCGGCTCTACTACCTTTTCTAGTTTATGCAAGATTTCGCTAACGGCGGAGGAAGCTATTTCGCTGGGTGTAATTTCAGATAGTTTTTGTAGTATCTGCTGCTTCTCAACTTCCGCATCCGACTGTACTAACTTTAATTGCTCGCTTAAAGTAGATTCCAATTTATCCAATTTATCCAAACTAGAATCTTTACGAGCGGTAATTTCCGATTGTAAAGCAGTAAGTTGTTCTTGAGCAGTTTTTTCTAATTTTTGCAAGCTTTCTAAAGTTTGATTTTGCTGAGATTCGATTCGAGGAGTAGAAGCTGAAATTTTGTTGTTGGCTTCTTTCTCAAGATTTTGCAATAATTCGTAAGCGGAATCCTTACGCACTTGTACTTCAGATTGTAAAATAGCAAATTTTGCGGTTAAATCGGTTTCCAACTGCGATAAACTTTGGAGGGTTTCTTGCCTTTGCTCTTGAATTCCGGATTGGGATTCTTGAAGTTTTGCAGCAACGGAAGTTTCTAAATTAACTATATTATTTTGAGTAGAATTAACTTGCTCTTGAATCAAATTTTGGGCTTGCTTTAATTCAACATTAATTTCATCGCGCAATTTTTGGAGATTTTGCAAGGTTTCATCCTTATATTGTCCCGCTTTTTCTCTGGCATCGGTTTCAATATCATCAAGTCGCGGTGCAAAATCGGTTTCTAATTTGTGTAAACTCTGTAAAATAGCATCTCGCTGTTTTTGAGCATCTTGCTGAAGTTGAGATAATTGATTGCTGAATTCGGATTCCGTACCAGCAAATCTTTGTAAAGTACCGTCTTTTTGGGTTTGTAAATCGGTATGTAGCTGAGAAACGTGAGAAGAAAACTGATTTTCGGCAAGTTTCAAATTCTCGATAATCGCATCCTTCTGACTTTGTACGTGAGTCAAAATCGCCGACAGTTGAGGAGCAAAATTCGCTTCTTGCTGCTGTAAATTCTGTAAAATTTGCTGTTGCTGGGCTTGAGTTGCCGATTGTAGCTGCTGTAACTCGGTTGTAAAATCGGCTTGCGACTGCTTGATATTTTGTACCGTTAAATCCTTATGTTGCACTAAATCAGCTTCCAGAACATTTAACTTGGGTTTAAACTCGGCAGAAAGACTTTGCAAAGAAACCAAAATCAAATCTCGTTGCTGCTCCGCCACCGATTGAAGTTCCTTTAACTCGCTAACAAAATCAACCTGCGACTGCTTAAGAATTTCAACCACATCATCCTTCTGCTGCAAAACATTTGACTGCAACCCCTGCATCTGGGGAACAAACTCAGCACTCAACCTTTCCAAATTTTGAATAATCGCATTACCTTGTTGCTGAGCATTACCTTGAACTTCCGATAGTTTACCAGTAAATTCCGTATCCAACTTATTCAAAGCTTGCTTAAAAACAGAAATTTGCGATTCAATTTCCGACAAAGCTTGTTGCTTCGACGCAGATAAATCCGAAACTAAAACCGATAAACCTTCTTGCTTACTACCAATATCTTCACTTAAAACCTTAGCTTCTTGATTCAACTCATCAACAGTACCCTCAGCTTCCTCAATGAGTTTTTGTACCTTTTTATTAGCACTAGCAATTTTCGCTTCTAAATCACCCAACTCCTTAAAACGTGCAGTTACTAAATTTGTAACTTCCCGAAAAACCGCACGTCTTAACAAAACTATAGAAATAATTACCCCAATCATTAACACCACTAACGTAGCGAGAAACAAACTGAAGAGAAAAGTAGTTTGTTCAATATATTGATTAGTATTTTGCTGCTCTTCCTCCAAACGTTCAATTTGCTGTTCAGTTGAACCTTGAGCAATTATATAGTTATTATTAGGTTTCGCCGCTTCCACCCCAACAGACATCAAAAGGGTTGATAACATAATATTGCCGAACGAAACCCAAGCAAATACCTTTACCTTATTGCTTTTCACAACTCCCTTCCCTTGTCTGTTGGTAATTAGTTAACGCCTATATGATAGCGGGTTTTGACTGTTGTGTGGGAATGGGGAATTGGGCATGGGGGATTGGGCATTGGGGATTGGGTATCAATTGTAGGGTGTGTGACGCTCTAGTAATTTTTGGAAGGTAATTAAAAGGTTGATAATAGCGTCACGCACCATTTCCAAACTGTGGGGATATTTTGGTGGGTTGGTTGGAGTGCAGTTGCATTTTTATTTATAGTAGTAGGCTGGGTAGAACAAAGTGAAACCCAACCTACTAACTTCGCCTATGCCTTCAACTCAATTACTACTGTGGTGGTTGTGGAAGATGACAACTACCTTTTTGCAACTGAAATTCAAAACCTCCAGTACCGGCTTTTAAGTGAAATGACACGGGTGAACATCCACTTGAAACCATTATCAATCCAGTCAATAGAAAAATAGTTACCGGAAAAACTAAAACAGCCAAAACAGATTTTCTCAATGGTAACGATAACTGCGAACGGTTTAGCTTGTTCTTTGAGTTTGTTTTTTCGACAATATTGACTTGGTTTTTAGACCTGCTAAAGTTAATGTTAAAATGCATATATGTCAAATGACTCCAGAAATAAGGTAAATATTTGTCGATAGTTCGTACCTACCGAGCAAATTTGGTAAAGTTAGTCCTCTATCTGTTACCAGTTGAAGACTTTGTTTGTGGAAATTATTTTTTTAGAAAGCCTGTTTAGAAGTTCGTACCTTCCAAGCAGGCTTCTAATTTTGGTATCCCCAATGCAGGTATTGTATACCTCTAAATGGCTGGCACTATCATCAATCGCTACAACCATCATTACACCTGCGAGTTTAATCACAGCCCAAATAACCGCGATCGCACTCAAGGAAAGCACGAGTAATACAACTAGCTCGCCTTCCTCACCTTGTTTATTTTGTGTTAAAGCATGGGACATTATTCAAATTCACTATTTAATCAAGCTGCCAATTTTGATTTTAATTCTTATTTTTTATTCTGCCTATTATTAAATTAGGTCATTACGGTCAAATAAGTTTATTGTTTGGTCAGATAAAAATATGTATAGTAACTTCTGACTCTTGTATTGAAGAACGATAAATTCCCAGCTAATAAGGGGTTTATTATTGGCGTTTAAAGGCTCGGACATTTATAAAGTTGGCAGCTTGATAAATACTGGAGTCAAACACCTATTTTTTCTGGGCAATATTTATATTAACTTAAAGCTCCAAAATTGAACTATATATTAGAACACATTTAAACTATTCTTAAACTTGTCTGTAGTATAAAATACTTTCTAATTCCATAAGTAACAAACTATCTGGCGAGTGTTGTAAAGTGCTTTGATTCAATAACTATCCAAATTATTGCCCTTAAATTTTAATGTATACTTTTTAATTTACTACTAATTTACTGTTTTTTTTATATACATCATATTCATAAGTAAGCAAGAGAACAGGTTCAGTCTGAAACTTTTTTAAAAGCCCTAAAAAAACCCTAAATAATCCTTTGGGTCAGCAACTATTATTTAGAACCCAGTTAATAGTAGTTTGAGATACAAAGTATTATCACTGAAGTATTCCGTGATGTAAACAGGTAAAAGTGATATAATTCCGCATTAGTGCTGAAAGTAATATTTATAACATTGTGTTACTAATGGGAAGAACAACTTATAAGCTGTCGCAAGAGGGCTTGGAAGAGATTGAAGAAAAAAGACAACTCAAAGGATGGAATCGAACATCTAAAAGGTGGGCACGTATGGCTGATAGTTCAGAATCTACATTAAAGCGATTTTTGAGAGGAGAGGCAATTTCAGCCGAACATTTTATGAATTTGTGTAAAGCTGTTGGCATAGAAGATTGGCAAAGCCTTGTAGACTGGAAAAGTGTTGATAGAGATAGTACTAGAGTAACAAGTAAACTGTATTCTAAAAGTCTTTCACAGTCAGAGACAGAGAGACAAAAGACTAAATATAGTCTTACAGTCACGGGAATATTTACTGAAGACCAAAAATTACAAATAGAGGGCATACTCGAAGCTTTAAAAAAATTATTGTCAAATACTGACATAGTTTTCAAATCACAAAATGATATCAGCAATAAGAATGATGATTTGTAACTGTAATGATGCTTAGATATATTAAAACTCGATTAATTGAATGTATTTTAAATTACTTTAATACTTAAAGCTATTACTTTTATCGCTGTATAATATACGTCTATATTAGACCATTATCTATTTATTGATGCAATTAGAATTAATCTTTTATTAAACTAGATTTCGGTCATTTCTTGGTCAATTTCTCTCTCCCCTCTTCCTAAATAAATTCGGTAATTTTAAGCGGTTGATAGGAGTACTCAACTCCTTGGAAACTCCACCTACAAATCATTCAGTCATCAGCACCCCGAACAAAATACTAAATACAAACACTGCAATCTGAAGTATGAGTCTTATAAAGTCACAAACTATGAGTATTTACCACTAATAGTTAAAGCACAAAATAATTGGATTAGTTAAAATGCTTCAAATATGCCCGCTTATTCCTGGAAAAAATTGGCAATATCAAAGAACAGAAACATGAAGGTATGGCAGCAGTTATTGCTTATTTAATGTTTTCTTCTTATTGCCTGACACTGATAACACTCATAGTCATCATGGCATTATAATTCAGGACGATAATTGATAGAGCGGAATCAAAAAACGCTCTACCAATTAAAAACTTGCCTTCTCGAATGCTTTCACGAAGTAATTTTATCGCGCTCTGGTTCATCTAGTAATAAATACTCGCGTAAATTTGCTTGATGATTTTTACATTCAGTTTCATCAATGATATTAAACTTATGACCAATAAAATGGTCGGCTTCACCAATGAGAAAGTCAATTACTTCATCACCTATGGCAATTTCGAGGATTTTCGACATTTGCTCTGACTCCTCTTCCGATAAAGTTTTTAGAGTAGCTAAATAGCAATATTCTTGAAGAATTTGTTTTTGCTTGCGAGTTAAAGGTATTTTCTGACTATTCATTACATTTAAGTTGAGTTTATCAATCATTTTTTAGCTTCTTACCAAATTCTGTTCCGACTTACACCCTGTAATAAGTAACGACTTATTTACAAAGTGCAGTATCTTAATGCACAAAAAATAGAACATCCGCAGGTTATATTTAACCTCTTAATAGGTGTGAATAAATAAGACTTTTGTGACTAACTCTATTTAGTGAATAACTACTAGCTTTTGTGACTCTAATTAAGTAAATGTCACAAAAACTTCACTTTTACACTAAAAGGTATAGTTAATTGACGCAGTATGAATAAATGCTCAATTGCTCCCTATTTACTCAACTGGAGGATTGGATGGTAGTCTATAATTCTCGCCAAGCATTTGATGCAGAGTTTGAGATGCTGCTATTTCCTGGTAGTTCTTCTGCACATTCGATGCAGGCTTGTATTCTACGTAGTCTTGCTCAGTTTAACCTATCACGCCGACTTAGTGTGACTGAAATACTAATTGAAGCATATGTACGTGGCGTAAGACAAATTGAGAAAGGAGAATACATTGAAAATCCTATTCCTTGGATCAGATTCACATCTTACAACATTATTCGAGAATATAGCAGAGAACGTAATAGAAATTACCAACTTGAAGAAGATAGGGTAGAGTCTCCCATAGATTGCAGTCTACTTGATTTCAAAGACATTAATGAAAATTTTGAAAGGGTATCATTCGCATTTGAAAAATTAGACGAAATTGAAAAAGAAATTCTTAGACTCAAAATAGTAAAAAAATTAAAATGGAAAGACATTATTCAAGTTCTAGAAGAAAGGGGTATTAGATTCAAAAACGAAGCAGCTTTAAGAAAGCGTAAGGAAAGAGCTTTAAAACATCTTCGCGAAATTTATCATTCACTCTATCCTCAGAATGTTTAGCCTTTATTTCACCCATTCCTGACAAGTTAACGTTATATTTTGACAGCCTTAACTCGTCACGAATGTTGGTATTGATTTGCTAAAAATCATTTTTTAGTACATTCTCATTTCAGAAGAGATACCAATCATGGTTTGTTACAGTCTAAAAAAAATTAATCCAACAACTTCCCCAGCAAACCCTTAATAACTCTTTCAAAAAGCTCAGTATCATCCAAAATTCTCACCAAAACCAACACACCTTTAATTAAGCGCGATCGCGTCAACACGGGAGTATCTTAGCAACTTCTGCTTCCATCAATACTTTAGCCAAACTCTCAATTACTAATTCCAATCTTGCTTTGACTTTATCGTAAAATAATATCCTTTCCGCTTACATCGATGTGGGATAAAAAAATATGGGCTAAAAATAACTCCGCGCTCCTCTGCGCTTAACTCCGCGTTCCGAGGCTGTAAAATATATAGGTTTTTTTATTAGTAATTTTGCGGTAAGAATAAAATAATCCAAAATCCAAAATCAAAAATCCAAAATCAAAATGTCAGAAAACTGGTTCGACAACATATACATAAAAGCTAAAGGAGACTCCAATCAAGTACCTTGGGCAAATATGACAGCAAATGCCTATCTCAAAGATTGGTTAAATCAAAATCCCCAATTCGAGAAAAATGCCAAAGCTTTAGTTATAGGATGCGGATTGGGAGACGATGCGGAAATTTTAGCCCAAAAAGGTTTTAATGTAACTGCTTTTGATATTTCTCCTACGGCAATAGATTGGTGTAAACAAAGATTTCCCGATTCGACCGTTAACTATGTTGTTGCTGACTTATTTGATTTAGATTCTAGTCAAAATTGGATAGGAAATTTTGATTTCGTTTTTGAAGCGAGAACAATTCAATCTTTACCTTTATCAGTACGTTGGCAAGCTATGAAAGCTGTTGCTCAATTAGTTGCTCCCGAAGGAACATTGTTAGTTGTGACGGTGACTCGCGATACTCCTGAAGAACCAAGTGGCCCTCCTTATCCTTTATCTTTGGAAGAAGTGGATTATTTTCCAAAGTTGGGATTGCAAGAAATTAAACGTAATAGTTATTCGGAGAAGAATAGTAGATTTCCCAAACGTTTGAGAATTGAATACCGTTATCCTTCCCCATCTTGAGCTAACTGTCTTAACATCTTCTCAACTTCTTGCGGATTGCTAATTCCCATGAATCCTATTTCCTCGGTTGTTTGATTTCTAGGATTGTTGAAATATTGGGTTCTTTGTTGAACTGCCATAACCACATCACCCGTACCATCTGCTCGCTCTTTCCGATATATCTTTTTTAACTCAGAGGGTGGATAACTTCTGATAGTGATAGACAAGATATTACCAAAGGAAGTAACAGGCATAGAAATAGATAAAGCTCGTTTATTTGTAATTAAATAAGCTGTGTTTCTTGCCGACAACCTTAACCATATAGGACTTGACAACATCCCAAAACCAATAACAACGAAAGGTATACCGAAAAGAGCAAACGAAATGCTAGCTCTTGATGCTATCGACATCCAAAATACGGCAAAAGCAGTCCAAGGAATTGCGAATAAAAAACTACCTATAGAAGATGCTGTAAAAAAACGAGGTATGGGTTGCCCAATCCATCTAATAGATTCTCCAATCTCAAGTTCTTTATCTACTTTTTGACGAAGTTTATTTGGTAGTTGCAACTTATTTATCATAATTGGTTTGTTGGAAACTTATTTAATTTACTTGCTCAAATTCAACGCCGGTAAATATATCTTCAACTGTTATTTACCAATTTCCAACATTTAATACAGCTAAAATATCAAGATTTTCTTTTACTTCCCCTGCATCAATAAAATAGCCCAATTTTCAACTCACAGAACTGTTTAATTGTCAATCACAGTATATCATGGAGTTTAAATTAGTATTTTAAATTACATCACCTTTTACATTTATTTATATGAACTTCGAATTTTAAGTGGAGTACTTATGAACTATGTAATACGATTTTTCACTAACGTAATACAAAAGTCAATTTAATTGCTGTTTATTAAAGGGTTATTTAGCTAAAAAATTAAAACTGAATATGCTGCTTCCCTCAGAATAACAATATCATATTTTGGCTCAAACTCTTGTAATCTCGTGGACTAATTGAGAATAGCATCAATAAGAATGTTCATGTAAATGAAAGTAAAGCGATTGTAACGGAATATGAATACAGAAGTTTAATTAATTTTGGATTTTCAGCAAGTTTTATTTATCAGATGGTGATTTCTGATTTTTATTTGAGAATATGATGATTTTTGGTGAGGGGATGGTAAATTAACTTTAAAATTAGAGAAGCTGGGATTTTTAGGGTTGAATGGGTGAGTGCTAGATTTAATTTCCAAGATTAAGGTGACGGAAGATGGCGCTTTACGACAAGATAGGGAAAACCTATGCCCAAACAAGGAAAAGAGATCCACATATAGCCAGAAAACTATTAGAACTGTTGGAATCTTCACGAGCTTCTACAATTGTGGATATTGGTGCTGGGATTGGTTCTTATGCATTCTTCCTTGCCGAACATGGGTATGAAGTTCTTGCGGTAGAACCTTCGGCGACGATGAGAAGTCAGGCAATATCCCATCCAAGTATTGAGTGGATTGATGGATATGCAGAAAATTTACCATTACCCAACCAATCGGCAGAAGCAGGGATAATCATGCTTGCTTTGCACCATTTTCAAGATTATCGGCAAGCATTGCGCGAAATTCATCGAGTTGTAGGTGAAAAAGGTCAGATATTATTGTTAACTTACGACCCAGCCATGATTTCTGGTTTTTGGTTAACTAAATATTTTCCTTCGTTTATTGAAGATGTTTCATCAAATTTTATTTCAATGGCGGAGTTAACTGAGGAGATTCATGGGGTTACGGGGAATAGGGTAAAAACAATTCCTTTTCGATTACCGCATAATTTATCAGATTCCTTTGCAGCAGTTGGATGGGCAAGACCGGAATTGTATCTCGATTCTAATATTCGTAATGGTATTTCTTCCTTTACGAAAATGGATGCTGATGAAGTTGAGCAAGGGTTGTTGCACTTACAAGCAGATTTGGAAAGTGGAAGATGGGATAAAGAATATGGGCATTTACGCAAGCAAAAACGATATGATGTTGGCTATCGTTTTATTCAAAGTATAGGTTCGTGAAAAACTATTATCAATTACCTATTACCCATTATCTTTAATAACCATCTTCACTTTATTCAATATGTCCTACAGTCAGTTTACACTTCCCAAGGTTATCGCGGATTTTAACCTGAATCTTGTAGAAGGAGTTTCTTTGATATCAAAACCTGAGAAGGTAATAAACCCCAGTCCTTATCTTGCGGAATTTTTGCATAAAAATTTACAGCTTGCGATTGCACTCAATACCGAAAAAGCTAGGTCTGAACTAATTATCTGTCCTTTACTTTTAGCTGTCAAAGAAGCTTTGAATAACGAAATCAGTTTATTTTCTGGGGAAGAATTCAACGTTGAAGCCCAAACAGGTTTAACTGGAATATGCGATTTTATTCTTAGTTGTTCTAAAGAGCAATTATTTGTGAAAGCACCTGTAGCCATGTTGGTAGAAGCCAAAAAAGAAAATTTGAAAGTTGGTTTGGGACAATGTATAGCAGAAATGGTTGCAGCACAGAAATTTAACCAGAAAGCACAAAATTCTATCAATACTATATATGGTTCGGTGACTACCGGAACTTTCTGGCGATTTTTGAAGTTGGAAGACAATACTGTAACTATTGATTTAACTGAATACCCTTTTCCACCAATTGAACCAGTTTTCAACCAGCTAATTTCTATGGTTAGTTCTTGTTGATTCTGTATCAAAGTGTGATGCTAAAAAACCTATTACTCCTATCCCGCTCTAAGATTTCCGGCTAAAAATTCCTCCCTCCAACCAATAGGTAATCTTTCACCGGGAAGGGAGTAATAAATAAAGATGCTCGGAAAACTTCCGGACATCTTTACAACACAGGTTTATTTTGTAATTCAAATATTTATAATTAGTAATTGATAATTAATAACTGATAACTGTCAATTGACTTACACCTTAACAAGTTGTTTCTTCGCAACAGTTTAATTTTCTGTCGTCAAATCCCGATAATTCCATTTTTCGCATGACGGTGAAGGGAATTGTGCAAAGAACATAATCGCAGTTACTAGTTTTTCTTTCACCGTTGTCTAAATAATCGATTTGAGTAAGTAAGTCGGCACAAATAAACCAAGCTACATTACAGAATGTAAATTACCCTCAAACCCTTATTCCTATTGCAAGACAGCAAGACAGCCTTATCCCAATTACTATTTTCAATGCCAACCTACTTATAACTGTCTTTAACTTTGATTCCGATAACTGGACGATTGCAGTTAATTTCTGCTTTGATTGAATCAACTAAACGGTCAATCAGAAGTTGAGTACCACCTTTAATTTGTAGTAAATCGGAACTGGTTTCAACTACAATGTCACTCAAGAACATATCTAAAGCTTTACTACAACGAGCGCGGAAGCTGGGATTATCTTTAATAAAGCCTTGTAAATCAATTTTTTCACCGTCTTCAGAAAAATATCTAGATAAATCCAATCTTTCCAACTCATCCATCAAATGGGATTTAAGGTCATTATCTAAACTTTCTCGTAAATTACCGGGGGAGATGGTATCGACAATGGTTTTTAACCAAGCTGCAAATAATCGAGTTTTTTCGCTGTAACGTTCGTCAGTAAAAATTCCTTGATAGCGCTGTTGAAAAATTCTAGGAGCATCTTTCATTTTGAAGATTTTGCCTTCAACGTTAATGAAAGCATTTTGTTTTTCAAATACGGTGACGAACTTACATAATTTATCGGCCAATAAGCTCTGCGCTCCTTTGCGCTTTCCTCTGCTCTGCGTTTGTGAAATATATGATGCCGATGCCAACGGATTTGATATTACCTTGTTTCGGAAAGAGGTAAAGACGGTATTGCATCCAGCGAAAAACCAATTGTCAAAAAACAAAAAACTGTTCTAATAAATAAAAGTGTTTAGAAATAGTTGAAGAGAAAAAATGAAAGGACTTTGGCTCGAAGACAATCAACTGGAATTGCGTACAAATATTCCCGAGCCTGAAATGAAAGAGGGGGAGGCAAGGGTTAAAGTATTGTGTGCGGGGATTTGTAATACGGATTTAGAATTGATTCGCGGTTACTATCCTTATAAGGGAATATTAGGACATGAATTTGTGGGAGTTGTGGAAGATGGACCAAAACATTTAATTAATCGCCGGGTTGTAGGTGAAATTAATGCGGCTTGCGGATATTGTAAGTTTTGTTTGCGTGGCGAACCCACTCACTGCGAAAATCGTACTGTATTGGGTATTGTCAACCGTAATGGAGCTTTTGCTGATTACTTATCTTTACCAAGCAAAAATCTTTATCCTGTTGCTGATAATATTCCTACAGAAGTTGCTACATTTACAGAACCCATAGCTGCTGCTTTAGAAATTCAAAGTCAAATCAAAGTTCATGCCGACGATAAAGTTTTAGTTGTTGGCGATGGAAAATTAGGACAATTAGTAGCTCAAACTCTGGCGATTACCGGATGCGATTTATTTGTGGTGGGTAGACATGACGAAAAACTCGCTAATCTCAGAGCTAGGGGAATCAAAACTGGATTTGCTCAAGACATTCAACAACGTACATTTGATATTGCCGTTGAATGCACT
Source organism: Cyanobacteria bacterium J06633_8 (assembly GCA_039820645.1). Lineage (GTDB taxonomy): Bacteria > Cyanobacteriota > Cyanobacteriia > Cyanobacteriales > Nostocaceae > Rivularia. The sequence goes on along the minus strand of JBCBPQ010000016.1, from coordinate 22,116 downwards.
GGCAACCCCGGAGGCTTCGCGATCGCCCAAGGTGCATTACGCCCCAGAGGTACGTTAGTACTCAAAAGTACCTATGCAGGAAAATTATCTTTAGATGCTTCTGCAATTGTCGTTGATGAAATTACATTAATTGGTTCTCGTTGCGGTAGATTTGCTCCAGCTTTAGAAGTTTTAGCAGCAGAAAAAGTTGACGTTCAACCTTTAATTGATGCTCGTTATCCTTTAAGTCAAGGGCTTGCCGCCTTTGAGCGCGCCCAAACAAAAGGAACCCAAAAGGTTTTGTTGAGTATTAGCGAATAGTTGTAGAGGAAGGGATTCACAAGTAATAAGTAGTAAGTAAGAAGTAAGAAGTAATAAGTAGGTTGGCATTGAAAATAGTAATTGGGATAAGGCTGTCTTGCTGTCTTGCTGTCTTGCAATAGGAATAAGGGTTTGAGGGTAATTTACATTCTGTAATGTAGCTTGGTTTATTTGTGCCGACTTACTTACCTCTTCCTTTTAGATAGAGAATTCAAATAATGATAAATTTGGTTTTTATTCGTCTTTAAAAGAGGAGGCTTATTACCATATTTCTGGCTCAAATTATTACTTATTACTTATTACTTAAGCCCGAAGGGCTTTGGTGAGGGAGGGAGAAAATTAAAAAATCATCATCACATTACCCAATCCCCAATGCCCCATTCCCAATTCCCAATTTCACCAACCAAAACGAATATCGATGTGTTAAATATGTATTTTGAGATACAAATTTGCATAAATTAATTTGGTAAGAAATATGACGGATAGCAAATTACCCAAACAATGTTATTTTAGTGGGAATAGTGGTAATTTTACTGAATATATTGATAGTCATTATATTCAAGCTGATTCTGTAAATATTCTTCCAAAAAATGATAGCAGCGTAAATAATATTGCTCAAACACAACTAGTATTTGTTCTTGGTGGTATCTGGCATGAGATTAATCCTGTAAGACTGAGAATAATTGAAAGCCATCTGCGAAAAATTTTAGGTCATAAGCAATTAGCAGTCACCAATATAGAAGAAGGAAACATTAAATTAAAAGGTTCCCTTGCCTGTCTGGAGAAACTTCAAGAATTATTTGTAGAAAGAAGGTTGTTGGAAGTATTGGGGATTCCGATTAAAGATGTGTTTTTCTTGAGGGAAGAGACGAAAGAAAAAGCCGAAGAATCCGATTTAGCCAGAGACATTTTTGAAAATGGGGCTTTTGGTAAAGACTTGACTAATGTCAACCTCAAAGGAGTTAATTTAGCAGGTACAGACCTTAACGGTTGCGACCTTAGTGGTGCTAATCTGGAAGGTGCGGATTTGAGTAATGCTAACCTTTTTTATGCCAATCTCAGCGCTACGATAATTAATTCCCAAACCAAGCTGGATGATAAATGGTTGTTAGTTTGGAAAATTTTTAATCAGCAAGTTAAGCAAGGAAATCTTGTTGGTGTCGATCTTAGCTGTACCTATCTTGTGAATGCCAACCTTAGCGGTATAAATCTGTCTGATGCCAACTTTAGGGATGCCAATCTGGAAGGCATTAATTTCGCGGATACCAATCTTGAGGGAGCAAATTTAGAAAATACCAATCTTGAGGGAGCCAATTTAGAAAATGCCAACCTCAATCATGCTAATCTGACAAATGCAGATCTGAGCTATACAAATCTGATTAAAGCTGACTTGAGATGCGCCAATCTGATAGATAGCGATTTGAGTAATGCCGATGTCAGCAGGGCTAATTTGAGCGATGCGATTCTTAATGGTGCAAATTTAATTCAGTCAAATTTTACCGATGCTAATCTCAGGGGCAGCAACTTGATACAAGCTTACTTAAGCGGTGCAAATTTAATCCGTGCTGACCTTAGAGGTGCTAATCTCAAAAAGGCTCATCTTGATGCAGCTTACCTTATTAGTGCTGACCTCAGACGTGCTAATCTGAGAAATGCTTTCCTTGATGCTGCTAATTTTCAAGCTGCCAATGTTGAAAATACTCGATTTGGCAATAATCCCGGAATTTTTCAACAGATGAAAGATGATTTGATGCGACGAGGAGGGATTTTTTAATAAATATGGGTAAGTGGTAATTGGGGATTGGGCATTGGGCATAGGGAATTGGTAATAGATAATTCTTAACTAGTAATATCTTTAGTAATATCTTTTCTGTTTATATCGGAATTATTTAAAGTTTCTCTTCTCTCTGCGGTTTTTTATCATTCTGGTGCAACCGGAAATCACATAAACCTCACCCCCTTCCCCTCTCCGATATTTTGGAGAGGGGTGTATTCTATTCAACTGCTATATATTACTAACTAAAATTACTGTTGCTTATCTAATTTTGTTACTATCTAAGTAATAACACGGCTACAGATTACAGCAATATGATTAAGCGACTTTTGCGGTGGTTTAAGAATCTTTGGCGGCGCTTATTTGATAAAAAGCAGGTTGTTTCGCTTCAAAAGCCTGATGCTAATGTAAAGCTACTCCTTTCCCGGTGAAAGATTACCTATTGCTCCGAGGGAGGGAGTGAGGGAGGGAGGGAGTGAGGGAGAAATTTCTATAGGAAATCTTAGAGCGGAACGGGAGTAAGAGAATTGTCGGATGTTGAGTATGAATCGTTGTTTATCAAGTTGTTGGATGGGGTGAATGATGAAGGCTGGAGTCGTGGTAGAGTAAAAGCTTTTTTAGATATAAATAATATTGTTGAGTTGGATTTGGTGGCATGGTTGGGGGGTTTTGGTGAGAGGTTGTTAGCTGGTGATGGGGAGAATTCTGAGTTAGCGGTGCGGATGGTGCGGTTGAGTGAAGTTGGTTGTGGGGAGTTGAGTCTGGTTACTGGGGAGATTGGGAGGGAGTTGTTAGGGGGAGAAGAAAAGGGAGAAGCGGAAGTTTGGTTTGAAAGAGGTTTTGAGCAATTAAATGCTGGGGATTTTGAAGAAGCGATCGCATCTTTTGACAAAGCAGTTGAAATTAAACCTGACTACTACGAAGCTTGGTACTTCCAGGGAGGTGCATCATTTAAATTAAAAAGGTTTGAAAAAGCTATTGCATCCTTCGACAAAGCAGTTGAAATTAAACCTGACGACTACAAAGCTTGCTACAACCAGGGTGTTACATTGGTTGAATTAGGAAGGTTTAAACAAGCCATTGCATCCTACGAAAAAGCAGTTGAAATTAATCCTGATGAATATCAAGCTTGGAAGAATTGGGGTGCCTTACTTTCTAACAAATTTAATCAACATGAAGAAGCGATCGCATCTTTTGACAAAGCACTTAAAATTAAACCCGATGAATATCAAGCTTGGTACAACAGAGGTGTTGCAGCCGGAAAATCCATCAGCTTTAACCAATTTTTGGCTTCTTCTAGCGCTATTGCCATAAAAAACCCAGCCCTAAACCAGCGCGATTATCAAGGAGAATTAGCCAGCTATCAGGAAGGCTTAAAATATTGCTACCAAGACACCCACCCAGAAGGTTGGGGAAAATTACATCAAGCAATAGGTAATGCTCACTATTACCAAGGAATAGGAAAACAAAATTACCGCAAATACTGGCTTGAAGCAGAATCCGAATACAAACAAGCCTTAACCACCCTAACTCCAGAAACATTCCCCGAATTACATTTACAAGTGTTAAAAAATTTAATTCGCGTTTTATTCGGCTTAAATAAACCCGATGAAGCAAAACAATATCGAAGACAAGCATTAGAAGTATTCAGACATTTACTCAATTCCCCAAATAAATCTTCTTTCCAAAAACGCCAGTTACAAGCGGAGTTTTATGGTTTCTCGCAAATGCGGGTTGACGTTTTAATCGAAGATGGAGATTTAATTCCCGCTTTAGAATCTGCGGAGAGAGACAAAAATTTCTACCTCACCTGGATACTCGATAATCAAAAAGAACATATCCTTAGCCCCAGCTACAGCGAAATTAAAAAATTAGTAAATCCCCAGAATAAAACAAATACAGCAATAATATACTGGCATCTCAGCCCCTTTGCTCTCACAACTTTTATTATTAAACCCGGTGCAGATAAACCCATAGTTATCCCCACACAAAACCTAGATAAATTAGAAGCCTGGATAAAAAATTGGGATGAACAATACGAAAATTATCGAAAAGGTAAAAAACAAGAGTTATCAAATCCACTTTGGCGAGATAATTTACCGCAATTACTCACACAACTGAAGGAAATCCTTAATATTTCCGGAATTATTGAATCAATTCAAAATTCAAACTTTAAAATTGAAAACTTGATATTAATTCCCCATCGCGACTTACACCGCTTCCCGCTTCATGCACTTTTCCCCGATAATTTCACTATCAATTATCTACCCAGCGCTCAAATTGGTTTAACGTTAAATTCTCAATCTCAAAATTTTATAAATTCCAATTTACTCATTGTCGAATACTCCGGTGCTGGTAGAGAAGATGAAGGTTTGGAAAGATTAACCTACGCACAAATTGAATCAGAAACCATAGCCAGAATCTTTGAAAATACCAATTCCAAACATATATCCGACGACGAAGCCAATAAAAACACAGTTAAACAAGCTTTAAAATCAGAATACAATATTTTCCACTTTTCCGGACATGGCAGCTACGAAAACAAACGTCCCCAAAATTCAGCGATTTACCTCAACCACAATTCAAGAGATGCCGAAACAAACCCCGATTTAACACTACCAGAAATCCGCAATCTTGATTTAAGCTACTATCAACTAGTTTCCCTTTCTGCTTGCGAAACCGCAATTACTGTAGTTATATACAGGTTTTCCCTTCTCCAAAACATCGGAGAGGGGTGCCCGAAGGGCGGGGTGAGGTGTAGCGGCTATTCTACTCAACTGAAATTCCTTATATCATGTCCGTTAAATTAACCGTTATTGTTCATCCGAACATGATATAAACCAACATCGGTGTTGGGTTGCTTCGCTTAACCCAACCTACTAACAACTAACAACTAACAACTAACAACTAACAACCTGTACAATAAGGAGCGTTGTATTCGGTGGCGCGAACCTTGATTGAACGCTATACTCTGCCCGAGATGGGCAATATCTGGACTGATTCTTACAGGTTTCAAACTTGGCTGCAAGTGGAAATTGCAGTTTGTGAAGCACAAGCTGATTTAGGTTATATCCCTGCCGAAGCTGTACGGGAAATTAAGGCTAAGGCGAATTTTGATGTCAAGCGAGTTCTTGAAATTGAAGCTGAAGTCCGTCATGATGTAATTGCTTTCCTAACCAACGTCAACGAATATGTAGGTGATGCTGGACGCTACATTCATTTAGGAATGACAAGCTCTGACGTGCTAGATACTGCTTTAGCGCTACAAATGCTCGCTAGTTTAGATTTAATTATCCAAAAGCAAGAAGAATTAATTACAGCTATTCGCGAAAAGGCTCGCGAACATCGCTACACTGTAATGATTGGACGCTCCCACGGTATCCATGCTGAACCCATCACTTTTGGTTTTAAGTTAGCTGGATGGTTAGCCGAAGTTTTACGCAACCAACAGCGCTTACATACCCTCCGCCAAACCATCGCAGTTGGACAAATTTCCGGTGCTGTGGGAACCTATGCTAATATCGAACCCCGTGTAGAAGCTCTTGCTTGTGAAAAACTCGGACTTCAACCAGACACCGCATCCACTCAAGTTATCTCCCGCGATCGCCATGCCGATTTCCTCCAACAATTAGCCTTAACAACCGCATCCCTAGAACGTTTCGCTGTGGAAATTCGTAACTTACAAAGAACAGATGTCCTTGAAGTAGAAGAATTTTTCTCCAAAGGACAAAAAGGCTCCTCCGCAATGCCCCACAAACGCAACCCCATCCGTTCCGAAAGATTAACCGGAATGGCAAGAATCGTGCGCGGAAACGCCGTTGCAGCCCTAGAAAACGTCGCATTATGGCACGAACGAGATATTTCTCATAGTTCCGTTGAAAGAGTAATTCTCCCCGACTCTTGTATTTTGACCCATTTTATGTTAAAGGAAGCAGTCAACTTAGTTAAAAATTTGTTGGTATATCCCGAGAACATGGCGCAAAATATGAACTGCTACGGTGGAGTAGTATTCAGTCAAAAAGTGCTATTAACCTTAGTTGAAAAAGGAATGAACCGCGAAGAAGCATATCAAATAGTTCAACAAAGCGCTCATACAGCATGGAATACCAAAGACGGTAATTTCCATCAGCTAATTGCTAAAGATTCTCGCGTCACAGACAAACTATCATCTGCAGAAATAGAAGCCTGTTTCGACCCCAAACTCCATCTACAGCACCTAGATGAAGTATATCAACGATTAGGAATTTAAATGGGAATTGGGGATAGGGGATGGGGCATAGGTTAAAGGTTAAAGGTTAAAGGTGATGATTGCTTTTTTGTTCTTCCAATTACCTATTACCTATTACCAATGCCCTATGCCCAATTCCCATCTCAATTTTTTTCCGGTTAAACTAAATACGCAACTGAATGTCTAATTGATTACCTTTTTATTTCATTACACTTTCTGGGTGCCTGTATGATAGAACTCTTGAGTGTACTTTCGGCTTCTGCGGCGGTTGGAATACGAATCGCACTTCCGGTACTATTTTTCGGACTTATGCAAGGTCAACAACTGTGGTCGGAAGTGCCCATTTTATCTAATATTTCCTCGTCATTTCTACTAGGTTTATTCACTAGTTGGTCAATAATTGAGCTTACTGCTTCAAAAAAGCTCATGGGACAACGAATATTACAAATAGTCGAAATATTATTTTCCCCTATTATGGGTGCAATCATGGGTTTAGCTGTAGTTTCAGCAACCGAAGCTCCAACTTGGTTGATTGGTATAACCGCAGGTTTATTTGCTTTGGTACTGCAACTAGTTCAACTTGGTTGGTTTTTCCGCTTGCGGGGTTTACCTTTATGGTTTGTCTTGATTCAAGATGCTTTATGCATTGCATTGGTACTATTCGCTTTCGGCGCTCCCAAACCTGGAGGCTTAATTGCGCTATTTTTATTATGGTTCGCAATTTATAGCGGTAAACTTTGGTATGACTGGTATCGAGAGAAGAAGAGTTAAGAGTTTTTCGGTAAATATACGAGCAATTCTCAATAATATTTATATGGATTTCATCAAAATAATTATGTGACTGGTTTAATTGCTTAATTTAATAGTTAAAAAAGTTACTGATGATGAGTACAAATATTGTTATTCAGTATTATTTATAACTTATGATTATGTAAAAAACGACTTATTTATTAAAGCTTCAATGAGATATGTATTTACCCCTTGCACTTCCTCTTACATATTGGTTATCACTGATATATAGCAACCAAAAGAAAAAAAACTTATACGAAACAGCAAACTAGATTCATTTAATTCCTTTTTTTAAAACTTTCTCTTAATATTGCATTTGTAAATTCGGTAAGACTTGTAAAAGTCCTACCGATTTTTTTTGACGAACAAAATGCACAGCAATTAAATCAAGTTCGGCTAATGACTTACGATATAACCCTATTGAAAAGATTGCAGTTAAGTAGGTTGGCATTGAAAATAGTAATTGGGATAAGGCAAAAGGCAAAAGGCAAAAGGCAATAGGAATAAGGGTTTGAGGGTAATTTACATTCTGTAATGTAGCTTGGTTTATTTGTGCCGACTTACTTATCACCTGTGACTCATGAGTACTCATTACTCATTACTCATTACTCATTACTCATTACTCAAGCCCCAAAGATATGATAACTGTTTAACCAATCACAAAAGTCCTACCGCATGTAATAAACCATGTCCGGTAAGTATTTCAATCATCAAAGCCAGAAAACCGAGCATAGCTATTCTACCGTTCCAAATTTCTGCGGAAGTAGTGATACCCCACTCCCAACGCTCTGGAGGATAAATTTTAACTTTCTTCTTCATCTGATTAACTTGTGCAAGTGAAATACTCGGAGATTTCAATGCATCAATAGTTAAATTTGCTAAAGCCTCAATAAATACTGGATGTACGTTGAGTGCTGGAACCCTACGGAAGTTTTTAATACCTGCTTCTTCCGCAATTTCACGATATTCAATATCGATTTCTTCTAAGGTTTCAATATGCTCGGAAACAAAACTAATAGGTACAACTACTAAATTTTTAACGCCTTTATGAGCTAAATCTTCGATGGCTTCTTCAGTATAGGGTTGCAGCCACTCCACCGGACCAACACGACTTTGATAAGCTAAAGTATGGGGATTTCGACGATTGAGAGTTTGCATAATTAACTGCGTACATTCTTCAATCTCCTGCTGATATGGATCTCCAGCATCTTCTACATAACTTTTGGGAACCCCATGAGCGCTGAAGAAAATATGACCTTCCTCCGGGTTATCCAACTGATCTAACTCTTGCGCTATCAGTTCAGCCATTGCTTGCAGATAACCGGGTTGTTTGTACCAAGAAGCAATTACAGAATATTCAATTTGCTGAAATTTGGGGTTTTCTTGCCATAATTTTTCAAGAAGACGGTAACTAGAACCGCTGGTACTAATTGAAAACTGAGGATAAAGCGGTAGAATAACTAATTGTTCGATTCCGTCAGCCACAATTTGAGCGATCGCCTCTTCGGTGTAGGGATGCCAGTAACGCATTCCCACATAAATATTGGCTTTTTCGCCAATTTCAGCCAACTGTTCTTTTAAAGCTTCTCCTTGGGCTTCGGTTATCTGTCGTAACGGCGAGCCACCACCGATTTTGCGGTAGTTTTCTTGAGAGGTTTTGCTCCGTCGCGTCGAGATAAACCAGGCTAAAGGTTTTTGCAGCCAGCTAAAAGGCAGACGAATTATTTCCGGATCGGAAAACAAATTGTACAGAAACGGCTGTACATCTTCAATTTTATCCGGCCCACCAAGATTAAGTAATAAAACGCCTACACGACCCATAGCAGTATTAGTCCCCAAATTTTTTCAGCTTTTTTACTAATGTTAACAAAATATCTTTATTAAATACATAAGTTAATACTACGGAAGTATATTAGTGATACATTTTTTCGATATTTAACCTGCTGCTGCCCGTCATAGGTTCGTAGTTGGGCTTCAGCGCCAACTGTTGGCGCTGAAGCCCAACTACGAACGTTTAGTCAACACATCAAAACTAATTGAACAGACCACTACTTTGCTCCTCTACGTTCAATCCCCCATCATCACATAGCCTTTGCAACGCTTAACAATTCACTCAGATTTAAAAGTTCTCAATTGTTTTATTTAACTTATTAAGAAATTTTATCAAAAAAGGATATCCTCTTCTAGTATGTGTGACGCTTTGAGAAATGTTGTAAGTAGTGGTAATAAAGTTTGCAGGGTTACGCCTTTGGCAGGTGATTTAACAGTTATCATTTGTATCACCCCCCACCATAACCCGTAAGGAACTGTTCACTGTTCACTGTTCACTGATTTCATTCGCTATACCTGAAGTACCAAAGGCATTTGGAAATTGGTTTTTATTTATTGTCAACGCACAATCAGTTTCAAAGATAGCTAAGATTTGGATAAATGATGCTCATACGCTAAGTTGGTTAAAAACTATAGCTCAGTCGGATAATATGCATACAGGACCGCAAGGTGCAGCGATGCAAGCGGTGAAAGAATTAGCGATAGGGTGGAAAAATGATCGTGATACTTTGTTCATTATTAAAACTCTTGCTCTTTCCTATAGAAAACCAAATGTACAACAGATCGCTTTGCAAACCCTAGCTAGGTATTGGAAAGATGAGCCTAGCACTTTATTAATTATTAAGAAGTGCGCTCAATCAAACGAATCTTATTTTGGTGTTCGCAGCGAAGCAATAACAGAGTTAGCTTGCATTTGGAAAAATAAAAATAAACTGTTTGATTTTTTGTGCGATCGCGCTGTAAATGATCCTTTTTTACGCAAACATTTCTCAAATCGCAATCCCCGAAAAAGAGCAATACAAGCAATTCTCGAAAACTACCCCAACCACTCCAAAACATTACCCCTACTTCGCGACAGAGCAAAAAATGACCCCGATGAGCAGTTACGAGAATTTGCTCAGAAAAAGTTACAAGAGTGGAATCAAAAATAACCATTCCTCTGGGCTCTCGATTCTGCGGTTTTTTTAATTCTCAAATTTTCCATCGAAGTAACCGATGGTGCGTTAGGGCATCATTTAAATGGTAGTTTTCAAACAATATTTATTCGTGCCCTAACACACCCTACAATTAATGTAAATTGGTGAAACTGTTGTGGGATAGAGAGAACTTGACGGGGAGATGTTCTTCCCGTCAAAGTTCGGGGCATCCTTGCCCGTCCAATTAACCATAAATTCTCAACCTCACCCCAACCCTCTCCTTCACAAGGAGAGGGAGAAATTGCTCGCAACCCTCTCCTTAATAAGGAGAGGGAGAGATTTACCACAGGTAAAGCGAGGGTGAGGTTTCACAGAGTTGACAACCAATCTTGGGCAGCTTGAGGAGAAGTCAACCGCACTATATTAAGATGCGAATATTCCGGCTGCTGAATTAAAAGCGGATATTCCTTTCTTCGTCTGCGGTAAGTTTGCAAACTCCACAAAATAATAGATTCTTTTGAAAAAGTTGTTTTCCAAGTTTCATAATTACCATTGCAGACTTGTTGCTTGGTTACTACCCGATGAAAAGTTCGCCATATAATCCGACTCATCACCAAGGGAAAAGAATAATCCAGCCAAACAAGAGTGTCAGCTTTTCCCCAAACTATATCGCGCACTTTACTGTAATTACCGTCAACAATCCAATTATTACCCATCAAAGATTCTTCCACGCGATGACGGAAGATATCCGCTGGTACTATAACCCAATTTGGTTCCCAGAAGAGGTAATCTAACTCGAAATGAGGAATATTCAGTTTTTGAGCAACTTGCCGAGCCAAAGTTGTTTTACCGACTCCGCTGGTACCAATTACACAAATCCGCTGCGGTAGAGAAGAATTACTCATTTTTCTCATAAACCTCTTATTAACTTCTCATTTAGCACTTATTGCTGTCTCAGGTAGGTACAGCATTATAGAAATCAAGGAAAACAAACCGAATTACACAAATTTATTAAATATTGGAGCGAAATTATGGAACGTTTATTACTTGCTGCTGTTGGAACAATTTTAATCACAACTACTGCTACAACACCTGCTTTAGCTAATAAAACTGCTGTTAATTCTAATGTGACTCAAAACCAAGTTCAAAAAAATATCACTCCCTTTAACTTAGTTGCCCTTGCTTATCGAGGACAATTTAAACCGCAAGGTGTTTCTGGTTATCATTCCTTATTGACGGCAATTAGATTTGGTGAAGTCAGCGGAAAAGATTTAGTTAAACATGCCATTGATACCGGTAGATTATCTGCTGAAACAATTAATGATAATAGTTACATTAGTGCTGTTGATTATCAATTACAAGAATTATCGATGAATTAATTGTGGTGCGTGACGGCGCAATTTCAAATTTCGTTACAGTTGATAATTCATTGCAGCCGTCACACAACCTAAAATTTTTATTAGACAACAGGATTAAATTCCTTTAAAACCGACTTCATTATCCATTTGCTTCGCAGTTTTTTCGCGATTTGCAAGGCGCTTATTTTCTTTACGAATACCAATTTGACTGATTGTAATACCGAGAATTACTATACCACCGCCGACGTATTGAGCAATAGTAGGAACTTCTCCCAAAACTAAATATGCTGCAACTATTCCGGGAATGGGAATAAAAGAGCTAGCCAAAGATATTTTAGAAGATGGAGAACCTTCTAAACCGATAAACCAAAATGATTGCCCTAGTGCAACAATTACCGCACCATAAAGCAACATCCACTGCCATAACAATGGCGAGAAAACGTCGGTAAAATGATTTGGACCATATAATATCATAGCCACAAAAAAGAAGATAATTCCACCCAAAACCGTGCGAAATATACTATAAAATCCCGGTGAAATATTATCCAAACTCTGTTTACTTAAAATTGTTGCAATTGCTACACTAACAGCACCTATTGCTGTTAAAAGTTCTCCCAATCCGATAGCTAAAAATCCCTCTACTGTCATCATATTTTCTAAAAGGGTTTGGAGAATTACGATTGTACAAATTCCGATAAAGGAAACGACTGCTCCTATTACCTGTAAAAGATTAACTCTCTCACCTAAAATAAAAAAAGATAAAGCTAGAACTAAAGGGGGTTCAAGTCTACTAATTAAAACGACATTAGTGGCTTGAGTACGAGCCAGGGCTTCAAAAATTAAGGCAGGTGCTAAAGTTCCAGATAATATTGAAACACCAAATAAACTCCACCAATCTTTCTTAGAAAGATGTTTCCAGTACTTAGGATGCAATTGTCGGTGATACATTAATAATAATACTAACGCAGCACAAACATTACCCACAAATAAGACATTACAAAAAGAAATTGGATTTCTACCATCCATCAAATTGTCTGCACCAATTTCTGTTAATCTTTTAGTTATCGCATTAGCAGCACCAAAAATCATTACCGCTATCCATAAGAATAAAGAAGCTGGTAGACGTTTTAATAAATTAGCGGCTTTGTTTAAAATATTAGTCATTTAAATTTTAGATTTTAGATTTGCAACCACAACCCCTGTAGAGACGTAGCACTGCTACGTCTCCCACTGCTACGTCTCCCACTGCTACGTCTTCCACAACCACAGTAACAGTTAAATATCAAGAACAACCTTTTCTGTCTTGGGTTGAGAAATACAAATTAAAACTTCACCGTCATCGGGAGTACCGCTAGGCTCTTCCTGATACGCAACTTCACCTGCTTTTATTTGGCAACTACAGGTTAAACATACACCTACACGACAGCTAAAAGAAGGATAAATTCCGTTTGCTTCTGCAAATTCTAATATTGTGCCGTCTCCTTTATTCCAAGTTAGGGTTTTACCAGACTGGGCAAATTCAATTTCTGCTGTTTCCACACCATCAGCAATATTAGTAGAAGATTCTGAGTCAGATTTTTTCGGAGCTTTACTAAAAGATTCAAAGAAAACCCGATTATCGGCAATTCCCCATTCTTTCAATCCTTGCCGCAAAGAATCCATAAATGCTGGGGAACCACATAAATAAAATTCTGCGTTTTCATGGGCTAATTCTTTAATTAAATCAATGTCAACGTAACCAACACTATGACAATTTCCTCCATCTCCATCTTGAGGACGGCTGTAGCGATAATGTACTTTTAAGTTGGGATTTTGTTTGGCTAAACCCATGACTTCTTGTTGAAAAGCATGAAAATTACCGTTTCTTGCACCATGGACAAAGTAAACTTGACGCTGAGGATTTTCAAAACTACAAGCTTTTGCCATACAATACATGGGAGTTATCCCCACACCATTACTAATAAGTACCGCTGGTGTTGATTTCTCTGGTTCGAGATAAAATCTTCCATTAGGAGGTTTCGCCGGAATTATCGCACCTTCTTCGATAAAATCGTGCATAAAATTAGAAGCAATACCTGGAGGAACATCCAAATCTTTAGGAGCAGGTTCGCGCTTTATTGAAAGTCGATAATATTGATTTGTTGGACTATAATCCGAAAGTGAATAAGTACGAATTACAGGTTTATCAATCCCAGGAATATCTAATTTAATCGTTAAAAATTGACCTGGTTTAAAACTGGGAATTTTAGCTTCATCCTGGGGTTTAAGATAAAAAGAAGTTATTTCCGAACTCTCTTTTACTTTTTTGAATACTACAAAATTACGCCAATCTTTCCAACTGTCATCTGTAACTTTAGCTATAGTTTGAATTGGTTTATTTTCAACTTCCGAGCATGTATCTTTTCCTGCTGTCACAAAACCTAAAGCAGCACCACCAGCAACACCAAAAATTGAGGAAAAAACACCAAATTTATTTGCGTCTTTATCTTTGGGATTAATTAAACCGATAACTGCCCCAGCTACAATTGTTGAAATTGCAAAACCCATGCTTGCATATGCAGTACTTCTAAGTAAAGGATTGTCTATTTTTTTTATACTTTCAAGCATCTTTTATACTCTCCCTAAAAAGAAAGTAGTTAATATTGGGTTGTATATTAATACTTTGTCCTATTTTCTACAATGGATATTTTGCACTTGTTTATATATAAAATCTATTTGCAACATAATCATGACTTACGCAACGGCAACGGAAATTTAAGATCCCCCCAACCCCCTTATGAAGGGGGGCTTACGTAAGTCCTAATAATTATATAAAAAATAATTTATTTATATATAAGTTAAATAATGTAAAAATATGAATTGCGGCTTTTGCATTCATTATTTAATAGCAGATTGTATGTACTATTACCGATAAAAAAAGATTGATGTTACCAGTTGTATCACCTGGGCTTAAGTCCCCACCATAACCGATTTAAACTGTTCACTGTCATGGTACTGTTAACTGTTTCATATATCAAGTTAAAATCAGTGTAATCAAAGAAATAGAATAGAAAATGTCTGACTTGCCGGATTTCATCAAGCATCTCTATGAAAAATATCGCGATTTGGATAATGGTTGTTTGGCTAGCTATATTCCGGAGTTAACAAAAGCCAATCCCAATTGGTTTGCAATCTCCATTGTTACTAAAGAAGGGAATATTTTTGAAGTTGGAGATATCCGAGAGCATTTTACGATTCAGTCTATATCTAAAGTTTTTGTTTATGGTATGGCATTAGAAGACTGCGATCGCGAAACACTGATGGAAAAAATCGGGGTAGAGCCTACGGGAGATCCTTTCAATTCCGTGATTCGCTTGGATGAAAATTCTAAACGTCCAGATAACCCTATGGTTAATGCTGGAGCAATTGCCACTGCTGGTTTAATTCAAGGTGCCAATGCTACGGAAAAACTGAATCGATTATTCGCAATGTTCCGTGGCTATATCGGTCGTGATGTATTTATTGATGCTCCTGTATTTATGTCCGAACGAGCTACTGGACACCGCAACCGCGCTTTAGCCAATTTACTGCTTAATTTTGGCATAATTGAAAATAATATTGACGAAATTTTAGACCTATATTTTCAACAATGTTCTTTAGTTGTTAACTGTCACGATTTAGCAGTTATGGCAGCAACTTTAGCAAATCGAGGTATTAATCCAATCACAAATCAACAAGCAGTAAAACCCTGTTACGTCAGAGATATTTTAAGCGTCATGCAGACTTGTGGTATGTATAACTATGCTGGTGAATGGGCTTATCGAGTCGGAATTCCGGCAAAAAGCGGAGTCTCGGGAGGAATCATTGGAGTAATTCCAGATAAGGCAGGTATTGCTGTTTTCTCTCCTTTAATTGACAACAGAGGTAATAGCGTCAGAGGTATTAAAGTATTTGAAGATTTATCTGATGAATTCGACCTACATTTATTTGATTCGCCTTTAGAAAAATGTTCTTTTCTAGAAATTTCTAAAAATAAAAAAGATATAGTATCTCAGGTTATTGGTGATAGTCTGAAAAATTGAGGTAATTGCTAGTTGGTAGTTGGTAATGGGTAATTGGTAATGGGTAATTGGTAATATGGTAATTGGTAATGGGTAATTGGTAATATTTTTTGTAGGGTGCTGTGACGCTATAAAACAAATTTGAACGTAGTAAAAACTTCGCTGTTTAGCGTCACGCACCAATCAATTATTATTAAAATATTTCAAGTAGATTAATTAGTAGGTTGGGTTAGGTGCTACGAATTAATTTGGTTGATAATTATAAGTGAAATTTGCACCGTAACCCAACATTGATTTATGGTTAAAATATTTCACTCACAACTTTTCAAAGCTTCAATATCACCACTGACAATTTTCTCTAAATTGCGGGTAATTTTCTTAATATCCCAATTCCACCAAGCAATTTCTAATAACGTATCAATAACATTATCAGCAAAGCGTTTTTTTATCACTTTTGCTGGATTTCCACCTACAATTGTATATGCCGCAACGTCTTTGGTAACAACCGATTTTGACGCAATAATTGCACCATCACCAATTTGCACTCCTGGCATAATTAAAGCTTCATAACCTATCCAAACATCGTTACCAATCACAGTATCACCTTTATTTGGTAATTCATCTGGTTGCGGCGTTACTTTTTCCCAACCATTACCAAATATTTGAAAAGGGTAGGTAGAAAAACCGGATATTTTATGATTTGCACCGTTCATAATAAACTTTACACCTGTAGCTAAAGCGCAAAATTTACCAATTATTAATTTATCGCCAATAAAAGGGAAATGATAAAGAACGTTACGCTCAAAATTCTCTGAATCTTCTAAGTCATCGTAATAAGTATAATCGCCAATAATTATATTCGGATTTGATACAGTATTTTTAATAAAGCAGATTTGTGGAAATCCCTGCATCGGATGTTTTTCCTTTGGATTTGCTCCGTACATATATTAATTGGTAATAAGTAATTATTTTTAGGACTTACGCACGGGTAGCGTAACTATAGTCATTGCGACGTAAGGAAGCAATCCCAAACGGTAGAAAATCCTAGCGAGTACGTAAGTCCTGATTTTAATAGATTGGGTTATTAAAGAAACATTCATTGAAATGAAAAATTGTTCTTAATCAATTAGTCATTCGTTAACCATTCAGTGTAACACCTAAACTTGAAGCAGTCATCAACATTTTGGTAAGATATTTAATATAAATTTATATTTATTTTTATGAAGACAATTGACAAGTTGAACGTTCCGGAAACTACTCGGTTGTTTTCTAATGTTTCCTTTGATGGAAATAAGTTTGTTCATAAACCGGGTAGCGTTTTGGCAAGTACGGCATTGATTGCTGGAACTACGGTAGGTGCCGGAGTTTTGGCTTTACCAGCAGTGACTTTACCTTCTGGCGTTTTACCTTCTACAGCTTTATTGATAGGTGTTTGGGTATACGCTGTAATTTCGGCTTTGCTGATTGCAGAGGTGGCTTTAAACGGTATGCGTTACAACGGACGTGCTAGTAATGGTTTGCTGGCAATGGTTGAAAGTACCTTGGGTGGAGTAGGAGCTAAATTTGCGGGTGCTGCTTTCCTGTTTTTACATTACGCTTTGTTGATAGCTTATGTTTCTCAAGGTGGGCAAATATTAATCTCTGCGGTAGAAAGAATATGGGATTTACCGGCGTTACCTGGATGGATGGGAAGTACGGGATTTGCTGTAATATTTGGCGGTATTTTATATCTGGGTAGAGATAGATTTATTGAAAGGTTAAATAGCTTGTTTGTAGCAATCGTTATCGCTTCGTTTATCGGATTGCTATTGTTAGGTGTGACGCAAGTTCATCCCAATTCTTTATTATCTCAAGATTGGACTGCGCTTTCTCCTGCGTTATCGGTAATGTTAGTAGCGCTGTTTTTTCATAATATTGTTCCGGTGGTTGCGACTCAGTTGGAAGGGGATGCTCGTAAGGTTCGTCAATCCATCGTTGTGGGTTCTGCTATTCCCTTAACGATGTTCTTATTGTGGAATGCGGTGATTTTGGGAAGCGTAACTCCGACGATGTTAGAAAATATTTCTGGGAACAGCAGTGTTTTCGATCCTTTGCAAGTATTGCGTGATGGTGATGCGGGGCAATGGTTGGGGATTTTGGTGACGATATTCTCCGAGTTTGCGATCGCAACGTCTTTTATTGGATTTTTCTACGGTTTGAAGGATTTATTCAAGGATATGAATTTGTTTTCGGATACTCAGACGGTTAGTTTCCCGTTAATTTCATTGATTTTATTTCCGCCAATGGGTTTTTCTGCTATTAACCCCAATATATTTTATACAGCTTTGGATTATGCTGGCACCTTCAGCGTTTCAATTATCGGAGGTATAATTCCTGCTGCGATTGCTTGGAGACAAAGAGATAAATACAAGGAATTGAATCAATCTCTGGTTCCAGGTGGTAAAGTCATGTTGGTAATTATGATTGGTATTGCAATGATGGCGATAGTTTTTGGTAGTTGGTAATTGGGTATTGATAATGGGGCATTTACTTTACATACAAAATAATATTCTATTTTTGTAAATTAACTGCTATACATAATCTTTCATCACCTTTCTTAAATTACCTGAAATCATCATTACTTAGTTCGTTAACTACTCGTAAAAATAATTTATCTTGACCAAGAGAATTAATGTAATTAGCATTTAAATAACGTTGATAATTTGAGTTGTTCGTCACATAAGTTTTGAACATTGCGAGAGCTAAATAATTTGTATAATCGCGAGCTAAATTAGGAGAAGGACCAATTACTTGTGATGGTACGGGAATTGAAGAATCAGGTGACTCTGCAATTACTGAAAAATGGGTACCACCGTTCATTAAGACTAAATATTTATTTGGGTTTGTTAACCAAGTAAAAGGTATAATCTGTTCCGGATATGCAGGGGCAACTGTATCGGCGGTTCCTGCTACAATCATTACCGGAGTATTAATTTTGCTGAAGCTTTCTTTACCGTAAACGCTGCTGACAACTGGATTAATCGCAACTGCTGCTTTAACTCTTGAATCTGACAATTTATAATCAAGTTTTCGTAAGCTTAATGCTTGACATTGCAGCAATAGCGAAACATTTAAAGTGTTTTTATCAACCGGACAATTCTCTTGTAACCGTGGGAAATTAATTTCAGCACCTGCTAATGCTAAAGCTGTATAGCCACCAAAAGATTGCCCAATTACCCCGACTTGTTCCATATTCAAACGTCCTTTATATGCAGGATCGGAATTTGATAAACGTTCGAGGTAATCCAATACGTATTTTACATCTAAAGGTCGGTCAACAAATTCTCTAGGTTCAGTTACCTCACCCGCAATTCCTCCTAATAATGCTTGTAACTGTTGAGCATTACTGCCGGGGTGTTCTGGTACTGCTACTACAAAACCCCGAGAAGCTAGGTATTCAGCTAAATAAGCGAAACTAGTGCGGTCGGAACCTAATCCATGAGAAATTACAATTATTGGACTGGGTTTGTTTGTTCTGGGTAAGTAGATATCTAGGGGAAAACTGCGAATACGACGTAAATCTTTGAGAGTAACGCTATCTTTGTCGTAGGTAAAATTTCCTTTTTCTAATATATTTGAAATAATATTATTTGATACGGTTTGATTATTTGCTTTTTCTAAAGACTTATCATTAATTAATGCAACTGCTTTTCGAGTGCGATTAACAATATTTCTGGCTCGTAATGCAATTTCTAAACTGCGGAATAAATCGATTGAAATAGTTTGAGAAGGGAATTTACGTAATATATTGATAATATTAAAATTATCTTTTTTCCTTGCCGCTAAAATTAATGCCGAACGGGTTCCATAAAATCCACTACTGCGACGAAATTTATTGCGATTTGTTTGCCCGCGATTGCGGAATTCGCTTTCAACTATTTGCGAAAGAGTTTCTAAAAGTTTCTCACCAATAGGCGAATATAAAAATTGAGATACTTCAACCGCTCCCAAAGGAATGGGAGCAAGCAATGCTTCTCTTAATTCTCCTCTATTTTCTTTCGGAACATATTTAAAATATGCTGCTAATTCATCATTGACTTGACCAGTTTTGGCATAAGTTTCTAAAGAATCAACGGAAATCGACCTTTCAACTATTCCAAAAGAAAGCTTCAACCTTTCCGCACTCACAGCACGATTAGGAGTAAAAACACTTAAAGCACAAGTTATAAAACTACTTAAAACTATACTTAGGTAAATTGATTTTCGCATATGAACAGTGAACAGTACCATGACAGTTAACAGTGAGCAGTGAACAGTTATCAGTTAACAGTGAGCAGTGAACGGTTATAGGTTATTAATTATTAACTTCTAATTCCTAACTTTTAACCCTAACTCTATAGACGTAGCAGTGCTACGTCTGTACACTCCTAATTACTTTTACCCTTGTCCTGACCAAGGTTCGAGAAAGTCGGGGTAAAGGGTTAATCCACCGTCAATATACAATGTTTGTCCGGTGATGTAAGCTGCTTCATCGGAACATAAAAAAGCTGTTACGGCTGCCATTTCTTCGGAAGTACCTGCTCTACCCATTGGTATGTGACTTTCTACGTTAGCCTTCTTATCTGGATCGTCCGTCCAAGCATCGTTAATAGGGGTGATAGTTGCACCGGGGGCGATCGCGTTGACTCTAATCCCTCTTCTAGCATATTCTAAAGCTAAAGTACGGGTCAGATTTTGCACCCCGCCTTTACTAACTGAATAACTTATATATTGAGGTCTGGGTATAATTTGGTGAACGCTAGAAACGTTGATAATGCTTCCACCGTTACCTCCATCAAGAAACATTTTAATTGCTTCGCGAGCGCATAAATAAGCACCCTTCAAATTAACGTCAATTACTTTTTCAAATTCTTCAAATGGAATTTCGTGTGCTTCACCCGGTATTTGAATTCCTGCATTATTAATTAAAATATCAAGTCCACCAAATTCCTTTTTAACTTCGGCAAACATTTCCACAACATCATCTTCTTTTGATACATCGCCTTGCACCAAAATTTCTTTACCATCACAACCGCAACGGGCATTGGTACAGGCTTTGTAAATCAATTTTTCGGTACCTTCGGCATCTTCAGGGCTTTTTCGATAGTTAATTGCCACATTTGCACCTTCTTGGGCAAATCTGACCGCAATTGACTGACCTATTCCCGAAGTTGCACCCGTAACCAGAACCTTTTTTCCGCTTATGCCTTTCATGAAAAAGATGTGTAATTTAGTAATACAGCATTTCTTGGTTGAGTGTATTATATTTACACGATTCTCCCTTCCATCTGAAGTTGTAAAACTTAGAGAAATAAGCAAGCTAAGTTACAAAAAACACTTTCAAAAATAATAATCATAAAAGTAATTATGCTACTTAAAAACCCGGCTTTTCAAAAAAACCGGGTTTATGTACTGCTAATTTACAAATGATTAGAAGTTGTAACCAATACCAAGAGTTGCGTCAAATTCGGTATCGCCCAAGAAAAGCACATTTGCTGCTGCTGTACCGGTAATTCTAGGAGTTAACTGAACATCCATTCCAGCAGTCAACATTAAATCTGCATCTCCATCGGAATCAATGGCAACTCCACCGCCAGCATAGGGAGTCATTCTACCGTTCAATTCTCCTAAGTCTCTATTTATCCGAGTTATATCAACAGTTGCAGGGATGCGTACATCTAAATCACCATTGCTAAAAACAGCGGAAGGTCTTACCGATATACTTTTAGATGAATCAAAGTCAAAAACTTTAACTTTACTGATGATTGCAGCATCAACAAAATCGGTGTCTCCTCCTAAAACCGTTCCTAAACCAACATAGTTATCACCAGGGCGCTTTGACTCTCTCGAACCGAATATTTGAGATACCTTTTTGCTTTCTGTATTAGGAGATAAATTAGTAACTTCTTGTGCAACAGCACTTGAAGACATACCCATAGCAGCAGACAAAGAAACACCCACAGCAATTAAAGAAACGATAGCAGATTTCATAGTTTTAGTCCTATTTTTTGTATTGTTTGTCAGAAATTCTCAATAATTCAAATTAAATGCAGCCAATTTTGATTGCACTTACCAATAAAAGCAAAGCAATCTTTATTACAAATATGCAGTCATTTCAAACTTATTTGTTGAATCAATGTATCTGCTGATAAAATTCATTGCAATTCTTACAGAAACACATTTGTCAACTTCAATATGTTATTGTTTTTGAACAATTCTTCAGTAATTTCTAGCTAACAAATTAACACTAGAATTGCAAAACACAATTGTGTCATTTTCGACAATATCCGGTCTGGATTACTGCTCGCAAACATTGCCAAGTCAATCATATCAAAAGAAGATTCTCTTCTATCAATACTATTTGTGTTTCACTCTTTAAACCGCCTCCTGCGGGGTATTTAATCTTGGAGATTGCTCTCTATATTTAAATAATATATGAGTTTAAAAACCGTGTTATCTCTCATGTGACAGATTTCCTGGTGTCATCTATTACGACGAAAGAAGCATTTGCTTAAATCTATTTTTTGTAGGTTGGGTGACATTCAGTGCCCCGTAATATGAGAGATAACACGGTTTTTAAACTCATATATTATTTAAATATAGAGAGCAATCTCCAAGATTAAATACCCCGCAGGAGGCGGTT
>JBCBPQ010000015.1:0-62927 GCA_039820645.1 Cyanobacteria bacterium J06633_8 | reverse complement strand
TATTACCTGATTGCGTGAATATTTTATTTTTTGTACTAAAGAGACTTTACCCGGTTCAATTTTCGCCGACTTTAAAGCAATCAGCGTATTCTCCGCAGCATGATTTCGCTCCGAAACCAACCTTTGTAAACTAGCTGGTAACTTTTCATCAGTACTTTCAGATGCTTTTAAAGCCGCTAATATATATTCTCCAGCATAATCCCGCTCCTCTACCAACTGCTTCAACTTGCCCGACAAATTTGTATTAGTATCTTTGACAGACTTTAAAGCAATTAAATCCTTATTCTTATTTGTTGCCTCAAAAGTTTTAACAATCCTTTTTAAACGAGCAGATTTACTATTGTCTTTTTGATTTTTGATTTCTGTAGCGACAAATTTTGTAGATTTTTTCTGCTTCTTAATTTCAGATTTTAAATTATTGGTAGATTCTGCACTTGCTACGAATGGGCATAATACCACACTCATAGTTCCTGCCATCGCACCTATTAACTTTAAATTGAAAATATTTACATGGCTTAATTGTCTTTTCATTTCTTTACCTCCTCCGCAAAACTTGGAGTGACTGCGAAGTTCATTCTTACCATTCCACCAGGTTCTAAATTTACTAACCGTGATTGGCTGTTCCGTTCTTTAAATTTGACATTCGGTGCTAAAGTATAATCAGGTAAACTCTGTAAATCCAGAACGCCTGTATGTTTACCGGGCAATACATTCTTGACTGAATATAAACCATCTGCATCCGTAGTAATACGGTTGCCATTCTCTAGGAAAATTACCGCATTAGGAACTCCAGGTTCTCCTGCTTGTTGTTCGCCGTCAAAGTTTTTATCTACAAAAACACGACCGATAATAGTACCGCAATCAGAAGTAATACCAGGTCTAATTTTTAACAAATGTGTCGCCGGACCATCTTGAACAGCAAAATCATTATCAACACGTTCGGCAGAAACACTAGCAGAGTTGCGTCCCGAACCCCTTACTGCATCCGGAGTTAATGTTGCACCGTAAGCAATATTAAGAACGCCACCTTCTTGTGGAATTGTTGCATCAGTACGGAAGGTTACAGTAGAACCATTAGTTTCACTAGTTATAGTAACTTCCTCACCAGCAATTTCACCACGAACCGATTCCGGTAAAAATTTAAATCCAAGGGGGAATTGATCCGTAACAACTACATCATTTAAACCAGAATCACCCGTATTTCTTAAAGAGAGACGATAAATTGTCGTATCTCCCGGTTCAGCAGTAGCGCGATCGCCAGTTTTAGTAATTGTAATTTGTTCCGTAGAACATAAACCTAAATTAAACCGTAGCGCTAGACTTAATCCTTCTCTTTCCGCATCCTGGATAATCAAAGCTCGATCGGAAATCTGACTATTTGAAAGTTGCTCCGCACTCTCATTATTAGCTAAAATAGTAATTGGCTGACCATCTACAGCAGTAGCAAGATAGCTAAGAACATTACCATCCAAAGCTGTGATTTCTAACCTGATTCGTCGCTCGGGGAAATTGGTATTTTCCGGAGGATTGATAACTAAAATATAAGTGCGCCCTACATCAACTTGACCTTTATCAGCGTCAAATAGGAAATTGTAAACACCCCGTCTCTCTACACCATCAATACTTGCAACTCTTTCATTTGTTAACTGATAATTGTTAGTATTAGTTATATTCGGTTGTACACCTTGGGGTATATCGTTACTAGGATCGTCATCAGTTGGGCTTAAATCAACCTCCGTTCCCGGTTCCGTCTGAGTTGGATCGTTAGGATCCACATTAAATAAAGTAACGGTGAAACCAGTATAATCATCTAATTCCTCATTATTACATCCCAGAATTTGTCCAAAAGGATCGACTAATTCTGAATTAGGCCCAAAAGTATCGACGTATCCCGAACCCGAATTAGAGTAATTTGGAGTAACTGTTGTTTGATTACTAACCTGTCCTAGAAAATCCCTACCATTAGCTTTATCTTTATAACTATAACTAGCAGTGTTTTTTAGTTCTGGAGGTTCAGCTTCTTGAGCGAATGCAGATATTGAACTTTGAATAAGACTTGCAGCTAAGAAAGTAGCCGCTATTCGTTTCAACCAGCTACTACCATAAATCTGGTATCGCTTTTTTTGGCGGCGCACGAAACATATCTCCTAAATATAATCTGGTAATCTGAGAATTTATTTATGTGGTTATTGATTTTGACCTTTACATTCTCGAACTAGAAACGTAGTATTTCCTTATACTACGCTCCTAAAAGATAAAATAGTTTTAGCGCACTCTTACTTGATAAGTTCCATCCACTCCTGATTTCGCAGGAACAGAATCCTTGAAATTCCAGCGAATGTGAGTGTAAGCAGTATCCGGTGCCGGACGAGTTTCTAGTTCACCACTAGCTAACTTAACTTTTACAGTGGGATTTGCCACATAAGTCTTACCACCGTCAATACTATAAGTAATTTGTGCATTGATATTTTTATTAACAGTCGCAGAATTGACGACATAAACCATTCCTCTGGGAATAGCTTGATTAAGATTCAGATTTTTAACTGCTTTTTCCCCATTATTGGCACCATTGATGGAGTAACGCAGTACATCTCCTGGATGAACTGTATCGCCATTTTTTATATTTGTCCAAGTGATTTTTTGTTTACCTTCAGCATCTTGCTTAACAAATTTCTTTTCTGCGCTTAAGGTCAAATGTACTTGTCCTTTCTTTGCATTTTGCGCGATGGCAGTTCCACCACTAAATATATTTGCAATAATAGGAGCCGGACTGCTAAAGGAAATAGTTGCAATTAAAGCTAAAGCACCTAAACCAGCAAATGAGCAATGTTTTATCTTCATGATTGAAACCTCTGCAAATTACAAATAAAACCAACAATGGGTAAAGAAAATACTTTTATATCAATTCCAGAAGAAAAATTGAGTTTCTGCTCCTGATATTTCAAATTTTTGAGTGAATCAAGTCACAAAAACCCAATTTATACTTGAGGTGTAAGAGAAGAATAGAGATGTTGGATTGCAACATCTCTAAAAGGGAGGAAAATTAGTTAACCTTACGTTGGAAGGTGAATTCTCCATTTGTTCCTGGTGCAACAGGATTTGTTACTTCGTTAACATACTTGGTAACATCAGTGTTCGCATCTGTACCAGTTTGGTCACCCGCAACTGTTGTTGCAGGGTTGCCACTGTAGAACATCATGTTGGAACCATTAGAATCTCCGGCAGTTCCAACTACGTTACTGGTGTCGATGATATTATCACCATCGGTATCTAAAGCCCAGTTGTTAGCAGCAGCGCTACCACCATTAGTATCTCCACCAACACCATCTTCTTTGATTACTACCTTATCGGCATCTAAAGTAACGTTACCAGTTCCAGATTGAGCTTCGGAGATGTTGGTATAGGTAGTCCGATACTCAATAATATTACCCTTGGAAGGTGTTTTCGGACCCTTGCTGAATGTACCATCATCATTAAGTGGATCTGGTCCATCACCTTTGAGAATTCTAGTTTCTTTATCTAGTCTCAAGTAACCGGTATATACTCGGTCAATAGTAGTATTCTGAACATCAGTAGGGTCTAAACCAGCCGTTCCTTGATCGATGAAGGAAGTGATGGGAACAGGGAAACCACCAACGTAACCTTGAGTTGGATCTGCGGGAACTGCTAAGTCAGTAGATAAAGGAGTTCCAGTAGGTAGATTGACTTCAACACCGTAGTTGACTTCAGCACCTGGAGCTACAGCAGGAACAGTAATAACAGGGTCGGTACTAGTAAATGTATTTGTCGCCTGATCGTATGTGTAAACCGCTGAATCAGATCCATAACTAACAGTTACCGTAGTACCATTAGGTAAATCTGTAGGATCGGTAAGTGGAGTAGGAATCAAGGAAATATCAGCAGGAGCAGCACCACCATTAGAAACGGTGTTAGTGAAAGGTACGGGTGATGGGTCGATAGTAGTACCTGCATCTGGAGCTAGACCAGGAGGTACTAAGGAAGACTTGTTCGTGAAGTCATCATTATTATCTGTGGGACCAATAGCATCTGCGTCTCCGTCAGGTCCATTCACTAGTTCATTTGCAGTTGGGTCAATTATAAACTGGTTAACTTCACCATTTTCCCCCGTACCTGTGTTGTTGTTACCAGAGTCAACTCCATCGGTGGCTGGGTTAGGAATACCAGTACCTACAGTCGGTGGAGCATCGGGAACGCCATCAGGATTACCACCAGGACCTGTTGTATCGGTTCCAGCTGGTGGTGTGGCAGGACCAGTAGGATTCTCAGTAAAGTTACTGGGCATGTTATCACCAGATTCATCAATTACTGGGGGATTATTGGTATTGGGGTCATTATCACCATCAGGAGTACTACCAAATAACTGAGCAATATTGTTTACAGTTAATGGTGCAGCTGCTCCTGCCTCAACAGTTAGATTAACTTTGAAACCTGTAACCATTTGACCGGGGTTTACAGAAGTAACAACTGTTGGATCGTTAACAAAACCGATGCGGGTTACGTTTGCTAAATTTGTCGGTGGAGTTGTATCGTATGTTTTCCATTGTGTAGCTGCATCGTTAGCGTTGGCAGCAATAGCAGTATCAGTATATACAGCTTTCCAACCAGGAGGTGTGATAACGCTCGCTAAATCTGTACCAGCAGGAATTGCATCAGATATCAAGATGCGTGTTTGCTGGGAACCATCTAAGCCGATAGGTGTACCAACTAAGGGTGCTGGATTAATTCCATTTCCTGTGGGGTCATTTTGCTCAACTTCAACACTAAGGTCGTAGGTCAAGGTATCGTCAGTAATATCAGTTAGAGTTCCGGAATTACTGTAGGCACTACGCTCTTTAAGTACCTTCGCTAGAGCATAGGTTTTTAGAGCTTCATCAACAGTAATTTGTTGAGTCGCACTAGCTTCACGAGTTCCGTTAACTGGATTTCCATTTACTTCACCAGCAACGTCAGTAGCAGCACCAGTATTATCCGGGTTATCTACGGTGTAAACGTCACCACCATTTGGATCCCGTAGTTGGTTTTGGTCATCAGCAGGAGTATCACCTAACTGAACTGTAATAGGAGTACCTGCTGTAGCTCCAGCAGCAACTTCAACAGGAACACGAACTTGTACCGTACCGTTAACTGGGATTGAACCTGTTTCGATCTCAGTTGTTGTAATTGGTGTCCATGTAGTACCACCATCGGGACTGAATTCCAAATTACCACTAACTGAAGCTGGACCTGTTGTGGTAGCTAAGTTCGGAATTCTGAACTTTGTGGGGTCATTACCTACGTTAGTAACGGTGTAGTTAAAGTAGAATTTATCTCCAGCATCAGCAGCACCGTCTCCATCTGTATCAGTTATCGGTGTAGTACCAGCAGCTGTAACGGTGACACCTGCAACTTCCGCAACCTGAACAACAACTTCATTAGATGTAGTGTTAATTGGTGTGTTGGGATTATTAGGATCTTCGTAAGTTGCAGTCGCACTGTTCTTGATTTCCCCACCCGCTGTTGTGGCTTGAGCTAATACAGGAGCGATAAATTGAAATACACCGTTAGCAATCAATGCAGCGGCTACCAAAGAACGGTATACCTGTCCTTTTTTGACAATTTTCTTTTTCTGTGACATTTTAGATTTAATAACAAATTATGACTTTTACGCCTGCGTGCTTGTACGTAGGCTTTTTTTGCAATTCTTTATAGAATTGCTGACAACTTTCTCAATTTTGGAATTCAGCTTGCAGTATAACCCTAATCAATTATTTCTGATATTTCTTTGTTGGTAGTTGAAATAATCCCTGATGTCTGGATGCTAATTTTTTGTTTTAGAAATTGAGTCTTTTAGGTATTACTGCGCTTCCAAAACATCAAAAGTATTTTTAGTTACAGATAAATCTTAAATTTAAATACTTAATATATCTTCAGTATATCTATGTAATTTTTAGCAGATTAAAGAAAATATCCTGATTAATTTATGTATTAACACAAACCAGCCTATTTAGTTATTCTACTTACAGAATGTCACACTTATATCACAACTTTATAAGTGATAATATGTTAAACAAACCAGATCGAAAATATAGGAACTTCAAATTTTTATAGAAGCAGTTATCTAGTAATCTGCAAAGTAATCTTTGCGGGGTTTACCTTCATCGATGAAAAATCTTTTCTCCCCCCTCTTGAAAAGTTGCTCCATTTGGGGAGACCCCAAGACCGCACTTTTCGCTGCTTCTGAAGCGAACCCTGCTCCCCCTGCTTATCCCTACCAAGCAATGCAGGCCTTGTTCGAGTACTAAGGGAAATCCAAGAAATAAAATGTCCCACCGTTTAACAGCACGGTAAAAACCTAGTAACGTCTTGATTGTTTAAACCCGACAAAAAAAATCGGGATTGTTTGACTCGGTATTTGAGGCATGTTAGTATCAGCCGACAGTTGACAGTTAAAGGTTCGATAAAGGGAGTAATACCAAATGCAAGCAGCAACCAACATCCAAAACCAAACTCATACTCATGCCTTTCATACTTTGAAATGTAAAGAATGCGGTGCAGAGTACGAACTTGAAGCAAAAAATGTATGTGATTTGTGTTTTGGCCCTTTGGAGGTAAGGTATGACTACAGCAAATTGCGTCAAACCGTAACTCGCCAAACTATTGAAGCTGGTCCCAATTCTATATGGCGCTATCGTCAATTTTTGCCTGTAACTAGCGAAAACCCCATTGATGTTGGTACTGGCATGACTCCTTTGTTACGCTCGCACCGTTTAGCGCGTCGCTTGGGTTTAAAGAAACTATATATAAAAAATGATGCGGTTAATATGCCCACCCTCAGCTTCAAAGATAGGGTGGTATCAGTAGCTTTGACTCGCGCTAAGGAATTAGGCTTTACTACAGTATCCTGCGCCAGTACTGGAAACTTGGCAAATTCTACTGCTGCGATCGCGGCTCATGCAGGTTTAGATTGTTGCGTGTTTATACCCGCAGATTTAGAAGCCGGTAAAATTTTAGGAAGTCTTATTTATAGTCCGACTTTAATGGCAGTTAAGGGTAATTACGACCAAGTTAACCGTTTGTGTTCGGAAGTTGCCAACACCCACGGTTGGGGATTTGTGAATATTAATTTACGTCCTTATTATTCCGAAGGTTCCAAAACATTAGGTTTTGAAGTTGCAGAACAATTAGGTTGGGAATTACCAGACCATATTGTGGCTCCTTTGGCAAGTGGTTCGTTGTTTGGCAAAATTTATAAAGGATTTAACGAATTTAAAGAAGTTGGTTTAGTAAAAGATAAAAAGGTTAGATTCAGCGGCGCACAAGCCGAAGGATGTTCCCCCATCGCTAAAGCATTTAAAGAAGGGCGTGACTTCATTCAGCCAGAAAAGCCCAATACCATAGCAAAATCCATTGCCATCGGAAACCCAGCAGATGGGATTTATGCCGTAGAAATTGCCAACAAAACCAACGGTAATATAGAATCAGTCAACGATACAGAAATTATCGAAGGCATGAAACTGCTTGCAGAAACCGAAGGTATATTTACAGAAACTGCTGGTGGTACAACAATCGCAGTATTAAAGAAACTGGTGGAAGCAGGAAAAATCGATCCTGAAGAAACCACAGTTGTTTACATTACCGGCAACGGCTTAAAAACCCAAGAAGCAGTACAGGGCTGCATCGGCGAACCTTTGACAATTGACGCAAAACTCGATAGTTTTGAATCAGCCCTAGAACGTTCTCGCACTTTGGAACGTCTAGAATGGCAGCAAGTATTAGTTTAAAAAAGGTCAAAAGTCCAAAGGTTAAAGGTTAAAGGTTGATAGCTCAGGATGTGAGGAGTTATTAAGGCAAAGGTTAAAGGTGAAAATTATCTACTTTGTTTCCTTTTCTCCTTATTTACCCAATGCCCCATGCCCAATGCCCAATTCCCATTTCTATTTCAAATTTTCAAAGATATGTCTGTAAAAGTTCTCGTTCCCACAGCACTTCAAAAATTTACTAATAATCAAGCAACTTTAGAGTGTAAAGGTAGCACTATTAAGGAATTGCTCGATTCTTTAGAAACAGCTTGTCCTGGTATTAAAGCACGTTTGTGCGATGAAGAATCTGGTAAACTGCGTCGTTTTTTAAATTTCTATGTAAATAGCGAAGATATCCGCTTCTTAGATGGTGCAGCAACACCTTTAAAAGATGGTGATGAAGTTAGTATTGTGCCTGCTGTAGCTGGCGGGTAACAGTTAACAGTGAACAGTTAACAGTGAACAGTGAACAGTTAACAGTGAACAGTGAACAGTGAGCAGTTAACAGTGAACAGTTAACAGTGAGCAGTGAACAGTGAACAGTTAACAATTAACAGTTACCAATTATCAATTATCAATTATTGATAGTTTTTGATAAATTTTTTACAGGGTGGGCGTAAGCGTCTACCTTTTTTTGTGCCAATTCTATTGCCTCTGATTAAATATTTTGGACTTACGCAACCGGCACATTTTATCGTAGGGTGCTGTGACACTTTGATTAATTTTGAACGTAGAAATAAGTTATTCAGTGTCACGCACCAGCCGGATATTATGACAATTGCGTAAGTCCTGAATATGTTGGATGAAATAGAGCAGTTAGCAGTTAACAGTTACCAATTATCAATGATTGATAGTTTTTGATAAATTTTTTACGGGGTGGGGGTAAGCGTCTACCCTTTTTTTTGAGTCGGAAATATAGGAAGATTACTACGGCGGTGATACTAGAATCTCTATCCATAAATGCATGGGGAGTGTCAAGTTGCCCCTCCTATGTTTTTTTGTGACAATTCTATTGCCTCTGATTAAATATGTTGGATGAAATAGAGCAATCCCAAAATTTTTATAAGCTCAAGTCGGACTTTTCAAAGGTAGATATCGAGGTTTAATAAATTCTTGGAATTACTAAATCATCTTGTTTTAAAGCCTGCTGGGGGTGCCCCTGTCCATTTTTTTATAGAGGAATTGTGACGGAAATTGTAACCCAATAGAATATTTCATCTTCTTTTTTACAGTTGTGAGGAGTTCCAATGAAACGAAATCTACTAATTTCTGCTAGTGGGGTAAGTTTGCTGTACTTACTCGCCGGATTCTTGCCGTTAAAAGCATTAGCTGTGGAAAAAATCGCAAACAGCCAAGCAATAAATAGCAGTGAAAAATTACTAACTTCAGAAGTATCATCCCAGGAAAGTTTTCCATCTACAAACACAGTTATTAGCGAAAAAGTAGATAATCAACTGAACTTTCATGGTGACAGCCACTCCTTGAGAGAGTATGGCATTTTGACAACAAACGAAATAGCGGCTTTGGGGAAAAAAGAAAATGCGATTAGGGAAGCAAGACGAAGAAAGCCTATCTCTCAACCAAATAAACAACTAAATAAAAACGCAACTCTAATTGCCCAGACTACCCAAAACCAACAACCAGCAACATCGACGGGGCAAGTTACATCGGTTTCCCAACTATCCGACGTACAGACAACAGATTGGGCTTTTCAAGCTTTGCAATCCTTAGTAGAACGGTATGGTTGTATTGCGGGATACCCTTCGGGGGACTATAGGGGCAATCGGGCAATGACTAGATATGAATTTGCGGCTGGTTTAAATGCCTGTTTAGATCGCGTTAATGAGTTGATTGCTAGGGCATCTGTGGATTTGGGGAAAGAAGATTTACTTGCTCTGCAAAGACTTCAGGAAGAATTTAAAGCTGAATTGGCAACTTTACGGGGACGTGTAGATACTCTGGAAGCTCGCAGTGCCGAATTAGAAGCTTCACAATTTTCCACTACCACCAAACTCCAAGGAGAGGTCATTTTTGCTGCTATTGGTGCAACTGGTGGCGCTCCCGATAGTGACGCTCCTAATATTATCCTGACGAATCGAGTACGGTTGAACTTGAATACCAGTTTTACTGGCAAAGACTTATTAATTACTGGTTTGCAAGCTCATAATTTCGGTGGTGCTGCTGATGGTAGTGGTAGTCTGCAACAAGGATTGGGATTGACAGCACCGGGAGTAAACTTGGCTGCAAGTAGTGCCCGCACTGGTATTGAACCCCAATTTCCCGGCTTCGATCCCAAAGATTTATCTTCTAGAGGTGCTAATGATGTGGAACTGTACAAACTTCTGTACATCTTCCCCGTAGCCGATAAATTAACTTTATTTGCTGGTACTGCTGCCGAAGTTTCCGATGCTTTCCCTACAATTACTCCCTTCGCAGGAGAAGGGCAGGAAGCAGTTTCCCGCTTTGCTGGCTTAAATCCCGTAGTGCGGGTTTCCGGTGGTACTTCCGGCTCGGGCTTAGCATCCGCAGCAGGTTTTATCTTTGCTCCATCCAAAAGCTTAGATTTTCGCGCTCTCTACGCTAGCGTCAATGCCAACATTCCCGAAACTGATGAAGATATTCTTCCCGGAGTTTCTGGTACACCTTTAGGCTCGGGTTTATTTGGTGGTAGTACCGTTGCCGCAGCCCAACTCACATTCAAACCCAGCAAGTCATTGGATGTTGGTTTGAACTATGCCAACAGCTACCACGAAATCAATATTTTGGGTACGGGATTGGTGAGTGCCGATACTAATGCTTTAGGGTTAGCAGATGGAAATTTGGGGATTCCAGTAAAACTCAACTCTGTCGGTGGTACCCTTAATTGGCGCTTTTCTCCAAATATTGCCCTATCAGGTTACGGAGCAGCAATTTTCGTCGATGATTCCTCATCTCGGGTGGATGCTTCCACTACTTTCACCAGTTGGATGGTGGGCTTACACTTCCAAGATATTATTAAAAAAGGCAATACCGCCGGGATACTGTTCGGTCAACCTTTATACCGTACAGAAGCCGATGGTGATGGGAACTTAGCCACTGAAGGTGTTGAACGCCAGACTCCCTACCATTTGGAGGCTTATTACAAATTTAAAGTCAACGATAATCTCAGCATTACCCCTGGTGCATTTGTGTTATTTAATCCAGAGGGAGATGACCGCAACGATACAACCACAGTAGGTTTATTGCGTACAACTTTTACTTTTTAGTTGTTAGTTGTTAGTTGTTAGTTGTTAGTTGTTAGTTGTTAGTTGTTAGTTGTTAGTTGTTAGTTGGGAGGCGCGGAGGCACGGAGTTAATCAAAATTCTCCTATGCCCCATGCTCATTCCCTATTCTCTCCACCAGTCTTTGTTGCCAAAATTCGTTATTATCAACTGTCATAACAATCCTTTTATAGTTTTCATTTTGCAACTCTATAGTTAAATAATTGTTTTTTCGATAATTTACTAGCCAGAATTCTTTTCCTCTTTGACTGTAATAAGTTCCGGCTCTAACTAATCCTGGAAGGGCTGTACCGGGGGAGCGTAATTCTTTCCAAGTTGTTTGAGGTGCTATTGTTGTAACTTTTTGGATATGGGATAAAGGAATTTCCCATAATTTTTTCAATCGTACAGCTAAGAACTGCTCTTTTAAAGTAAATTCTATCTGTAAACTTTCTTCTACTATATTTAAATTCATCTTTTTCAGTCAGCAGTGAACAGTGAACAGTGAACAGTGAACAGTGAACAGTGACCAGTAACCACTGAGCAGTTAGAAGTTGGGAATTAAGTAGTTATTAAATAAACTCGCTACTCGCTACTTGTTAATCGCTACTTTAATAATCTTCCTGCTCTCCCCTCTCTCCTCAATACCCAATGCCCAATGCCCAATGCCCAATGCCCAATTACCAATTACCAATTCCCCATTCCTAATTCCGCATCATATGTAAAATGAAAAGTGATTCCAAGCAGAAGGGTTAACCCGAGAAATGGCAGAAGAAACGAATAAAAACGAAGCAGCATCGGAAGATAAGCCTAAAGCTGCTGCTAAACCCGCAGGTGATAAGAAGCCCGCAGCCAAGAAAAAAGAAAAACCCCCAGCGGTTGAAAATAAGCCGTTTGAGGAGTTTATGCGAGAGCATTATGTACCTGCGCTTACAAAAGCTATCGCTTCGGAAGGGGTGGAAGATTTGCAGTTGGATTTTACCAAGCAGAAACTTCCCATTCCTGGATATGAAACAGCCGGGGAGTGCTGGCAGGTTTTAGGTAGCTTCGGAAATGGCACGCGTCAATTTAACGTATATTTTCCAGATGAAGATATTAAAGGGAAAAAAGCATTTTCTTGTAATGAAGGGAAAAGCCCCAGCACTCTAGAATCATTTTTAATTGACGAACGTAAAATTACTCTAGATTTAATGGTATTTGGAGTAATAATGCGTTTGAACGGTCAAAAGTGGCTGGGAAGAAACTAAGTAAGTTCGTGAAAAATATAGGTAACGGCTCCATTATTGGGGTTGTTACCTATACCAACATAACCAGATTTATGCATTTCTTGCAAAGTAGCTTCTACTTGTGAAAATTTTGCGCCAGTGTCAAGAACTCCTTGAGTAACGCTAAGTTTACCACCACGATTTTCAGCAGCTTTGAGTAACTCTACCATCAAAGTTTCTTGAGGGGATTGATAAATTTCCGATGCTATAGCTTGAGGAGTTTGTGCAACACCGAAAGGTGATAAACCAGCTTTCAGTCTTAATTTTATTTCTCTTTCTTCTACCATATTAGGAATGAGAAATAAATCCACAAATTGCCCTAAACCGAACAAGCCGAGGGTAAACATCCATAGCAAACCTGTAGCGACTTTACCGTTATACAAACGATGCAGTCCACCAGTAAATCCTAAAAAACCCAACACGTTGAGCATATAGGATATTTTCATCCGCTCTTTTTCTTTGTCGTAATGCTTGTCTTTAACTTCAACCTTCATATGATTTCAACTCCACCGAACGCTTAAGGCAACTGAAATTTTTGTGAATTAATAATTGTCTATATTAACAATTCAATTTTAATGTAAACTTTTTATATCTTGCTACGTTTTGATTTAATTAATTATGCGGTTATAATAAAGTATTTATCTATGATCACAATCACTCAATAAAAGTCTCCTACCAGGTCACAAATATATTTATTGTTGATTACTGAATTACTATCGTAACGATTACCGCATGAATAAATGTGCATTATTGAGTTCCTCATAGATAAATCGCCCTCGTAAATAAAACTAAGTTTTGAATTATCTACCTTTAGGTTTTACAGCCATCAAGACTGGAAATCCGGCTAATTTTAAGTTAACAGAGAGCAGTTAGCAGTTAGCAGGGAACAGTGAACAGTGAACAGTGAACAGTGAACAGTGAACAGTGAACAGTGAACAGTGAACAGTGAACAGTTAACAGTGAACAGTGAACAGTGAACAGTGAACAGTGAACAGTGAACAGTTAACCTGATGTGCAGGGGACATTGAATCAATGTCAAAATCTTGATATTTCGTAGTGCGAGCCGAAAACCTGGCTAGTAATATACACAGGACTTAAATGGGTAACAGCTTAACAGTCGGCAATTAACAGCGAACAGCGAACAGCGAACAATTAGCAGCAAACAGCTATAAATTAGGAAAATATTTTTCCTCATCTCCCTACTTCTGTTTTTCTCATTGTTGCAACTCTTAATGTTTTACCTGGTAATTACTACCAAACTCCTTGGTAAACTGATATTTATACTCAAACGCAATATTTTTGTATCTTAATTTTAAGCGTGGCAATGTGCCCCGTTTAGACATCAAAACAATGTCTACTTAGTTCTAATTAGAGGACTTGCAGCCGTAGGGCATACGGTGAAGATGCTTAGTGAGGGTAAATCTTTTTCTACCCGGTGAACTAAGAATCCCTTTTTAACATGGGGAGTGTCAAAAACCCGACATTTACTAAGAATTAGGACATGGTAGATTCCCTACAAAAACCAGGCTTTGAAGAAATACGTCCGGGTGTTAAAGTCCCAGCGAAGGAAACTCTGCTGACACCCCGGTTTTACACCACTGACTTTGATGAGATGGCTAAGATGGACATCTCGGTTAATGAAGACGAGTTACAAGCCATCATCGAAGAATTTCGTGCTGATTACAACCGCCATCATTTTGTTCGAGATGAGGAATTTGAGCAATCCTGGGAACATATTGATGGGGAAACTCGCCAGTTGTTTATTGAGTTTTTAGAACGTTCCTGTACTGCTGAATTCTCTGGCTTTTTACTCTATAAAGAATTAGGTCGCCGTCTCAAAGGTAAAAACCCAGTTTTAGCTGAAGGCTTTAACTTGATGTCGCGAGATGAAGCACGTCATGCTGGTTTCTTAAATAAGGCAATGTCAGATTTCAATCTGTCGCTGGATTTAGGATTTTTAACCAAAAGTCGTAGCTACACGTTCTTTAAACCGAAATTCATCTTTTACGCGACATATCTTTCTGAAAAGATTGGTTATTGGCGTTATATAACTATTTACCGTCATTTAGAAAAGCATCCCGAAGATAGAATTTATCCAATTTTCCGATTCTTTGAAAATTGGTGTCAGGATGAAAATCGTCACGGTGACTTCTTTGATGCTGTAATGAGAGCGCAA
The DNA here is from genome assembly GCA_039820645.1 of Cyanobacteria bacterium J06633_8. Lineage (GTDB taxonomy): Bacteria > Cyanobacteriota > Cyanobacteriia > Cyanobacteriales > Nostocaceae > Rivularia. The sequence continues at coordinate 48,447 of JBCBPQ010000015.1, read as the reverse complement.
CCTCAAACCTTAAACGATTGGAGAGCACGTTTATGGTGTCGCTTCTTCTTGCTGTCAGTATTTGCGACAATGTATTTAAACGATATCCAGCGTCATGGTTTCTATGCTGCAATTGGTTTAAATGCAAGAGAATACGATAAAGAAGTAATTGAAAAAACCAACGACACTGCTGGAAGGGTATTTCCAGTAATGTTGGATATTAAGAACCCAGAATTTTACGAGCGCTTGGAAATTTGCGTTAAAAACAACGAAAAACTTAGAGAAATCGTAAATTCCACAAAACCAAAATTTGTACAAATCTTCCAAAAGCTGCCTTACTATCTTTCCAACGGTTGGCAAGCTGTTAAGTTGTACTTTATCAAACCGATTGATGCTGCTGCAATGGAAGGTAGCGTTAAGTAAATCTTGGTTTTGATTCGTTTTGGTAAAGATTTATAAAATTAAATTGTAAGATGGGCTATTTATGCTCATCTTATTTTTTTAACACGGATTGTAGGGATTGCACTGATTTCACTGATTTCGTAATAAAGCTTCAATTAACAACTAACAAGCAACTATAATTAAAATTTTTACGGTGTATATTATGCTGTTACGTTCGCTGACAACTATCTTTATTTCTTGCGTTATTGGAATATTTTCTTGGGTTTATTCTCCTGCTGCTTTAGCAACAACGCCGATTCCTTTATCAAATATCTCTTATCAAGAGTGTCCGCCGGAACTAGCTGAAGGTAATGTTACTAGTGGTGGTGCCAGCAGGGCTGCAAAATGTTTTATAGTTACCGGTGTTGCCAAAAACATGACTAGCAAAACGGTATATGATGCGGACATTTTTGGACGTATTTACGATGCTAATAATAATTCTGTGATGCAAAATCGGACTCGACTCGGTTCTATCAGCGAAGTGCCACCAGGAAAAACGAATTTTGAAATGAGAATTACTGTTCCTGCAAATCAGCCCACACCTTTACAATTGAAGCAGTTCAAAGCATCGGGATTTACTTCTAAAGTTCGCTACTAAAGATTAAACAAGAATAAACTATCAAGTGGAAAAATAATACCAATTGTTTACTGGTCTAATAACTCATCAGTTATCGTGGTTAACAAATATTTGTATTTTAGATAACTGATGATTAACTACACTAAATAAAAGAAATTCAGATTTCAAATTTCATACTTCATGCGGATGAACTCAATGATTAGAAACTTGAAGCCATAGGACCAGCTAAATTTGCTAACAGTCCGCTGATTATGTTGAGGGCTAGAAAAGCCAGAATTGGAGATAAATCAATTCCTCCCAAGGGGGGAATTATGTTACGGAAAAGATTAAGATAAGGGTCAGTTACCTGGCTAAGGGCTGCGAATGGTTGATTGTACCAGTCAATCTGTGGGAACCAAGTTAGCAAAACCCGACCAATTAGCAAAAAGCTGTAAATCTGGGTAAATGTGAGTAGTGTCTGAATCAGCAAATTCATAAATATTTCGTGTTTTTTGAGTTTTGGTGAAAAGCCGTCTTATTATCGATTTTAATTTAGCTGGTAGCAAGATGCCGAGGCAATAGTTTCGGTATTCATCTTTTTTTATTTTCTGCATTAAGTAACATTGCGCTTTTTGAGCGGCTATAAAACAATTTATCGCTTTACTTCCGCTCAAATTCTCAATATTTAATTAAGATTGTAATTCCTCGCTACGAGAGGAAAATTCGTTGACTCCGTTAGAATTCTGGTTTACATTACCCAACTGATCGCGTACTTCATCTATTGTGGCGTTTAACTGGGCAATTTTGTCTTCTAAGGAACGTCGGGCTATTTCCATTTCTACTCCCGAAGATGCCGAGCCTTGCATCTGCCGTTGTCTAGATTTATTAGAGTTTGAATTTCCTTTGCCCGATGCAGAGTGTTCTCTTTCATCTTCAGCCAATTCTTCGGCATCACGTCTCTGAGCTACAAGCGTGCCGATAACACCACCAATAACGCTGCCGAAAATCGCTCCAGCCAAAAAACCGCCTGCAAAACCATCCCGTTGACTCATATGTTTCCTACCTTTAATTCTCGCTACTTCCTACTTTAATCATCACAGTCAATCCCCGCTTCCTAACTGCTTTTTTCTACTACCTTTACTTAAGTCCCGAAATTAAGTCCCGAAAATGCGATCGCCTGCATCTCCCAATCCCGGCACTATAAATCCTTGCTCGTTGAGCTTTTCGTCAATTGTTGCAGCGTAGATATTTAAACTCGGATAAGCTGCACTCAACTGTTGCAGGGCAGGAGGTGATGCTACTACGCAGACAATCCGCGTTAAAGCGGGGTCGGCACCTCGTTGAGTTAATTCTGACATAGCAGCCATTATAGAACCTCCTGTAGCCAGCATGGGGTCGGTTATTAACACTCTGGTTTGGGGATCAATTTTCTCTGGCAGCTTATTGAGATAACATTCTGGCTGCAAAGTTTCTTCGTTTCTGACTAAACCTAAATGATAAATAGATGCCAAAGGAAGCAAAGTTTGCGCTCCTTCCAACAATCCTAAACCGGCTCGCAAAATTGGTACCACTGCTACAGGAACTTCTGGGTTAATTAATGTTGCAGGACAAACTTCTAATGGTGTTTGAACTGTTGTCTCCAGAGTTGGCAACCATTCCCTAGCAGCTTCATAAGTTAACCAACGTCCCAATTCTGTCATTGCCGAACGGAACAATACAGAAGGTGTACCAGCATCGCGAGCAACCGCTAGCCAGTGCTTGATTAAAGGATGAGGTGGAACATAAACGCGTAGTTGTAGCGTCATAATATATATACTATCGCTTCAATATATAAGGTATAACAACTGAAATATCATAATACTCTTTCTTCTTTGGTGACTAACGACCAAGGTTAATACTTGAGTGCTAATTTCAATCCTGCAAAAGATAATAAAAAAAATTATTGAGAATATTTTTTATTACTAGTTGACATTTATTCTCAATCAACGGTATATTAATTTTCAGTGTTCTCCTCTCTTTAAGGAACGGCAGACGGGATTGGTCGGCAGCTGCGGACTCGTCCCTCTTTTTTTGTTTTAGGAATTAGGAATGGGCATGGCAGAATAAGCTAAGAATTAAGAGTCATACTTATTTAAGCTTTGACCTTTAACCTTTAAGCTTTGACCTTTAACCTTTAACCTAAATATAAAAGCCTAAGATTTATTACGAATTATGCATGATGTGATTGTAATTGGGTCTGGTATTGGTGGTTTAGTAACTGCGACTCAATTAGTGACTAAGGGTGCGAAGGTACTAGTTTTAGAGGGATATACTATTCCGGGTGGTAGTTCTGGTTATTTTGAAAGGCAGGGCTATCGTTTTGATGTTGGGGCTTCGATGATTTTTGGATTTGGGGATAAAGGAACGACTAATTTACTTACTCGTGCCCTATCATCGGTAGATGTTAGCTTGGAAACTATTCCCGATAACGTACAAATTCACTATCATTTACCTAATTCGTTAGATTTAAAAGTCGAACGAAATTATGAAGATTTTTTACAAAATTTAATTACATATTTTCCTCACGAAAGTAAAGGAATTCGTCGCTTTTATGATGAGTGTTGGAAGGTTTTTAACTGCTTAAATCAAATGGAATTACTGTCTTTAGAAGAACCCCGTTATTTAATGCGGACGTTTTTTAGGCATCCATTGGCTTGTTTAGGTTTGGCGAAATACCTACCGCAAAACGTGGGTGATATTGCGCGAAGATATATAAAAGACCCAGAATTGCTAAAGTTTATTGATATAGAATGTTATTGCTGGTCGGTAGTACCTGCGGATATGACACCAATGATAAATGCTGGTATGGTGTTTTCTGACAGACATTATGGTGGAGTTAATTATCCTAAAGGTGGAGTAGGACAAATTGCTCAAAAGCTGGTAGAAGGTTTAATCAAAAAAGGTGGAGAAATAAAATATCAAGCTAGGGTTACGGGAATTATTAAAGAGAAAGGAAAAGCTGTTGGCGTAAAACTGGCAAATAATCAAGAATATAGAGCCAAACGTGTCGTTTCTAACGCAACTCGTTGGAATACATTCGAGAAACTACTTCCACCAGCAGAAATACCTATTAATGAAAAAAATTGGCAACTGCGATACAAAAAGTCGCCGAGTTTTTTCAGCTTACATATCGGTGTAGAAGCAGAATTATTATCTCCGGGAACAGAGTGTCATCATATTTTAGTGTCGGAGTGGGAAAAGATGATGGATTCAGAAGGGACGATTTTCGTTTCGATTCCGACGCTACTCGATCCAGAATTAGCTCCCCAGGGATATCATATCATTCATGCGTTCGTTACAAACTGGATTGATGAATGGCAAGGTTTATCTGATAAAGAATACGAAGCCAAGAAAGAAGCTACAGCTAATCGTATTTTAGATAAATTAGAAAAAATATTTCCCGGAATAAATGCCAACTTAGATTATCTAGAAGCGGGAACACCAAAAACCCATCGTCGATTTTTGGGAAGAGTTGATGGTACATATGGTCCAATTCCGAGGAAGAAATTGTGGGGATTGTTAGGAATGCCATTTAATCGGACAGCGATTGAGGGATTATATGTAGTGGGAGATAGTACTTTCCCTGGGCAAGGATTGAATGCGGTAGCGTTTTCCGGGTTTGCTTGCGCTCATCGGGTGGGGGTGGATTTGGGATTGTAGTTTGAGAATAACATTGCTTAATTAAATCGCTAAAAATTAGAAAAATTATGTTTTGATTAATAATACTGTCAAGATAAACAGTACAAAAATACTGACAAATATGAAATTTAATTGTAAACCATACTACGAAACAAAATTCGGCGCTGCGTATTTAGGCAATAGTTTAGAATTAATTGCAAATATTCCATCAGAAAGTATTGACTTAATTTGTACTTCTCCACCATTTGCACTAGTTCGTAAAAAAGAATATGGAAACGTAGATGCTGAAGAATATGTAGAATGGTTTAATGATTTTGCAATACAATTTCACCGTATTTTGAAACCAACAGGTTCGCTAGTTATTGATATTGGTGGTAGTTGGATAAAAGGAATGCCTGTGCGTTCACTTTACCACTTTGAACTAGTTATTTCCTTGTGCAAATCACAACAAAAAGGTGGAATAGGATTTCATTTGGCACAAGAATTATATTGGTATAATCCAGCAAAACTTCCGACACCGGCTGAATGGGTAACAATTCGTAGAGAAAGAGTAAAAGATTCCGTTAATACGGTTTGGTGGCTTTCAAAGGAAGCTCATCCTAAAGCTAATAATAGAAGGGTTCTAAAGCCTTATAGTCAAGCAATGAAAAATCTTCTTAAGAAAGGCTATAAACCTAAAGTTAGACCATCTGGTCATGATATTTCTAATAAATTTGGCAAAGATAAAGGCGGAGCTATTCCTCCTAATATTATTGATGGGCGTTGCAACGAAGATAAAGAAGACATAGGGCAACCTACAGTTTTACAAGAAATCATAGCTGAAGATTTCGTACAATCTGTAAATGTTATTTCTGCTTCTAATACTGCTTCTAACGATTATTATCAACGCCGATGTAAAGAAGAAGGTTTTAAACCACATCCAGCGCGATTTCCTCAAGCCTTACCAGAGTTTATTATAAATCTTTGTACAGAGCCAGGTGATATAGTATTAGACCCTTTCGCCGGTTCTAATATGACAGGTAGGATTGCAGAAACATTACAAAGACAATGGTTAGCTGTTGAAATGAATGAAGATTACATTAAAAGCTCGAAATTTAGATTTGAAGAAAATGCTCCTTTAGTTGTAGAACCTCCAGCATAATTACCACCTATCGAATCAAAAATATTGATAACAATCAACAGGTGGTACAGATACTTCAAGTTAGGGTTGTTTGAGCAAGAAGCTTCTTTTAGTTTAACTATATTAATTTTGCTATTTTATTTTGCTATTTTAACTTCCACTCATTTGTAACCATCCAAAAACTTGATTGGGAGTTAGTGTTAATTCAATTTCTGGTAGTACTGGTAAAATATCTTCTCCCTGAAACAACACGGGCTGTTTTCCTGGTTCAAATACTAGAATACTTGAGTCATCCGGATCGAGAAACCACCCCAAACGAGTACCATATTGCAAACAATGAAGAATATTACCGATTACTTTATTCGGTTTTTGCTCTGGTGAAAGAATCTCGATTGTCCAATCTGGTGGATTTTCAAAGTTGTCGGGAACGTCACCATCAATAGTAAAAGCTATGTTAGCCCATTTGAATACTGCTATATCTGGTATTATAGAACGTCCTCCAAAAGTACAGCGCAATTCGGGAAATGCATAAGCAATTTTTTTGTCTTCAACTTTTTGATTAATTACAGTGCAGAGCTTTCCTTGTAAACGGCTGTGTCTTCCTTTTTGCATAGGTTTTTGGATGATTTCACCGTTTATATATTCGCTTGCTGGTTTAGTTTGTGGGAGTTTGAGGAATTCCTCTAGGGTGAGCAGTTGAGTGGTTGTGACAGTCATGGCTCTTTGTGGAGAGGGTATATTGATAGTTTAGCTTTTTTGATGTGTGGGGGTATTGGGGATTGTGGGTGTTTATGAGCAAGAAAGACATTATTAATAGGTTGAAGAATACCGCGAAGCTTGAAACCAGAGAAGATGTGTTGCATTTTGATGAAGCACTTGAGAGATTAGCAGAAATAGAATTATCTAATTTAGATATCGTTGAACTAATGATGATATTAGATGATGATAGTCCCCAGGAAGAAGTATTGTTTGGACTTGTTCATTTTTTAGAAGGTTCAGTTGATTTCAAAACTCTTATACAAGCGTTAATGAAAGGTACTCAAAAACTTGTTAAGAAAGCTCCTGATTGGACACAGTTATTTTATATTCGTCTTTTGAAGAATCAAGAATCGCGCTCTATACTTAAAGCGATGCTTGTGAATGAAGAGAGTCAAAACTATAATCTTATTCTTGAACTAATAAGAGATATTTCTTTAAACGAATTACCTCCGTTATCTGATTACGGTAACTTTGTTATTAGATATTAGTTTATAACTCACAGTTCGTCTATGCTTTGCTTGAATCATCAACTAATATGGAATCGCAACAAAAAAAGACGTTGCATTGCAACGTCTCTACATAATGGGTTTTATTCAAAAAATACCGTTGTCTACATATTTTTTAACCCAATTTACTCAACCAATAGCTAACGTCAACTTTTAACTTTTGTCCCAATTTCAAAAGTTGGCGCAATTGATTTTTATCGTTATCGTTCAAAAGTTCAGCAACAGTTTTCGGCAGTATTCGAGCTTGCAAACAATTGAAGTATAATTCTTGAGAACGTTCTAAAGAAATACCCAAGTTTAAATACTCTTCTACTTCAATCAATCTTTCCAAGCGCTGTATCTGAAACTCAAAACTTTCGGTAGCATCGTACAACAATTGCCATAATAAACGCAAACTCAAACGCTCTAATATCTGCTTGCCTTCAGGAAGATTGAAATTGCAGCGTAAATGTTTCGCTTCGTTGGCAATAGCCTCTATTTCTACCAGATGATTCCAGCTTAATTGTGCTTCGTCAATATCTTGCTCTAAAGCACGCAATGTATTCATACACCTATACTCTAAGGCGATTTCTGCGGCTGCTTGTAATTCTTTGGGTGCTTGTAATCCATCTCGGTGGAATGCCATTAACACTCCGTAATTATCTCTATAAGTCTGAGTATAAAGTTGGTCTACTCTTGCTAAGGTTTCTTGAGTCAACAACCGCATTAATCTATGACGCTCTTCAGCAAAAAGATTTTGTAAGTTGAAGGATTCTTCACCAAATAATTGGGTCATTACCAAAATGGTATGAGCCGCGCTACCCTGCTGCAAGGCATTTAATAGTTTTTCTTTGAGTTGAGTGTAGCTGCGTTTTCCTTCAAATGGTTGGATGCAGCAGTGGAAATCCCAGCCTCCTAAGTGCAATACGGCAAAGGTCATTTGCTGACTTTCCCAAGTAACTTCGGACACTAGTTTTAAATGTCCTACAGCTAAAGTTATAGAACCCAAACGCTGTAACTGATGGTCTAATTCATCTGCTGTATAGCAATAAACTTGTTTGTGCTGGAGTATTGAATCTTGACCATTCTTTTTTTCCCCAAGCCCAGACCATTTTTCTAATGGTTGGTGTCCGCTAAATAAGGAAGTAATGGCGTAGTGGGCTGCTACCTGTTTGAAGCTAATTTGAGATGGTAGAACTAATTGGCGATAAACTTCAGCACCGGTTCTAAAAATATCGATATTACTAGGGGCTTGTTCTAATAACTCTAGAAAACCTTTTTCTAATTGCACCCCAGCAACTTCTGCTGCTAATTCCATAGCACGGGCTGCGTAGCGAAGAATTTGAGTTCCTTCGGGACGGGAAATTTCTTCAAAAAACCATCCACAACTTGTAAACATCAATAAGGAATGACGCTGCATTTCTAATAAACGTAAAGCGTCTACCTGTTCCGATGCTTGTAACTTATGCTTTTGATGACGATTTAGAAAGCCGGAAATATTGCTAGGACTCCGATCTAATACTACTTCAATATATTCATCCCGCGCTTTCCAAGCATCGCTAAAGTATTTACGACCTTGCTCCTCATAAACTTCTACCAATCGATCCCTCAGCCAGTTAAGAGAATCACGCAGGGGTCTGCGCCATTTTAAATGCCAACCTGGGGCACCACCGCAACCACAATCGTCTTGCCATCTATCAACCCCGTGGGCACAACTCCAAGCGGTGACGGGTTTTAGTTCAACTTCCCATGTGGGAGTATTTAAACTTAGATAGTGAGCAAAATTAGTTACCGTCCAACCCCAGTTAGGAAATTCTTGAGTGAAAGCATAAGCCAGAGTTTTTTCAGTACCTTTTTTATGGTGTCCGAAGGTTTCTCCATCTGTAGCAACTGAAATTACTTGAGATTGACGGCGATCGCCGCGAACTGCTGCACCGATACGTCCGGCAAAGTGACTGGAATTATAAACTACATCACTGAAACCCATGTCCCGTGAAATGGGGCCGTCGTAGAAAAAGATGTCAATATATCGACGTTCGGAATTACTGTTTTCTGAATCTTCTGGTAAGTAACAGCGATAAGGGCGAGTGGGATCGATTTGATTCCCCCCGACTTCATGCCATTCAGATTCGGGATCGTCAGCAGTCGGAATCAAACGACAACGTTCGGCTTGAGAGGGTGCAAGAATAATGAAGCGAATACCTTCTGAAACCAAAGCTTCTAAAGTTGCATAATCGACAGCAGCTTCAGCCAACCACATACCCTCGGGATCGCGTCCGAAACGGCAACGGAAATCTGCTTGACCCCAGCGAATTTGAGTCAACTTATCGCGCTCGTTCGCCAAGGGCATAATAATGTGGTTGTATACTTGCGCGATGGCATTGCCATGACCGTTCAAACGCTGGCTACTTTTCTTATCTGCCTCGATAATTTGCTGATATACGTCAATATCGTAATTCTGCAACCATGACATCAATGTAGGTCCGATATTGAAGCTCATATACTCGAAGTTATTCTCGATCCCCACTACTTCCCCATGCTCGTTTAAGATTCTGGCAAAAGCATTGGGACGATAACATTCGTGATGAATTCGCTCGTTCCAATCGTGAAATGGTGCTGCTCCCGGCTGACGCTCAATGGCGTTTAAATAAGGGTTTTCTCGTGGTGGCTGATAGAAATGACCGTGTACCGTAACATAGACTCCCGCAGCGGTTTTTAATGGATCTAAATTGCGGGGATCGGTTTTTTCATTCTCCATCAAATTTGCACCAACAGAAGTTGGTAACTCAGCTCTCAAAGTCATGTAGAGTTATTCCTTTTAGAGGTAAACTTGCAATTGCGCCGAACAAAACCTAAATGTTTTCTTACGTAACGATATTTTCAGAAATTAGTTATGAAAACTTTACAAAAATAATTAAATTTTGAGGTTGTTTGGGCGCTATCCGGAAAGACAGATACATCAAAATTTATGCTAAATGCCTGCCATAAAATTTTCAAGGAGTCATGCAGACAAAATATAACAAAGAATTAGCTGTTATGTTGTTAACTGAATATCATGAGAAAAATTTTCCTGTAAAAATAAGTGGGAAAATTTTAATACTCTTTTAATAAATTACAGTCACTAAATCAGTATATAATACAATCTGCATTTTTGATTTATTGCAAAACAAAGATTGCCTACACTACGTAAAACGTAATCTTATTTTATATATCCGGAGAAAAAATCAAAACAGTAAAATCTCGGAACCACTCAAGTATGGGGTTTGGAGTATCTTGGAGTGAGGTCGTAAAGTCTTAATATATTCAAATCAGTACAAGGAATTGATGCTTGAATAAAAAAGCAAAGGAATAGTCTTGTAATCCTGGGCATAAATGTGACCAAGAATAACTACTTCTTTGGATACGAGATAAGGCTCTTTGCTTATTATATAAGACTTGCGCTCAATAACCCACGTCAACTTCAGGTGACAAATGTCTGGAAAAAAGATTTTATTTTTGGTTCTGCTAGCTTTTATTCCCGTTTCTCTGGGAGCAAAGTATCTTGAATGGGGAGATTTAATTATATTCCTAACCGCTGGATTGGCGATTATACCTCTAGCGGCTTGGATGGGTACAGCTACAGAAGAAATTGCCGTAGTAGTAGGACCTTCTCTGGGGGGATTATTAAATGCTACCTTTGGTAATGCAACAGAATTAATCATTGCTTTAATTGCTCTCAAGGCTGGGTATGTAGGCGTAGTGAAAGCAAGTATCACGGGTTCGATTATTGGTAACTTGCTTTTAGTCATGGGATTTTCGATGTTGTTGGGGGGAATTCGCTACAAAGAACAAACATTTCAATCATTAGTAGCGCGAATGAATGCAGCGGCGATGAACTTGGCAGTGATTGCTATTTTGGTACCAACGGCGGTGAACTATACTTCAGAAGGAATTACCGAAACTACTTTGCAAAATCTTTCTCTTGCTGTTGCTGTAGTTTTAATAATTGTTTATTTATTGACTTTGTTATTTTCAATGAAAACTCACTCCTACTTATTTGATGTAGGTGTGGCAGAAACAGAAGCAATGGAAACCCCTCACAATCAGCCAAATTTATGGTTATGGGTTGGAATTTTGCTTGCATGTACTTTGTGCGTATCCTTCGAGTCAGAATTGTTAGTGGATTCTTTAGAAGTTGCAACCTCAGAACTCGGTTTAACAGCACTATTTACTGGGGTAGTAGTAGTACCCATTATTGGTAATGCCGCAGAACATGCTACAGCAGTTACCGTAGCAATGAAAAATAAAATGGATTTATCGGTTTCTGTGGCAGTTGGTTCTACCATGCAGATAGCTTTATTCGTTGCTCCAATTTTAGTGATAGTTGGGAAGTTTATGGGGCAACCAATGGACTTAGATTTCCAACCGTTTGAATTAGTAGCCGTTGCTGCATCAGTATTAATTGCAAACAGTATTAGTTCTGATGGTAAATCGAACTGGCTGGAAGGAACTTTACTTTTGGCAACCTACGCTGTTTTAGGGTTCGCTTTCTTCTTCCATCCTGTAATTGAAGGAATTGGGTAAGCAGTTATCAGTTAACAGTTATCAGTTACGAGTATTCCACCACATTAATTTTGCTGGGTGTATTGTATAAACCAGAAGGGTTTTTCTTCCCCTCCCTATCCTCACCCGTCAATTTTCATCACACCAAGCACTAGTGGTCTGTCCCACAAGTTTTGATGGGTTAGTAGTTGCGCGGTAACTCGCCAACTGTTGGCGAGTCACCGCGCAACTACGAACCTTTAGTCAACCCATCAGAATAAATGAAAACAAGTACTAGTGAGAATAAGTTTCTACCTCCCAATTTCCCCCTGACGGGTACTGTGAACAATTGTTACTCCTTGTTAGGCTGTAGATATGTCTTAGTTCATGGAGGTGTGAACTTAAACCACAGATAAATTTGTTATCTGTGGTTTTTTCTGAAATTAGATCGCATCAAATCATTAATTGGTGTAAATTTAATTAACTTGAAAACCTATTCCCACACAGAGGCGACCACTCAACTGTCTAGATAAGGTGTAATTAAGGATTTGCTATGGAAGAAAATACCAATCAAAAACGACCAATGATATTAGAAGCAACTGCCGTGAATAGATTACCTACTTTGCGTTTTGGGGATAGAGGAAATTCAGTAAGGATTTTGCAGCGACTTTTAGTTGCTAAACGCTACCCAATCAGTATTGATGGCGATTTTGGGGTTTTAACGGAAACTGCTGTTAAAGCTTTTCAAAGCCGTCGGGGTTTGAGAGCGGATGGTGTTGTAGGCCCTAGAACTTGGCGAGCTTTATCTACTTAAAATAAAAATCATAAAGGAGAATAATTAAAATTCTGGGGTTGCCTTTGTTTTGTTTCTCAAGTCCTAATTATATTTTATACAATAAGCACGAGAAATTCCTGGAAATTAAAGTGATATATATGATTTCATAAGTTTGAATCAATTAATCACTACGCATTTTTCCTGGCATTTTTTTTTGATTGATTGCGATTGTGTAGATTTAACAAGAGGTAATTTGACAGTAAATGTAGAACCGCATCCAACTCCCGGACTTTCTACGCAAACGCTGCCACCGTGTAATTCAACTATATGACGTACAATTGATAATCCCAATCCAAGTCCATTGTGCGCTCTGGTACTGGAACTATCACCTTGACGAAAACGGTCAAAAACATAGGGAAGAAACTCGGAATTTATACCCATTCCCGTATCGCTGACTTGAATGACGGCATAGGATAATTCATCATCGTTTGTTTTTTCTTCTAATAAATGTACTTCTACACAACCACCACAAGAGGTAAACTTAATCGCATTGGAAAGTAAATTCCACATCACTTGTCTTAAACGCTCATTATCACCAGCAACTAAGAAATCACTGTTTTTCAGTATCGCTTCATGGGAAACAGGAATTGTATTAAGAGATGCAATATGTTTTAACGATTCAAAAGTATCTGCAAATTCTGCATTCTCTATATGTTCATTCATCTCTAAACTTTTGTTAATTGATAATTTTACTTCTAATTTCTTAGCAAGACTTGCCGAACGTAAATTTTCAATGGCTGTGACGATTATCGAAGCTATATTACAATTTTGAATTCTAAGTTGCATTTTACCTTGAATTGTCCGCGATATATCTAACAATTCTTCAATTACATTATTAAGTTCTCTAGAATTACGCTCAATAGATTCTAATGCTCTTAATGTGGTGGTTTCGTCTAGCTTCCGGACTTGTAAATACTGTGCCCATCCTAAAATGCTATTCAACGGCGATCGCAATTCGTGAGATAAAATAGCCAGGAATTCATCTTTGATGCGATTTGCTTTTTGCAACGAATTCAGTAAGTTAGCTCGCTCAATAGCAATGGCTATTTGGTTGCAAACTGCCTGCATCAAAATTACTTCATCATCATTAAATGTCGAACGAGTACGACTCGCAAAGCTGATAGTACCTAAAAACTGTTCTTGAACTATTAAAGGACAAGAGTAATAAGCTAAGATACCCAAATTACGAATTGATTGCGTATCTAAATCTTCAGATTGAGCCACATTTGCTATGTTTATAGGGCTGCGCGCCTTAGCTACAGTACCGCTAATTCCTTCCCCAAATTTGTACTGTTGAAAATCTTTTGCTTCAGAAAAAGTAATTCCACTGTAAGAAGTTAATTTTATTCCCCCAAAGTTGTTGTCAACTAAATAATATAAATAGCAATCTAAATCTAATTGCTCTGCAATATCATGGTAAAACTCTTCGACTAATTCTTCTGGCTTTTCCGAAAAAGTTAAATATTTGCTAGCCTCAAATACTAATTTAAGTCTTTCGCTCTCTAGATATAATGATTTTTCTAGCTGCTTTAACTTAGTAATATCTTGAAATAAAGCAATACAGGTAGCTGGATAACCAGAGATTGGGGGTAATGTATCTGCAAATACCTTTACTGGGTACACCTTATCTTTTTCATGCCAATTAATCTCAACTCCTTCAAGTTTTTCACCTAAAGCAACCCTTATAGTCGGTGAAAGTTCGCTAGGAATAAGTTTTCCTTCAGTATCGGTAAAACGATACAATTGACCATAATCTTCCCGAGACTGTGCTAAAGGAAATTTACCACCTGCCATTTCATGAGCAGCTTGATTGGCAAAGGTAACTCTAGCTGTTCCCGGTTCAACTAATAGCAGTGGCACCGGCATAATATCAAATAAACGCTTTAACCAAGGCTGTCCAAAAACAAAATTGTCTTCACTTTGTTTGCATTCGCTCACATAGTAAATATATTTATGCAGCTTACCTTGTGCTTCTAAATCAGTACGGTCAAGCTTAACTTTAATTTGCGTACCATCAGCACAAATTAAATATTGATTATATGTCTTGCAATTTCCTACTGATTGAACTTGCGAAAATTGATTATTATCTATATCTTTAGGCTCTGACAGAACAATATCAAACCAATTTAAGTTTCCTGCTTGCAAGCAGGAACAAGTATATCCTGTTATTCGCAGAAATTCATCGTTTGCAACATTAATACTACCATCGATATTGACTTCTACAATACCTAAAAGGCTGGCATCTACTAAACGTTTAAACTTAGCTTCATTTTCCCTTAATGCATCTATTGCTTTATCGCGTTGAATGCAAGCACCCTCAATTATCTTTGTAGCTTTCCCAATCAATATTACGAGAACAGCTATTGCTATCAAAGCTTCAGCTAGAATTACAAAAGCTGAATCAGATACCAAAAATTCTTTATCCCGAGTAAATAACCACCCTGTTTCACAAAAAATTGCAACAACGATAAGCAATACTAATATACGCGCAACTTTCACAAATTGTGAATGCAGCATATCTTGATCCGAATTAGTTTGGCGTAAGTGGTTAATGTAAGACATTGATTATTTAATCACCGCATCTATCCAAAGCAGTAAGTTTTGGTAATTCTAATGAATGGAGTATATAGTTTCAATAGTATGATATGTTACCCCTGGGTAGGGATTGCATCTACCTTTGTACAGATTTTCTTGTTTTAAGTAAAAAGTAAAAAAATGTATAAATATGAATTAAATTTATTTCGCTATTTGCTATTTATCTAACTGTAAGATGCCTGTATTTATGCTTAATATAGATACAGCACATATTTTAGCGGTAATTGAATTTGTATGTTAATTGTATATTGACAAGATTAAAATTTGTTTGAGCATAATATAAGACCAATACTACACGTACATTTTTCACATATGTATTATTTAAATTTATAGGTAAACCAAATTGATAAAAAAGTGTCAAATAGAAAACAATTATAGGTATTATACGAACAAAAAATAATTAAAAAGTATTTATTAAATATTGACATTTAAAACGAAAGCAAGTAAAAAAAATATTTTAATATCAGTAGTTTTACAAAATAATTTTAGGGCAAAAGTAATCAAGGTTGAGGAACAAGTATTTACAGGAACTAAGAAGTTTTGATGCTCGTCCTAAGCGGAGCCTAAACTATCTTCTGGGAAATAATTTACTCCAAATGCAGAAATGTTAACTAAAATTCATCATATTTTTGAGATAGCAGGTTAAATCGATAAAATCAGATATTTTAGGGAACAGTTTTTTGTTTATTTTGCGTCATCAGGGGAAAGAGAATCGTTCGTTATACCCGGGCAGACACAATTCCGAAATCATTCGTAGTTATCAATTGCTAACTGGTGATTACTGATTTTAGCGATAATTACCAAAAGCTAAGTAACTCGATGATATTTCAGCCTACCTATGCCGTAAATGTTAAGATTTTTTTCAATAAGACAGGCTTTTTCCCCTTTTCATTCAGGCAATAGGTGGGTTAACAATGTGGTGTATGTGTTTCAAATGATTCAAACATTATGCCTAGAAGTGCAAGTGAATACGCAGTATACCTGTTAATGGAAAGTGGACACCGGGAAGAAGTGCGTTTCCCGACAATTCAAGAGTTTCAGAAGTGGTACAGTGGCGAACTTATGCCCAAGGCTACTTCTCATGACTTTATAACCGTACCGATAAAGAATATAAGCGGCGAATACATGGTACTTCGTCCGTCTCGGGTTGTTGCGATTCGAGTTGAACCAATATTTAGTTCTAGTGTTGAAAGATTTACATAAATCATGAGAAAAACCCTTGCTTTGTTTTCCTTGAGCCTGGGAATTGCTTTAGTGAGCCAGGTGGGTTCGGTTATCGCTCAGGTGCCGATTATGACATCACCGACCGTACCTACTACTCCTAGAAGAAAAGTAGCACAATCGCGACCTGTCATAATACCTACTATTCCGCCAAGAGTACCGCAACCGCAGCAACGATTACCAGAGTTAACTCCAGTAACTCGGGTACCTCCACTAAAACCAATTGGCTTATCTAACAACTGTACGCCTAAATACGATTGTTTGGGCTGGGATGAGCAACTTTTTTGGGGTGGAAAAGGCAAAGGTAAAGCTGGCGATCGTTGGGCATTGATTCAATCAATTAACAATAGTTTGAGTTACTTGGAAAAACCCAGCGCTGCCAAAAAGTATGAAAATTATCCCGTCAAGGAAATTACGTTAGATCGCGTGCGTCGTAGTTTGTTACGTTTCCGCCAATTGGTGCGTACATCAAAATCCGCAGCACAATTGCAAAATGCAGTTAGACGCGAGTTTCGGTTTTACAAATCAACCGGCAACGACGGCAAGGGTACCGTTAAATTTACCGCATATTATAAGCCGGT
This sequence comes from Cyanobacteria bacterium J06633_8, assembly GCA_039820645.1. Classification (GTDB taxonomy): domain Bacteria; phylum Cyanobacteriota; class Cyanobacteriia; order Cyanobacteriales; family Nostocaceae; genus Rivularia. Next base: position 31,676 of record JBCBPQ010000015.1, on the reverse strand, counting down.
TTACGAAGCAAGTCGGGTTCGTACCGACGAGTATAAGTATCCCCTTTATCGACTACCTCCTAACTTTAAAGAATGGCAAAAACCACACCCTACAAGATTAGAACTTGAAGGAAAAGATGGTTTGTTAGGTGAAGATAGCCGTTTAAGTGGGTTGGAATTATTCTGGTTTAAAAACCGCTTTGATGCATACTTAGTTCACATCCAAGGTTCTGCAAAACTTAAGTTGACGGATGGTACCGTTACAGGTGTCGGTTACGCTGGTGCAACCGATTATCCTTGGACGAGCATTGGTAAAGCGTTACTCAATGACGGCAAAATAACCCGCAAACAAACCACAATGCCGGGTATTATTAACTTTTTTGAGCGAAATCCCGGCGCTATGGACGATTATTTACCGGTTTGGGAGCGTTTTGTTTTCTTTAGAGATAAAGGTAATATACCTGCTATCGGTAGTATCAACCTACCACTTACTCCAGAGCGTTCCATCGCTACAGATAAATCTTTAATGCCTCCCGGTGCGTTAGCATTAGTCAACACTAGATTTCCTTATGTTGGACGTGGTGGAAAACTAGAGTACCGTCTAGTCAGTAGATTTGTATTAGACCAAGATACTGGTAGTGCGATTAAGACACCCGGAAGAGTTGATTACTTCATGGGTACTGGAAAAGTTGCGGGTGACAGGGCTGGAGTTACAGGTGGTAACGGCTTTTTATATTACTTACTGCTGAAAGATTAAAAATGGGTATGGTGCACGGGGTATAGGTGAATTTTCAACTAACCCTTTCCAATCAATCTTTAAATATTAAAACCCATCGTGAAAACAAAGAGTGAGGAGTTACTGTAAATTAGTGACTCCTCATTGCTTATTTTTACACGTGATTTGTGCAATACTTTTCCATGTTCGGTGAATTTATTCACTTTTTCGACTGAGTTTAACGCTTTTAGAACAAATTCTCTACTAAAAACGACAAATTAAAAAGCCTTGTAAATAATTTCCACTCAAATTACAAAAATGAAATTCAGTGAAATAGTCCAAAAACTGGGTGCAACTGCCATTGATTCGAGTATATCTAGCTTACCGCATCTCGATCCAGAAATTACTTCACTCGCTGCCATTGATGAAGCCACAACTGGCACCATTAGTTATATAGAAGGCGCAAAATTTGCTAGTGCCTTAGATAATACATCTGCTAATGCCTTAATTTTACCTGCCGATAAAACATTACAGTCAAAAGCACAGGACAAAGGAATTGCTTGGGTAGCAGCGAAACAACCGCGATTGTTGTTTGCTAAAACAATCAAAATATTTTATCAACCTTGGCAGCCCGCTCCAGGAATTCATCCCAGCGCTGTAATTCACAAAAATGCGAAAATTGGTAAAGATGTTTATATTGGTGCCCATGTCGTAATCGAGCAAAATGTAGAAATTGGTAACAACGTCTTCATCCATGCCAACGTGGTGATTTATCCAGATGTAAAAATTGGCGATCGCACTGTTTTACACGCTAACTGTACCGTTCAGGAACGTTCTCGCATTGGTGCCGATTGCGTAATTAATAGCGGTACGGTTATCGGTGCTGAAGGTTTCGGTTTTGTTCCCACAAAGAGCGGCTGGTTCAAGATGGAGCAGTCTGGCTATACAGTTTTAGAAGATAAAGTCGAAATTGGCTCTAATAGTGCGGTAGATCGTCCCGCCGTGGGAGAAACTCGTATTGGTAGCAATACGGTTATTGATAATTTAGTGCAAATAGGACACGGTACAAAAGTTGGTTTTGGCTGTGCGATCGCCGGACAAACAGCAACAGCGGGAGGAGTCCGAATAGGTAATCGCGTTATTATTGCAGGACAATCCGGAATCGCCAATCAAGTAAAAATCGGCGATGGTGCGATTGTATCCGCAAAAGCCGGAGTTCATAGTAACGTCCCACCAGGAGAAATTGTCTCAGGAAACCCAGCCATACCTTACAAAATATATTTAAAATCCTCTGCAATTATTCAAAAATTACCAGAAATTTATCAATACATCAAAAAATTGCAGCGCAAGTTGAAGGAGTAGCCGTTTATTAACCTCCCCTCAAGGAAAGGAGGCTCTGCCGGTCGTTATTAATAAATATGCCAGATATGAAACACCCGATTTTTATTCAAAGTCGGGTTTTTGTATTTTTAATAAATAATGCTTTGTTACTAGAATTTATTCATCATATTCATATACAGCTTTTAACTACATTTTATAAGCGTAAAAAAATATCAAACACAATGAATTATTTTTTTGCTATAAATCTAATTAAAGGCTTAAGCAATTAAATCATAAAATACAGCTTTAATTATGTTTTTAACTTGCTTGCCAGGAAAATCAGATAGTTAACCTTCAATTAAGTAAGAAACAGATTCAAAATAAAGGTATTTAGTTATGGCTTTAATACGTTGGCAACCTTTTCAGGAAATGGAAATTATCAGTCGTCAAATAGATAGAATGTTTGACGAAATGTTAGATTTTAATAGAAGTATGACTAAGTATCATACCGGAACTTGGACTCCTGCTGTTGAGCTAATAAATACTAGAGAGGATTTAATTTTACGTTCAGAACTTCCTGGGGTAAATGCCAACAACTTAGAGGTTCAAGTCGCAAAACAAGCTGTTTTAATTAGTGGTGAAATTAAAGATGAATTAAACGCCGAAGATAGTAGTTATTATCGTTCCGAATTACATTACGGACAATTCAGACGAATGATTAATTTACCCGTACCGATAAAAAATGAACAAGTAAAAGCTGAATTTAAAAACGGTATTTTAAAATTAGTCATGCCTAAAACAGAAGAAGCAAAATTTAGGAAAGTCACCGTTACTCCGCCGTGCAACGACGGAGCCTGCGGCGTGTGGCGTTCCCCGGTCAATATTGAGGTGGTGGAAGAGCAAAATAAACTTTCACGTACCAACTCCAATAACATTTTGGATGTTCCTGCTTCCATGAGCTTGATGTGAATTAATTTGATTTTTTCTATTAGCCAAAAATGTAGAGACGCAGTAATGCTACGTTTTAGCAACCCTCTAAGAATACCGAATTTGTAGAATTAAACGATTGCCGTTTTTGGGTAATTTTAGTCTATGAATACAAGATGGATCTTGGAAAAAACCAAATCCAGCATTACCTTTAATTGTAAGCTCCTGCGAACGTTTGTAATAACGCCACACATCAGCTTCTTTTTGGATATTTGAGCGAAAAAGCATTTTTAAAGGTTTACGGTTATGCGATTTCTTTATCATGATGTGAGGACCAGTATTTTCTTCTACATCAGTAATAAAGAAACTAACAGTTACGAAGTTTAATCCAGCAACATCGTAATGAAAATTTGTCGGTGGATATAATTTCTGAGTTTCAGCTTCATCTAAATCGGAAGCAAAACTCCAAGTTAAATGCCGGGTGATTAAAGTCGGATAATAACCGAGATATTGTCTAGCAATTTCAATTAACATTCCATCGCGGACAATTCTATCTATAGTCGCGCATTTATCTAGATTGCTGACAAGCCCCCGCATAACCTGTCTTCCTTTACCATGCAAACACCCGTTTTTAATTTCTGAAGCCAAGAAAAAGTCGTTATGTTTGGGTTCAATACAAGGGTTTAAACGAGCAAACAAAAGGATTTTTTCAACCGCGTTGTAATTTAGCTGCAATCCCAGATATACCCCAATTTCTCGAATATTATCTACGCATCGATCAACTTGAACGGGAGAAATTACTGAAGTATTGCTAATGTTTAATTTTTGTTGATAAAAATGAGGTCTTAAGCGCTGTAGATGATTTTGAAAAATGCTGTATCCACGGCGAATAGTTTTGAATCTTCCTAACGATTGCCAGCCTTTGCTGCTACCGATTCTTTTAGCAAAATCATTATTTTGATAAAGTTGATTTTTTTGCTTTGTTAACTGAATCAATGTACCAGTCATAAATTTTTCTTCTCAAAAGAAGTAGGGTTTAAACTGCATAAAATATGCAGCTATTCAGCTACCAAAAATATAAGTTAGTATAAATCCTGAGAAATTAATGGTAACTGAGTAATTTCTACAGTGCCATAGTGTTTTGTGTTTTGACAATTGTTGAATATGCTTATATGTTTTATAAAAACTTAATGAAAAATGAATACGGTTAATTATTATTTTTATGTAGTTGAAAATTGAATAAAGTTGAATTTACAGTATTTTAATTAAAGTAAGTTAATAAAACTCTGGTTGTATTCCTGATTATTGATCAAATTACCATCGGGAAAATAAACATTAATCTTAATGCTGAAAAAAAAAGTCAATTTTACAAATATATTTGTAACTAATTTTTATTCAATATTTTGTTATATAAAATATCCTAAATTTCTTTTTAAAATGCTATTAAATTAAGTTTTATATAGTGAAAAAATGGATACTATAATGATTTTTGGAATCTTTAGATAGGAACTTTATTATGAAACGAATTTGTAAAGACGCGATATAATGCGCTTAAATGGCACGCTTCGCTACCGCGTCTCTACATTTTAAAATCCCAATTTTTCTAAGACTGGTTTAGTAGAAACAATATGTCTTTGTAAACCAAGCTCTTGAGGACTAACCCCCAAGGCTAAAGCGACTAATTGGGGTAAATGCAATACCGGTAAACCTAAATTACGTCCAATTACTTTTTCTACCTCTGGCTGACGAGAATCTAAATTAAGGTGGCATAAAGGACAAGGTGTAACCAAACAATCCGCGCCAGCTTCTATGGCTGCTGAAATATGTTTTCCTGCCATTTGGAAAGATTGGGTAGTAGCATAGCTAGAAAGCGGCCATCCACAACATTTAGTCCGACCTTGGTAATAAATAGGCTCCGCACCTACCATGCGAAAAACATTTTCCATCGCTTCTGGCTTAAAAGGGTCATCGTAGGCTGTATTTTGAGCGCGCAGTAAATAGCAGCCGTAAAAAGCCGCACATTTGAGATTAGTTAATTTTTTAGTGACTCGCTTTTCTATTTCTTCTAAACCATAATCCTTTACCAAGGCGTAAAGCAGATGCCTGACAACGCTTGTTCCTTGATAAGGGGAACAGCTTTCTTTTTGCAACAAACTATTAACTTTATTTAAGTATTCAGGATTATTTTGCTTAGAAGCTTTGAGCCGATCATCTACATGACCGATAACACCTTGACAAGTGCTGCAATGAGTCAGCAAAGGCAGATTTAATTCCTCAGCTAAAGAAATATTTCTAGCATTGACTGTATCTTCTAATAGTTGTGAATCTTCCTTGAAAGTTCCAGAGCCACAGCAAGCAGCTTTTTTTAATTCAATTAGTTCAATGTTTAAGGCTTTAGAAAGAGCAACGGTAGAAGAATGTAGCTCTCGGCAAGCTCCTTGAGCAACACAACCTGGAAAATAAGCGTATTTAAGCATTTGGAATAGAATACAATTTGAACAAGAAGGAAAAGCGAAAAATTGAATAAGTCCGGTCTCGGGTTGCCGAATCGGAAGTGGAACAAAGGTAACCTTACCACTTGCGCGAACTCAACCGATCGATCGAGAAGTAGTTTGTCTCCCCATGCAGAGAAAAACTGACATGTTGGGGGAAATGTTTCCCCGAGAGTTACTTAAGCTGGAAACAACTTTCAGATTTGTCGTAAGAAGTTAAATTTACTCTACTAATTTGTGCGTTTGTGTGGTAATAAGTGCTTTATTCTTTATGATTGGTGATGGTCGTCCATCCAAAATCAGTTTTATCATTGTCGTTCTCTTTTTAGTAGTTTTGAGTGTATATACCAATAATTAGTAACATTCAAGAAAAAAAGCATCAAAATTGCCACGATCGAAACATATATATCGTGTATGAGAACGCGCTTTCCGATAAGATGTATATGCTCAAAACGGTGACAGCCATCAAGAGCAAATTTAAGCAACATAGCCGAGGTATTTAATCTATGAGCCAATCAGACATTTTTGAGAAAGTAAAGAAAATTGTTGCGGAACAATTAGGCGTTAAAGAAGAGGAAGTCAAGCCAACTTCCAGTTTTGTCGAGGATTTAGGGGCCGATTCTTTGGATACGGTGGAACTAGTAATGGCTTTGGAAGAAGAATTTGATATTGAAATTCCCGACGAAGCCGCAGAAAAAATTGCTACAGTTCAAGCGGCAGTTGACCACATTAAAGAAAAAATCACCGCATCCGCCTAGTATCGGGAATGAGTAATAGATAATTGGGGATTGGGGAACGGGAACGGTTGATGGGTTAGTAGAAAAAAGTTGCTAGAAAATCTAATTCAAACTTTTATGTCTCGCTAACTATTACAATTTTCTTATCCCTAGTTCCTAATTTCTAATTGCAGGTTCCTATGTGTTGTTCTGCAACGTAGGTCGAGCCACCATAACTATCATCATGACAGAATTTAAACGTAAGCGCGTTGTTGTAACTGGTGTTGGCGCGATTACGCCGATTGGTAACACACCAGAAGAGTATTGGGAAGGATTAGCCACCGGTCGTAATGGCATCGGTAAAATTACTTTCTTTGATGCTTCAAATCATGATTGCCATATTGCTGGTGAAGTGAAGAATTTCGATCCTCATGATTACATGGATCGTAAAGAAGCTAAGCGGATGGATAGATTTTCCCAGCTAGGGGTTTCGGCAGCCAAACAAGCTGTTAAAGACGCTAATTTGACCATCAATGATTTGAATGCAGAACAAATCGGAGTCATACTTGGCTCCGGGGTGGGTGGCATTAAGGTTATGGAAGATCAGCAAACGATTTATCTTAACCGGGGTCCCAACCGTTGTAGCCCTTTTATGATACCGATGATGATTGCCAATATGGCTGCAGGGTTAACGGCAATTCATACTGGAGCTAAAGGACCTAATTCCTGCCCGGTTACAGCTTGTGCTAGTGGTTCCAATGCTATTGGTGATGCTTTTCGCATTATTCAAGATGGATATGCTCAAGCCATGATTTGTGGCGGTACTGAAGCTGCTATTACACCTTTATCTATTGCTGGTTTTGCTGCTGCTAGAACCCTTTCTACACGTAATGATGAACCCGAAAAAGCCAGCCGTCCGTTTGACAAAGACCGCAATGGCTTTGTTATGGGTGAAGGTGCGGGTATTTTGATTCTCGAAGAACTCGAACATGCTTTAAGTCGTGGTGCCAAAATTTATGCCGAAATGGTCGGCTATGGCATGACTTGCGATGCTTACCATATGACTTCACCAGTACCAGGTGGAAAAGGTGCTGCAAGAGCTATACGTCTAGCGCTCAAAGACGGCGAACTCACACCGTCCATGGTTACATACATCAACGCCCACGGTACCAGCACCCCCGTAAATGACCCCACCGAAACTGCTGCGATGAAAGAAGTTTTGGGAGAACATGCTTATAAAATCGCAGTTAGTTCTACCAAATCCATGACCGGTCATCTTTTGGGTGGTTCTGGAGGTATAGAAGGAGTCGCAACAGTATTAGCAATCGCCAACAATCGAGTTCCTCCAACAATTAATTTGGATAATCCAGACCCCGAATGCGATTTAGATTATGTCCCAAATGAAAGTCGCGCTCTAGATATTAAAGTTGCTCTATCCAATTCCTTTGGTTTTGGCGGTCATAATGTCACGCTGGCTTTTAAGAAGTACCCTTAATCAAGGAGCCATGAAGTATGAAATACGGTTTTCACCAGATGCAACTTTAAAAAATGGGTCAGGGGCACGCCGGGCAGGCTTCCCATTCTGGGTGTTTCAGACCCAGAATGGGCAAGTCTTTACGTTTTAAAACGAAGGCTTCTTAAAAAGCCCATGAAATGTGCTATTGAAATTGAGCAGGCTTTAAAACAAATTAGTTCGTTTTTTCCGGCATTTAAGAATATAAAAGCCTGCCCCGAGATGGAGCCTTAAAAAACTCGCTAGCCTGCCCTTTTTCTAAGACTAGAGTCTCAAGCCCATTTTTTTACGGAATTTGTCGCCCTTTTTCTAAGACTAGAGTCTAAAACCCCATTTTTTTGCGGAAATTGTAGGTCAAATTTATCCTTCATCCTTCATGTTTTATACTCTCATATGGCAGCTTCAGTAACCTGCATCTGCACCTTACCGAACAAAATAGTTTAATTAAAAACGGAATAACTGTAGCAATCCTCTATACAATTAATCCCAAGTCCCTTCATAAAAATCTTGCGACGGTACCTCTTGTCCGTCAAAAGGTTGCAATGGGATGATAATTATATAGCTATGCTGGGAAAATCAAAATAACCCCCGTGGCGAGCTACATAAAGCTACTAAATAAACGCTAACGTCGTTAAAAACAATCGTATTATGGCTGTTGCAACCCAAACCCAAACCCTCGAACAACTTTGTATCAACTCAATTCGCTTTTTAGCAGTTGATGCTGTAGAAAAAGCAAAGTCCGGACACCCCGGACTACCTATGGGCGCAGCGCCAATGGCGTTCGTGCTATGGGATAAGTTTATGCGGTACAACCCCAAAAACCCCAAATGGTTCAATCGGGACCGCTTTGTTTTATCCGCTGGTCATGGTTCTATGTTGCAGTATGCTCTGCTTTATTTAGCAGGCTTTGATAGCGTCACCATAGAAGATATTAAAAATTTCCGTCAGTGGGAATCCCAAACTCCAGGACACCCCGAAAATTTCGTGACCGCAGGGGTAGAAGTTACTACCGGACCTTTGGGTCAAGGAATTGCCAATGGAGTCGGTTTGGCAATGGCAGAATCACACTTGGCTGCTAAATACAACAAACCCGATGCGAAAATAGTTGACCATTACACCTATGTAATTCTGGGTGACGGTTGCAACATGGAAGGGGTTTCCGGTGAAGCTTGTTCTTTCGCTGGACACCAAGGTTTAGGTAAACTGATTGCACTATACGACGATAACCACATTTCCATTGATGGTTCTACCGACGTAGCATTCACCGAGGATGTTTCTAAGCGATTTGAAGCTTACGGTTGGCATGTTCTCCACGTTGAAGATGGTAATACCGATTTAGACGCAATTGCGAAAGCTATCGAAGAAGCGAAATCAGTCACCGATAAGCCCACCATGATTAAGGTGACAACTACCATCGGTTACGGTGCGCCCAACAAGCAAGATACAGCAGGTATTCACGGTGCTGCTCTTGGTGCTGATGAAATCAAACTCACTCGTGAAAACTTAAGTTGGAGTCACGAACCCTTCGTAGTTCCAGAAGATGCTTTAAACCACATGCGTAAAGCTGTGGAACGCGGTGCTGGCTATGAAGATGAATGGAACAAGACTTTTGCTAGCTACAAATCTAAATATGCCAATGAGGCGGCAGAATTTGAACGTTATTTAAGCGGCAAGCTTCCTGATGGTTGGGATAGTGTATTACCTACATTTACTCCTGAAGACAAAGGTTTAGCAACCCGTAAATACTCCCAAGCTTGCCTGAATAAAATAGCAGGAGTTATACCAGAATTAATCGGTGGTTCCGCTGACTTAACCCACTCCAACTTGACCGAAATTAAAGAAGATGGAGAATTCCAGAAAGGACAACATAAAAATCGTAACGTCCACTTCGGTGTACGCGAACATGGTATGGGCGCAATCTGTAACGGTATGGCGCTCCACGGTTCGGGTTTAATTCCTTATGGTGCAACATTCTTAATCTTTACAGACTATATGCGTGCTTCGATTCGTTTATCGGCACTGTCTCTAGCTGGTTCAATTTGGGTAATGACTCACGATTCCATTGGACAAGGTGAAGATGGTCCTACTCACCAACCAATTGAAACTTTGGCTTCATTGAGAGCTATTCCTAACTTGACGGTAATTCGCCCTGCAGACGGAAATGAAGTTTCTGGGGCTTACAAGGTAGCTATTGAAAAAGCAAAAACCAATAATCCCACCTTATTAGCGTTCACTCGTCAAGGTGTACCCAACTTAAAAGGTTCTTCCATTGAAAAGGCTACTAAAGGTGCTTATACCTTGGTGGATTGCGACGGAACTCCAGATTTAATTTTGATTGGTACTGGTTCCGAAGTACAGCTTTGTGTTGGTGCTGCTGAAAAACTTACCGGTAAGAAAGTTCGTGTAGTTTCCATGCCTTCTTGGGAATTGTTTGAAGAGCAAGATGAAGCTTACAAGGAATCTGTTTTACCTAAGGCAGTTACCAAGCGCGTATCGGTAGAAGCTGCTGCTAGCTTTGGTTGGCACAAGTACGTTGGTACTGAAGGTGCAATGGTAAGCATTGATAGATTTGGTGCTTCCGCTCCTGGTGGTACTGTTATGGATAAATTCGGCTTCAGTGTTGATAATGTGCTAGCAACTGCTAAGAAAGTTTTGGGTTAATTCAATAATTCAATAATTCAATAACTGTTTTTGAGGTGGGTTTAATAGCCCGCCTTTTTTGTGTATTGAACCTCACCCCCTTCCCCCTCTCCTTATTAAAGAGAGGGGGTTAATATTTCATTGGTTCAAACCGCGCATTTGAACCTAATTCTGTTCCAATACTACTTGGTTAAGGGGAGATACTCCCTAACCCTCCGATAATTTAGAGGGAACTAAGCCCCCTTTTTAAGGGGGTTGGGGGATCTAAAGATTGCGTTCAATTCCTTAACCGAGCAGTATTGAATTCTGTTCTCATAGGATTAATTAAAAATTGATTTACCGGTATCGTTTTCTTTAATTAATCCGCAAATATTTGATATTGAAAGACCATGTACCCTGATAATAATTTTAATTCTGCCGAGGGTCTTTTTGACTTTTTGGAGCGAATTTATTTAGCTGTAAATACTATAAATTTTTCAATGCTATTAAATCAGTTTTTATTGTTTTATCGACTGCTACCTCCTCGACGACGACCTTTATCCGGCGCACCTAAATCTTGAGGAACTTTTTGGGCAACTACAGTGGAAATACCATTATTTTCAGTATTCGATGCTTGTGTTAATTGTGTTGAATAAGCGCTTGCTTTTAGTGGATTGCTAAGCATAATTATAGGTAGTAAAGAAACCATGCAAGCTAATTTAGAATATCTTTGAGTTAAGTTTAAGGAAGTCATAATTTTCAAGTTTAGAAATCTGTATCTACTACGTATCAGCGCTTCTGATAATTTAGTGCTGATTCTAGAAATTATTCATTTCTATATTTTTCTAGTGATTACTAAACTTGATTTATGCAAATTGAAATTGCTTTTATTGCTTTCCCGATTTTATTGTTAGGGAATTTAAAAAATTCGATAGCCACTTATTATTTACTACCACAGCACAAATCATTAAAGCTAAGGCATTGGGAACCAGCGGTATCCAACCTGCTTGAGTAAATAGAAAACCGCAAATTGCAAAAAGTGTTATGAGTGAAATTGCGATCGCGATTCCTAAATAAACATTTCGATGTACGAACCAAGCAAGACTTGCTCCTAAAGAGGACCAAACAAAAACCCATAGCGCTTCTAACCATTGGGGAAACCACCAAATCAAAGGTCTTTTATTTTCAACAGCACTGAGTATCTGGCTTATCATCTGCGCCTGTACGTATACTCCCGGTACTTGCCTTTGATTGTCTGGTGATGATTCGCTATAGGGGGTTTTCCAATAATCGGCACTAGATGAAGCTGTAACTCCAATTAAGATAATTCGATTTTTTATCGATTCAATTGCTGAAGGTTCAATTTCATCTTCCAGAATCTTTTTGAGTGCAATTGTAGGAGCAATTTTTTTGACTGAAGCTAAGGAACGATAATTAAGCTGTATTTGATAGCCTTGTGCATCTATTTGCTGGTAGCCACCGCTATGGGGTTTTAATCGCTTAAATACAACGTCGTTGATTACTAATTGATTTTCTTGATTAAATTTTGGCTCGTAACCTTTATCCTGTAAATATTTTTTAGCTAACAGATAAGTGAAAGCATATTCTGAGGTACAAGGAGAATTCAGAGGGGGATTCAAAAATAAAAGTTGACGGCGGGGAATATCATCATCATCTGCAATCACATCACCAAAACCTACTTGTTGTTTGGGAATTTCATTCGAGACAGAAACACCATCTCTACCGTCGTCGCTAACTGAAACTTTACAAACTGCAACAATACGATTGTCTTCTTGCAAGCGTTTAGCTAAATTGGGAAAATTGCTATCTGTAGAAAAATCGCGATAAATATCTATACCAATCGCTTTCGGTTTGTACTTATCGAGTTTTACTAAAAGTTTAGCCAGGGCTTCATCTGAAAGCGACCACCGCAAGTTCATTTTCTTATCGTTTTGGTATTTAATATCGGCTTCGTTTATAGTGACTATTAATAAGCGCGGATCTACTCTTTCTACAATCGGACGCAACCGCATTAAATGGTCGTAAGATTTTAATTCCCAAGGTTGAAGAATTCCAAAATAACGCACTCCCATTATGCTAGCGGTTACAAGTAGGCTAGTTATTAAAAGTATTAGTAAAATATTTTTGCGGGGATAAGCAGGTTCTTTTGCTCTGGTATTATTCTTACTAAGATGTTCCGCTCGATTATTTTCTGGTGTTTGAATTATTCCAGAATTTATTGGATTATTGTTGATAGGTGGATCGATTAAATTTTCGCTTATGAGACCTTTTTGCGTCCAAATTATTGGAGCTTCGGTCGGATTTTGACAGATTACCGGTAGCCAAGTAGCACAGGGATAATTTGCTTCTAAGGCTTGCAATCTTTCTCTGGCAAAACGTACCGCAGTATATAAAGATTTTCCTTGAGAAAATTCAGCAAGAAAATATTTGAGAAAATCTTGAGCCACCAAATCTGGTACTGGTTCGCGCATTACAATTACTTGAGGAATTTGCAAATCCTGCAATTGCTGCGCTAAAGCCAAACTATCGCAGGAATTGAAGATTGCGAGCTTTAAACCACGTCCGATAGCTTGCTTGAGACCATACTTTATCTGTTCAATGGTAATTGTATCCCTTTGATTGATATATACTAAACCGTTATTTTGACCAGAAGTATGACCTGCAAAAAACAAAATATCCCAACCTTCTTGCCAAAGTTGCTGGTTTAAATCGCTCAACAAAGGCTCTACTAAAAATTTAATTTCTGCTTGATGCGATAAATTTTCTAAAAAATTGCGGTCTTTATCAATATCAATTCCCGTGCTTTCACCAAATATTGCTAATATTTTGACTGTATTTCTTCGACTATTAAAATCAAATCTATTTGGTTGTTTATGTTCGTAAGTACTTAAAGCGATTTCTGTTAAAAAATAATCTTGAAAGAAACTCCATAAATGCCAAGGTAGTCGCTGAATAGAAATATCATTATTGTAATTATTTTCGACAATAAAGCGTATCTCTTGATTTGGCTTTAGCTGCGTGCGTAATTGACGCTCTATATTGCTAAACTCCGGCGAACTTAACCATGCATTAATTAAAGCTGATAGTTGATGACTTAAATCGGTTAAATCTAACGACGAAAAATTAGTAACATCCGCTTCTTCAATTTCTAATTCATCATCAATATCAATTTCTCGACTATTATCTAAGCATATGTTTTGGTAATAAGCAGCATATAGCGATCGCCAACCCTGGTAAATTCGAGCAATTTCTGGTGCAGGTGGTAAACTACCCGCTACTTTCATTTGATAAAACTTACCAGTCTCCCCTACTTTTACCGTAATTGCAGGAAAGCCTTCAAATAAATTACCTTGCCCCAAGCTTAAAATAACTAAGGTACTCATAAACTATCTATAAGCATATTTATATATATTAGAAGATGCGGTATAAAGTAGGTATATTGATTTATCTAATTAATTTTGATAAGTCTATCGTAAAAGTATACTAGCATTAGCAGTCATCAATAAGTTAATCGAAAATCAGTCGTAGAATATAACTGCACTAATCTTAACAAATAAGTTCTATACAAAAATCAAACAATAGGAGTTAATTATGCAAGAAGTTAAGAAAGAAAATCCAGAGCTTATTAATCGAATTAAACCGATAGTAGAAAAACTAATAAAAGAGAATAGCCTGTATCAAGTAAAATTGAAGAGAGATGAAATGGTGAAAATGTTAGTAGATTTATTCGCTAGCTTTTCTGAAGAAGAATTTGAAGCAATTCCAGATAATGAACTTATTCGTAGAATTAAGAAATTATTAACTTTGGAAGCTGTTTCAGGTACTTTAAATGATTTGACACCAGAGCAAATTGCAATTTATGACGAAGCTGTAGAAGGTAGATAATTAGGGTGGATTATTTATTAGATACAAATATTGTTAGTTACATACTTAAAAACAATACTTCTGTGAATATTAAATTACAGCAAGTAACTCGTCAGGGAGATGAAGTATTTATCAGTTGCATAACTTACTATGAAGTAAAAAGGGGTCTTTTAGCTTTAAATGCTACAAGGCAATTAGCTGACTTTCATCAGTTATGTATCGATTATGATGTTTTATATTTAGATGATATAGAAATTATTGAAGTAGCTTGTAGAATTCATGCCGATTTGAAGAAAAAAGGTAGACCAATTCAAGATGCTGATGTTTTAATTGCTGCTACTGCTATTACACGCGGGTTGATTTTGGTTTCTAATGATTCGGATATGGGAAGAGTTGAGGAGATTGAGTTGGAGAATTGGGTTGATGAAAGTTGAAATTTAAGGTGTAAAAAATAGCTATAAGCCTATATTTACAAGTAACTTCACAAACAAACAAAGAATATTAAAATCACGCTATAATACCTTTTGCTTTATATAACACTTATGTAGTACAATATTACTATTAAGTTCCTGTTAAAAATTATTATTTGCAGTGAGAGGCGTAATGAAAGCAGAGCTTCTCAAGAGATTATTTAAGGCGATCGCTAGTTCAGACCATTTGGCTATTGACAAGCTTACCCACTTGGTAATTGAGGAAGAACGCAAGAAGGGGCACACTCTTCTTGCTGACCAGTTGGAGAATATTACTAAAAAAAGCCAGAATGAGAAACCTTTCTCAAATGGTAAAACGGTTTCCACTACTCAAGAAACTAAGCTTTCACAAGCTAGCTTAACAGAAGGGTTGCAGGCATTACCAACTAATAAGCGATTAAATCTTCCTTTAGTAACTATCATACCCAGGGAGAAGCAACGCCATCACATGGTGTTGCCCAAGAATATTGAGAAGCGTTTTAGCCGAATTGAGCGTGAGTATGCTGCAAGAGATAGGCTTGCTCATTATGGATTGCTATACAGGCAAAAAATTTTGTTATATGGTCCTCCTGGTTGCGGTAAAACTTTAGGAGCAGAACGTTTAGCTTGGAATACAGGTTTACCATTGTTAAAAGTTAGATTTGATGCAATGGTGTCATCTTTTTTAGGGGAAACAGCAAGCAATTTAAGACTTGTGTTTGAGGAAGCTTGTAAAAATCCATGTTTGTTGTTTATTGATGAATGTGACTCAATTGCTAAGTCTAGAGAAGATTATCAGGAAATAGGAGAAGTAAAGCGCGTAGTTAATACCTTTCTTCAAATATTGGATGAATATCAGCCATCTTCCGGTATTTTAGTTGCAGCGACAAACCTTAATAAAACTCTTGACACTGCTCTTTGGAGAAGATTCGATGATTTGATAGAAGTACCACTACCTGGAAAAGAAGAGCTAGAATTTATACTGAAAGAAACTCTATCTGCGATTGATGTAGGAATTGTCAATTGGTCTGTAATCATTGAGCAGATGGAAAATTATTCTGCCGCTCAAGCTGTTAGAGTTGCACAAGATGCAGCAAAAAGAGCAATTCTTGAACGAGAGGAGCTAGTTATTCAGGAACATTTGGAAGAAGCAATTGCAGAAATTAAAGTTTCTTGAAGTTAATTTTTGGTGTTTGGAGAATTGAATTGAATGGTTAGAGAAAACCAGCGTCTACCACATATTCAACTTAAGTTGACAAGACAAGGAAGTGCTGTAAGTCCAAGAGGAGGAGGAAAGAAGAATCCAACAACAACGGCTAATTTAGGAAATAGGCAAGGACATGGAAAAAGTTTAAAAAATTCGGTTGATTCATTAATTAATTATTGGCAAGATTTAAAAGAAGAGCGAGAGGAAGAAGATAAGGAGCAGAGAAAACCAACTTTACCAGATGCAATACCACTAATATTAAAAATTGACCCTTCTTCCTTCGATTTAGACGGTTTCAAATCATACGAAATAGAAGTTATTGCGGATTTAGAAGATGGCTATATTATTGGAGCTTCTGCTGACATACAACTGAGTGAATTACAAAAAAAGATAGAAAAGTTTATTAAGGAAGAACACGGTGGCAATACAGTCGCGAAAATATGGGAAATTATTGACGGTAGCAAAAGACCTGAATATATTCTGTCTAAAGAGTTGTTGGAGCATTGGAATCAAATTCAAGACGAGCAAGTATATACGGTTGATGTCGGTATTGCTTGCATAGGAATTAAATCTCAATTATCTAATTTTCCACAACAAAAACAAGATGAAACTGTTGATAAATATAGTGAAAGAATCAATAAATGGATAAATAAGCGTGATTCAACGTATCAAGAATGGGACGAGATAAAATTAAAAAGAGAGGATGATTTTATAGCTTTTATTAAAGGATATAATGGAGAAGTTTTAAACATTGATGAGGGACATATTCCTCAATCTGCTGAACTACCGGATAGTTTTTCATGTCGAATTCAAATCTCAGGGAAAGGATTAAAAGATTTAGTTTTCAATTTTCCTTATATTTTTGATGTTAGCGAACCAGATGAATTTGCTGAAATTATACAAAAATCAAGTTTATCAGATGATGATTCTTCTACCTTTAAGTTAGAACCACCAGAACCAAATGCTCCCAAAGTATGTGTGATTGATAGCGGTATTCAAGAAAGACATCCTCTGCTTAGAGCAGCAATTGATTCACAAAATTCTAAGTCTTGGGTTCCTGGAGAAATAGATGAAACTTCTGACTACGTGAGCAACGGTGGACATGGGACTAGAGTTGCTGGTGCAATTCTCTACCCAAGGGATATACCTCGTAGTGGTAGTCAAAAAGCAATTTGTTGGATTCAAAATGCCAGAGTTCTTGATGCAAAGAATAAGCTATCTAAATCACTATTTCCACCCAATTTATTAGGTGAAATTGTAAATTATTACGTTAATACTGGAACAAAATTATTTAATCACTCAATAACTGGTAGTGTTCCCTGTAGAAGGCAATATATGAGTGCTTGGGCAGCTGCTATAGATAACTTAACATGGGATAATGATATTTTATTCGTTGTAGCTGCTGGAAATTTACCTTTAGATACTAAAATAGGTTCAACAAGATTATCGGTGAAAGACCATCTAGGTGCTAACCGGGAATGTCCAGATTATCTTTTAAGAGATTCTTGTAGAATTGCGAATCCCGGACAAAGTTTTCAAGCCTTAACTGTTGGTTCAATTGCTTCATGGGATTTCCACGTACCACCATATTCTTCAATTTCAAAAAAAGATAAACCCTCAGCTTTTTCATGCAGTGGTTTAGGAATTTGGGAGACAATTAAACCAGAAGTAGTTGAGTATGGTGGTGATTTAGTGAAAGATGAAGGTACACCACCTAACATTACTTTCCCAAAAGAAGTTTGCCCAGAACTTGTACGTTCAACTTTAGGTAGTGGTCCAGTAATAGCATCTGATAAGATTGGAGCATCTTTTGCAGGACCGAAAGTAAACCATATTCTTGCATGTATAGAAACTGAGTTTCCTAATGAAAATTGCCTTTTGTACCGTGGGTTACTAGTACAATCAGCTCGATGGTTAGATTGGGCATTTTCTGATGATATAGATAAAAAAGATGTTTTACGACTCATAGGTTATGGTCTTCCTAATCTTGACCGTGCTTTGGGTAATGCTCCTAACCGTATTACTTTAATTACTCAAGGAGAACGTCGTATAAAAGCGAAACAAGCCGATGTTTATCAAGTAAAATTTCCTCAAGAATTACTTTCCCAAGGAGAAGAGCTAGAAATTTTAGTAGAAGTTACTCTATCTTACAAAGCACAACCTCGTAGAACTCGTAGAAATCGCCGAAAATATCTTTCAACTTGGTTAGATTGGGATTGTAGTAAAAAAGGAGAAGATCCAGATAGTTTTTTAGCTAGGATTTTAAAAGAGGAAAAAGCTCCTGAGGATCCACAGAAAGCAGAAGGTGCTTTTCAATGGGAGCTAGGTAAACAAAATAATCATGGAAAGATTAAAGAAGTATCTAGAAGCGCTGGAACTATTCAGAAAGATTGGACTGTTGTAAAATCATTTCAATTGAGAGAAGCTTTTTGCATTGCAGTAGTTGGACACCAAGGTTGGAACAACGATCCAGATGCTCAAGCACCATATTCTTTAGTTGTCAGTTTTGAAGCTTTGGAATCTAATATTCCGATTTACAGTACATTTGTTGAAGCTCAAGTGAAACTAGAAGTTGAAGAGCAGGTAGAGATTTAATAAGATACGTGATGCGAGGGCATTACTTATGGCTTTTCATCAATTATCAATTACAAATCAAAAAGCAAAAAGACGTTGCGCCCGGCAACGTCTCTACATCATAAAATTAATTCTAATTACTCATTCACTGGCATCACAACTTTCTTAGCCAATCCCAGAGTTTGCAAAACTTTAATAGCCCACCAAGTCATATCTATTTCCCACCAGCGCAATCCAGCTTTCGCTACATTCGGATGAGCGTGGTGATTATTGTGCCATCCTTCACCATAAGTTAAAATCGCTGCCCACCAAAGATTGCGGGAATTATCATTACAGTCAAAAGTCCGATAACCTCTGATATGAGTCGCAGAATTAATCAACCAAGTGGAATGCCAAAGTAATACTGCTCTGAGAACTACACCGTAGATTACAAAAGACCATCCACCTAAAGCATACAGTAATGCAACTAAGGGAATTTGCAGTAATATAAAGTAGCGATTTAACCAACGATAGAATGGTTGGCGAACTAAATCGGGAGCATATTTTTTGTACTTTTCGTAGTCAAAAAATTCGTCAACGGGATAGAACATCCACAGCATATGACTCCACCAGAAACCGCGCTTGGCAGAATAAGGATCTTTGTCTTCATCCTCTGTATGAGCATGGTGTAATCTATGTCCGGCTACCCAAAAAATTGGACCTCCCTGAATTGCCATTGCTCCTATTATGGCAATGATATATTCCAACCATTTCGGTACTTGTAAACTGCGATGGCTTAAAATTCTGTGATAACCCAAACAAATACCAATACTGCCGAATAGCCAATGTAAAAATATCATTACTCCCAAAGCAGACCAAGAAAAAAACCAGGGAGCTAACAAAGCTAAAGCATGAACCGAACCTATAAATAACGTAAAAGTCCAACTCAAAGCAAGCGGTTGCTTACCCTCAGTAACAGCCGAGCGTGTAGTCATTATTATTTCCTTAGACTGTGAGTATTATTAATAAAACTGATTAGATGTATTTCGTTTCCCCAGAACAACCTGCCTAAGGGACTTCCAATTAAAAAACTAATCAATCGTTTTGGTAAGCAGGGGGAGCAGGGGGAGCACAAATCTGATAGTCGTATTAGATGCAGAAATTGAGTAATTTAATTTTTGGATGTCCCTAAAACCAAAACCAGGTATGCCTAATCCTAGATAAGAAGATGCAAGTGCCACTTACATTCTTACGTTAACAAAGATAAAACTAAAATGCAAGTGACACTTGCATGACATTTGTCATGTTTATAGGCTGATAGAATTTCAGCAAATTATTCATACGAGAATAAGAATCCAAATATATCTACCTACCTTGCAGTGAAAACCTATAATGTCCAATTCCCAAATCAACTCAACTCGACAGCGAATAATTAATGCGGCAGTCGAACTATTTGCTGCTCAAGGGGTTACCGAAACTACCACAAAAGCAGTTGCAAAATCGGCGAAAGTGAATGAAGTTACATTATTTAGACATTTTGGAAATAAACACGGGTTGCTTTTAGCAATAATTTCCGAATCAACTGTATTTCAAGAGCTTAGCGAACATTTAAAAAATCAAGCAACTGAAAGTAAGAGCGCCTACCAAGCCTTGAAAAACTATTGTGACAATCGCTTGCAGGCGTTAGAACGATCGCCAAATCTACTTCGCTCTGTGGTGGGTGAAGCTGGTAATTATCCTTTAGAAAATCGTCAAGCATTGGGACGAAGTTTAAAAGAAGCAAACCATTATGTTGCTGAATTTTTAGCCATAGTAATGGAGAGAGAACAATTACAGGGGCATTTAGCACCTCAAAAACTAGCAAGCTTGCTGAATATCATGCTGTTAGGGTATGCCGTGATGGAATTTACGAGTGAATTTCATGAACTTTGGCATAATAAAGATGATTTTTTAGAGGATTTGGTAAGTTTATTTTTGATGGGGGCTACTAATTCTAAAAGTTTAGTTACCTCGGAGTTAGTACATGTAGAAAAAGTAGTCGATTTACCAGCAAATACAGTTCAGTTGATTTTGCAACGTGCGAAAAAATCGGGATTACGAGATTACGCTTTAATATATATTTTATTTGGAACAGGTTTATCAACCGCAGAAATTACTAATTTAGATCGAAATCATCAAATTTGTGACACAAATCAACACTTATTGCAAATAGTTAAAGGTGAATTTCGCCAAGTTCCTATTAATCAATGGATTATGGGTAAACGCTATGGTTCCTATACTAACAACCCATTAACTAAATATTTGAAAAGTCGCAAAGACAATCATTCAGCATTATTACTTAATAATGATGGAATGCCAATTTCAGCAGCAGAAATACAGGAATATTGGCAGAAAATAGTTGAGGGATTATCAACACCAGAAGGGCAACAACCAGCAATCAAACAAGCTCAGCATACTTGGTGTGTAGAAATGCTTATGAAAGGAATAACCTCAGAAAATATGAGTTTAATTACGGGCTGGGATTTGCAAAAATTAGAACCATATGAACGTAGAGCTAAAGAAAAATTAGCTTTAGAACAAGCGATAAAATTAGATACAAATTAGATACAAATAGGAATGGCCGCAACTGCCATATTTTTATCGTAGGGGCACGTGACACTTTGAGAAGTTTTGAACCTAGTAATAACCTTTGTAGTGTCACGCACCAACAGACATTGTGACAATTGCGGCCATTCCTGACAAATTAAATAATAAGTCTTGACTTCCAATCTACTATTTTACAGTTGCTTGAATTTTACTTTCTTCAACTAATGATAGTTATTACTGAGTATAAATCACTATAATACAGATACTATTATTGAATTTTTGATTGTTTTATCGTCGAGACTCTATGGATAATCAAAGATTCTTAAATAGTTATGACAGCATTTTGATGGAATTTTATAGTAAGGTAATTTTAAGTTACTCAAGAAAGATTGTAGAAAATATCATTTCAATACAGTTTGATTGTAATTTATTATTTCAAATATTTGCTTAACTTAAGTTAATAATTTTATACAAAAGTATAACTGTATCCCTGGTTTTTTTCTATAAAATCAAATTTAAGCTTATTTTAGGAGAAATAGTATGGCGAATAATATTCCCCGAAATTATTTAGCTAGATATATTTTTAGACCTTTTTCTATTGTACGGTCAAAGTTATTTACTCTAAATCAATCAAAACTTAATGAAAGTTATAAGGAATTAGAAGGTTCTCAATCAGAAGAATATCAAATAGATACAAGCTCAGAACAAAATTTGCATCCTTATTTAGTGGATAGAGTAGAACCTTCAATTGAGCATATTATATTTTCTTCGTATATTAAGTTTTGAAATAATTATTTATTACGTTGGTTTGGAGTAATTTTTCTAAAATATCTTAATTTTAGGTTATTTTGCTTCAAAACCAGTCGTATATATAATCCAAGGAACATAAAACTTGTTAAAATAGTGAAAGGGACTGTATTGGATGCATACAATGCAAAAACCAAATGAAACATGGCAAGATGACATCATAGAGAGCATTATTGATTTTGTCAAAGCTCCAGAAGGTGATAAGAGTAAATATGTTTCTAACCTTGCTAAAACTACAAGTGAACCATATGCTCTACAAAAAATAGTTGAGTTTCTTTGTAGGAATCCGCAAGGAAAACAAGCATTTAAAGAGCGTTTACTTTTAGGCTACATAGATTTACATTCCCTCTATTCTTTGCCATCAAATACCTTAGGATATGGTTACGCAAAACATATGCTAGATAGAGGTTTAAAACCTTTAGAACCAGAAACTTTAACAGTAGATAACGATGCTAAATTTTTAAGTATACATCTTAGTGAGACACATGATATTTGGCATGTTGTGACTGGTACTGACAGTGATATACCTGGTGAATTGCAAATAGAAGCTTTTTGTGTGTCTCAAATTTATCCTTCACGTTTTTGGTTAGCATTAATAGTAAAGAATCTTTTGAAATCGGTTGTTGATGATATTGAAGTTTCAACACAATATATGGATGCGATTACAAAAGGTTGGTTAATGGGCAAACAAGCCAAGCCATTATTCGGTATTAACTGGAATCAGTTATGGGAGCATCCTTTAGAAGAAGTGCGGGCTGATTTGAATATTGTTTTTCCTGATATATAATTCAATCCAAATTCAACCTTTTATCTATCCATTGCTTTGATTTCTGGATAGCTTCAGCCGGAGTTAAAGCATAAGGTACGGCAATAGCACAACCTCTATCGTAATTTACCCAAGCAGCATAAATATTTTGTTTGTGAAATGTATCGCGTTCAATTTGAATTTTGCATTCGCGATACTCAAAGGACATCATAATTTTCGGATAATGTGGTTCTATCATGTTTTTATGCTGCGATTGCTTCTGTTTTAAGTATAAGATAGGTAAAAAAAATGATGTGGGTCATTTACATAAATACTGTATGAGTAAATTTTTGTAGTTTCTATTATTATAATGAGGTAGGTATCTTATTTAGGTATGGTTGGCACAAAAGATTCTCAGAGCATGTCTCCTCGTTCTAACGAGCTATTTAATAATCAGTGGGCACTTTATCAAAAAGTATTAAACAATAATTACATGGGACATCGAGAAATTTACGATGTTCTTCATGAATTTCTCTTTAGTAATTTTCAAAAGCCTTTTAAAATGCTTGAATTAGGTTGTGGAGATGCTACCTTCACAGCAAAAGCTTTATTAGATACTTCTGTAGAATCTTACACGGGTATAGATCTTTCTAAAGCAGCTTTAGAAATTGCTAATTTGAATATGGCATCAATTCAATGCTCTAAATCCTTTACAGAAGGTGATTTTTCCGAATTAGTCCCCGAATTGGTTAAAAAACAACAAGATAGCTTTGATATAATTTTAATTTCTTTTGCTCTTCATCATCTGTTGCTCGAACAAAAAGACTATATTATCGCTCAGTTATTTAATCTTCTAGCCGATAATGGTATTTTTATTCTCATTGATATTGTTCGCAAACCAGAAGAAGGCAGAGAAACGTTCATTAGACGTTATTTAGATGAAGTACAAAAAAGCTGGTATTTAGTTACTAGCGAAGAATATTTAATGGTTGAAAACCATATTTCATTAAATGATTTTCCTGAAACTCAGCAAAGTTTGCATTCTATTGCCGAAAAGCATAATTTTCATCGGGTTGAATGTCTTTATTATGACCCTTTAGATACAACACAGTTGTTATGTTTTTACCGATGAATAAACTCAG
This sequence comes from Cyanobacteria bacterium J06633_8, assembly GCA_039820645.1. Lineage (GTDB taxonomy): Bacteria > Cyanobacteriota > Cyanobacteriia > Cyanobacteriales > Nostocaceae > Rivularia. Next base: position 8,021 of record JBCBPQ010000015.1, on the reverse strand, counting down.
CCTACCTCCGCGCTTACCTCCGCGCTCCTCTGCGTTTAAATCGGATAATTCCTCCTCAAAAACTCCTCCGCCATCCTCTTATCCTTAATTTCCCCATCCAAAGTCGCAGTCAATAAACCATCCAAAATTTGCTTATATTTTGGTCCCGGTTTATACCCCATTTTCTTCAAATCATTACCATTTAACGGCGCTTCTACATTAGATAATACCGTTAAATAATGCCAAATTTTTCGCCTTACACTTCGCTGACTTTGCAATGCGATAAACATCAACATTGCTAAATCGTATTTTCGCAGTAACTTAACAACTTCCGAAGATTTTACACATTTATCTAAATTATCTAAAACTATCTTCTTCGCTTCGTCTAATTTTTCCAACCTTTTAATACTGTCATCTGGAAATTGCAGATTTTTGGCTACTTTCTCACGATATTCTGGTGCTAAACGCGCAATTATCGCTTCCAATCGCATCTGCCAATGAGTAAATCTTTTTTCCCCAGAATCAAACCGTTGCAAACAACGTTCCATTAAATGTAACTGTCGCAATAAATCCTCATCTAATTTCAAAGTCGGATGAATGCACTGTAAAGCATCTAAATCACCAAGCATTTGTAAAGCACTTTTCCAATAGGAAGTTTGCAAAATGTATTTTAATTCCGACTTCAAACGAGTTTGCAAAGCTGGAGTTTTAGAATTTTCTTTTGCAGTACGCTTATAAACACCACTTTCAATAGCGTAGCGAATATACTCTTCTGTTTGTTTTTCTAAGTGAAAACCAAGACGTACTGCAAAACGCACGGCACGATAAATCCTTGTGGGGTCTTCAATAAAGCTATTAGCGTGTAAAACTCGCACTTGTTTGGCTTGTAAATCTAATAACCCACCAAAGAAATCAAGTAATTTGCCTGGTTGAGGAGGAGTTAACCGCAAAGCCAAAGCATTAATTGTAAAATCGCGACGATATAAATCTTGGCGAATCGAACTTGCTTCAACAACCGGATTCGCTGCTGGATAAGGATAAAACTCAGTTCTTGATGTGGCGATATCTACACACAGCGAATCTAATTTTGCATCATTGTGCCATAACAAAGCAGCAGTTTGAAAATCACCGTGGACATCCAAACGCGCACCGGGATAAATTTTTTGAATAGCTGAAGCCAACTCCACACCAGCACCAACATCAGCTGCATTGTGGAAACCGTCAACCACCATATCAATATCTGGAATTAATAACGGTTCATCGGCACTTGCTAACAATAAATCTCGTACCGCACCACCAACTATATATAAATGCCAACCCCTTTGTTTTGCTTCTTTTGATACTTTGGTGAGAAATTCCCATAAAACAGGTGCAAGTCGGTTACGTAATTCTGCTAAAGTCGGAGTTGCTGGATTATCTCTTTTTTCTTCTTCTCTCTTTTCATTTTTGGTTTTCTGATGCAATTCCCGTAAAACATCGGTACGAGTTACAATTCCCAGCAGCTTTCCATCTTCTAAAACTGGTAAGCGTCCAATATCATAAGTCACCATTAAAGATTCAATTTCGGGTAATTCCGAATTCGGTGAAATCGTCTTGAGATTCTTGGACATATAGCCTTTCACCGGAGCATGAGCAAAACCGTGGTGTAAAGCAATATCCAAATCCCGCCGCGAAATTATACCAACTAAATCCCCCGAAGTCTCGACTACAGATAAACCAGAATGTCCGTAACGCAGCAAAATCCGATGTGCTTCCTCAATAGTTGTATCTGGTGGAATAGTACGCACCGGAGAAGACATCAAATCTCGCGCAGTTGGTGGATGGGGAATAGATTTTTTTAACTCCTCAACAACTTGCTTCAAAACCTCTTGGGAATTAACATTCTTTAAACTTACAGAAGCAGCTTTTGCATGTCCACCACCACCCAAAGGTGCTAAAATTCTGTTCAAATTAGTTTCGGGAATTTGCGAGCGAGCAATTATTGACAAACCATTATTACCTTTTTTTTGGTATTCGTGAGCCAATAACAAAGCGTCAATTTCCATTAACTCAACCAACTCAGATACTAAATCCGATAAACCACGAACAAAATTTTCAGTTTTGAGAATTACCCAAGCAAGCTTATAACCGCGTACTTTTTCAATTTCAATATCTTCTAAAGCAATTTTTAATAACTGTTGTAAATGAGGAGATAAACCCGGTTCTATATAGTCACTCACCACCGACAAACTAGCACCTTGCCCCATCAACCAAGCCAAAGCTAAAGCATCCTCCGGTGTCGTATGCTGGAAAGTTAAAGAACCAGTGTCAACATGAATACCCAAAGCCATCACAGTAGCTTCCGTAGCAGTTAGAGAAATTTCCTGTTTTTGCAACTCCTGTACCACCAAAGTAGTCGCAGCACCCACCGGATAAATATGAGACTCAGTAGCAGGAATATCCAGAGTTTGTTCTAAATGATGATCGTAAACAATAACTTTTTCAACATTCGGTAAATCGAACCATTCCGCAGCCTTTCCCAAACGTTCTCGCTGCTGAGTATCAACCACAGCCAAACAGCGAATATCTTCAGTAACTACCGCACGTCGTTCGATAAGCGGATATTCATCCTTATGAAGCGCCAAAAAATCTTTAACAGTAGGATGACAGCCACCAGGTAAAACAATTTTGCTACCCTCAAGTAACCGAGTCAACCCCACCGCAGCCCCTAGAGTATCAAAATCTGCTGTTGTGTGGCATAGAATTAAATTCATTTTGTTGGTTTTTCGGAAGGGTTTTATTTATTTTAAAACGGGGATGGGTTTTGGTGTGAAGGTGAATTATTTCGAGAGAAATGATTAAATTCTTGGGTTTGAGTTTACACTCGCTTAGGGTTGTAAACCCAAGCTAATAGCAGAATTCCTATATATCTGAAATCTTGCACCATTCTCAACAACCGCCTTAGAATAAATTCTCAGGCTAATACGCAAAGTCTGATAAATCAGACTGAGCAAGGCTTTTAGTGCGTTTTAACGTACTTTGTATATCTAGCCAAGATTAATTTCTCTGCGAGAAAGCCTCCGGCTTACAAGGCGGTTATGAAGGCTTAACGAAAATGGTGCAAGATATCAGATAAATAGGACTAAATATAAAATAAATACAAGTTTTTTAGCACAATTTTAAGAATTAACACAGGCTAAACATAATAATTTATGATTTGGAAAATCACTACTGATGAATTGTTGGCTAGATACAGTGCTGGAGAACGGAATTTTAATGGAATTGAACTGCTACGGATTGTTGGTGAAATGGGTGAAAGGGATGGAATTGATGGTTTGATTACTGGACTTGAAGGTGCTGACTTACGAGGGATTAATTTGCGAGGAGCTAATCTCGAAAAGGTTGATTTAAGTGAGACTAATTTGACAGAAGCGGATTTGTTCGGTGCTTACCTAAGTGAAGCTAGTTTGTGGAAAGCTATTTTGAAAGATGTTAATTTTTTTTCTGCTAATTTAAGTCACGCTAATTTGAGTAAAGCTGATTTAACTGATGCTACTTTGAGTGAAGTTAGAGCTATTAGTACTGTTTTCATTGGTGCTAAAGTTTCCGGTTTTCAACGCGCCGATTTATCTGAGGCTAATTTTAAATATTCTACTGCTGATGAGTACAATATCTGCCGCTGGTTCAATTTAATTTGGCGTACTATAATGCCAGATGGCACTATAAAAGAAGGTCCTCACTGTGTTTGGTAGTTCGTAGGTTGGGTTGAGGAACCTTCGCGAAGCGTATCCGAAGGAGATAACCCAATATCATGCAAATATTCATCAGATGAATTATCTGGTGCCAATTTTCGTGGCAACTACTCTTCATTTTCTATATCAGTTTCTAAATCCAAAGCAAACACAAGAGCTTGTTTTATTTCAACCATCGCTTCTGGAGGTAAATCGCCTAATTTTCGCTCAATTCTTACTCTTGGAACAGAACCTATACCTTGTACATTAGCTACAGAACCTTGTGTTAAAAACTGAACTTTGGGTAATTCAACTTCGTAGAGGCTTCCTCTATTTTGAGTTGTCACTGGAACATAGATTACCAATGCTCATGGTGGGTTTGAATCGTAGCGAGACACAATTATCACAGGACGCATTTTCGCTGCTAATCCCAAATCAACAAGCCATACTTCACCTGGTTTCGGGTTCATCTAAAATATCCAAAACTTCTTGCTCAACAGTGCGCGATCGCGAAATATCTAATGCATCACAATCGGCTAATTCAATGATTTCCTTAATGGATTGTCGCACTTGCTGGGCTATATCAGGTTGCCATTGACGTAACTTAACATTTAGCTGTTCTATTAAGGTATCCATATAATTTCTTTGCGATGGTATTTTCTTGAGCGTAACACTACATCAACACAGAAGAGAGTATGAGACTTATCAATGACACATCTTTATTTAATCCACGGTTTTGCAGGAGCGGGTAAAACAACCTTTGCTCGAAAATTACAAGCTTTTAAGCAAAGTTACGAAGATTGTAGGTTGGGTTGAGTAAAGCGAAACCCAACATCATCACGTAGAGAGAATAGAATAATTCAATTAATCAGATAATATACTTTGAAATTAATCTACAATCTGAAAATAATTTCAAATCATTTCCTCAAATTCAAAATTTAAGATGTTGGGTTACGACGCTTTTATATTCTTCCTTAGCAATATAAATTATTTTTACGTCTAACCCAACCTACAGACTAGTAATTATTATATTCTTATATTTGGGAATATTCACAGGTATTAATTTATGTTAGTTAATTTAGCGGAATCCGACGCACAAATTCTTGATTGTTTTCCTACTGTTTTTCAACTACGTCCCCATCTCAAGAAGGAAAATTTCGTAGAAAAAGTTCGTCGTCAGCAGCAAGATGGTTATCAACTTGCTTTTATAAAGGTAGACAATCAAGTAGTAGCTGTAGCAGGTTTTTTTATTTCGGAATCTTTACGCTATGGACGATTTCTGTATGTTTATGATTTAGTTGTAGACGAAAATGTTCGTTCAAAAGGTTATGGTAAACATATATTTGAGTGGTTAGTTGATTATGCTAAATCTAAGGGTTGTAAAGTATTAAGATTAGATTCTGGCGTTCAACGTTTTGATGCTCATAGATTTTATTTTAGACAAAGAATGAAAATTGCCAGTTATCATTTTTCGTTGTCTTTGTAATTAATCACTTTTCTTCTTGAATTTTGGGTAATCACCCAGACTCTTAAAGAAACTAGTAAAAGCGTTGTTTAAATTCTCAAAAGCAAACTCAGTTATTTTTTGGCATATCCCTTTTTCTTTTATCCAAGAATACTCGGTTTTTACCTGCTTATTAAAAAAGGTTCTAAGAGTTCTGTGGTTGAACTTACAACCTGCGTTATATAATTATTGCCAAGTTGCTAAACCCCAGTTATAGGTCAATCTTTTGATGCCTGCGTGCTTGGACATCAAAACTTTTTGTTCTGAAGTTAAATCTAATTTAGTTTTGATACCAAGCAACATATATTCAGACATCCACCTTCCTCAACATTGAATTTCTTTACTCTTATATTCTAATTCTTCATGTAAAGGGTTGTCTATAGTTTTTGTTAATTCTTTTTTGAGGTTTTTAGAGTCACTCCTCAGTGAGTATAGGCGACAAGAAAAACAATGGACGATTGCCAGTAGATCATCCCATAACTCAGCTTCTGATGATAAGTGAGTTTGATTCGCGACAATAATTTTGCAATCAGAATACTTTGCAAGCTGTTCAACAAAATCAAAGGCAAAACGGCACATTCTGTCTTTATGAGCAACTATTATTACTTCTATTTCGCCTTTGAGCATTGAAACAATCATTTCTAGGAACTTCTTTCTTTTAAAATTCAGCCCACCTCCTATTTCAGAAATAGTTCTAGACACGGGATATCCGCAATGGTTCGCAAATTCTTCCATTGCTTTTATTTGATTTTTTAATTCCGATCTTTGGTTGCTTGAAGAAACTCGACAATAAACTACAACTTCACGATCTTCGGATTTCGGCTTTTCTCCCAAAGCAATTCTCAAATCGTCGTCAGTATAATATCTATAATTTGAAGGTGTTCTTTTTGCTGGGAGCTTTCCTTGATTGTCCCATCGTTGAAGCGTTTTTACAGATACGCCTATAAGTTTTGCAAATTCATGAGGCTTATAATTCATGAGTACAGTAAAGTCTTAGTTGACTAGTAGTGTGCATGGTTGTTTATATAATTGTCAACTAAGTTAAACTCTCTCAAAAACCGATAGCTGATAACATGCATTTTTTATTACATATTTTAACCGAAATTTGTTCTCAAAAAGAGAACGAAGGTAACTAGTATCATAAACCAATTAATGAATCTATCCAACTCTCAATCCTAAAATTACCAAGTCCCTTTCCACACCATCAAGCTCTGCAATCAGGGGCATATTTCCCCAAGGTTCAAAACCAAATTGTTCAAATAGTTTTAAACTCGCTTCGTTATGACCAAAAATAAATCCAATTAACGTTTTCAAACCCAAATTAGGACTTTGACGAATTGCTTCTTTTAAAAGTCTTTTTCCCAAGCCACGTTTTTGATAATTTGAAGCAATATAAATACTTACTTCGGCTGTTGCATGATAAGCTGGCCTACCATAAAACGGTTGAAAACTCAACCATCCAGCAATCACTTCTCCAGTTTCTATTACCCAGAGGGGATGTTTTAGGGGAGAACGTTTTTTAAACCAATTGATGCGACTCATTACGGATACTGGTTCTAAATCCGCTGTTGCCATACGGCTGGGAATTGAAGCGTTATATATTGCGACAATTGCAGGTAAATCATTTTCAGTCGCATGACGGATAATCATTTGTAGTTTATGAACGACAATATTAAGAAATGATACAGAAATATTGATTGTATTTGTTATGCCTAGTGCAATTATTACAGGTGGCTCTCAAGGAATTGGTAAAGCAACGGCACTTTTATTTGCCCGTAAAGGATACGACTTGGTTTTAACAGCGCGATCGCTAGAAGTTTTAGAAACAACGGCAGCCGAAGTTGAGGCAATTGGAACCAAAGTATTAGCTGTACCTTGTGATGTCACCAAAGAAGCAGAAGTAAATAATTTAATATCCAAGGCTTTGGAATATTTTAGCAGCATTGATGTTTTAATCAATAATGCCGGAGTTTGCATGACTGGTCCAATTGAAAATACTTCTTTGGATGATTGGCATAAAGTAATTGATGTAAACCTCTGGGGATATATTCACACAATTCATGGAATTTTGCCGCATTTTATAGCCCGTGGCGCTGGAACAATTGTAAATGTAGGTTCAATCGGTGGTAAATTGCCGTTACCAGAAATGACTGTTTACTGTACCAGCAAGTACGCGATTACGGGTTTAACAGAAACCTTGCGATTGGAATTAAAACCGAAAAATATTCATGTAAGTGCGGTACATCCGAGTGCTACCAGGAGCAACTTTATGGAAAGAGCGCAGTTTCGTGGTAGCAATGAACAAGAAGCAGAAAAGCGTCGCAACTCCATGAGCAGTTTTTTAGAATCTCCAGCAGCTAGCAAACCAGAAGATGTTGCTAATGCTGTTTGGGATGCAGTTAAACATCAAAAAGATGAAATAGTAGTTGGTAGTGGTTCGTTTCTCTCAGCCGCTTATAAGTTTTTTCCCGGATTAATGCAGGTTGCGATGCAGACATCTAAACAGTGAACAGTTAACAGTGAACAGTTAACAGTGAACAGTTAACAGTTAACAGTGAACAGTGAACAGTTAACAGTCAATAGTTAGTATTATGTTTCATTAATTCCTGCCAGTTGTAGAGACGTAGTAGTGCTACTTCTCCCGACGTTTCAAAGAAAATGAACCAGTCAAAATTGATGGGATAGATTAGTATTCCACCACATTGATTCTGATTGATAATTGTTAACTGCTCACTGCTCACTGCTCACTGCTCACTGTTAACTGCTCACTGTTAACTGCTCACTGTTAACTGCTCACTGTCAACTGCTCACTGTCAACTGCTCACTGT
>JBCBPQ010000014.1:0-63815 GCA_039820645.1 Cyanobacteria bacterium J06633_8 | reverse complement strand
GTTAGGCGATTTATTTTTATACCAGGATACAATTTGGGAATGTTCGTAGTTGCGCTTCAGCGCCAAATATTTTTGGCGCTGAAGCGCAACTACGAACCATTGATTAATTTTCGGGTTCCCAGTAAAACTCCTTGCCCAGTGCCCAATTCTCATCATCGGGGAATTAAAAACAATGTTGATTCACTCTTCTCTTGTTCCCAAATCATGGAATGATATTGAATATTCCGCCAAGGCTCAATCATATCGGTATAATGACGATGAAATGCATGTCCCGATTGCCCGGTGCTGTGAATTGTTTGGGAGTTATCGAATTTTGCTAAATCAATAATCATCCGCATTGAAGGAATATGGGTTACTTCAAAGGATGATTTATTGGCTTTCCAACGATTGGCGTTAATGGTTTCTCCATTCCCAGATATAGGATATGTACCCCGATTAAATAGTTTTTCAATGGCAGCTACACCGGATTTACCTAAAGTCGCGTTGCGAAAGTTGATTTTATGCAGCTTTCCCCAAGTCCATTTTTGGGGATTTTTTGTCAAAGTAGTTTCAAGTTCATCAACTGCTGTTGTCAAAGCAAGTTTGAAGATTTTATCCCGGTTTTCAACTTCTGGAGTATTGCGATTATCCCACCATAAATTATCTGGCTGTCTAACTAAATTTCTGATGACGGCGTACCATCTATCGCTACCATCAGGATGATAATCTTGAGGTAGTTCGTCATGGAATGTTAGGGTTAATAATTTTTTCCAGAATGTTTGAAAAATAGCGGATGCAGGTGATTCAATATTGAGTTGAAAATCCCAATTTAATAATAGTTGACGGGCATTTTCAATCCGAGAATCATCGAAATTAATCGACTCAAATATTGGTACTAAATATCTTGCATTTAAATCGAGGGTATCACCTTGTATTAACTCTACATCGGTTAAAGTTAACGGTTGATTTGCGCCGTTAATCATCTCTTCAATACGTTTTGCACGATAACCGTGAACCCAATCTTTGGTAATTACGTAAGGATAATTATCGTCAACTACAGCATTATTCGCTGTGACAATATATCCTCGTGGTGGATTGAAAACGTGGGGTAATTCTTCAAAATCAATATAGCCTTGCCACTCATATTCATTATTCCATCCCGGCACAGGATAGCGCCCATCTCCTTTTGTGCGTATAGGTGTTTTACCGGGCATCTGGTAGCCAATATTTCCATCAACGTCCGCATATACTAAATTCTGGGCTGCAATATCAAATTTGCTGGCAGCAGTGCGAAATTCCTGCCAATTTTGAGCGCGATTTATTTCTTGAATGGCAGTAATTAATTTGGAAGGCTCTAAAGCAGTCCATCGTAGGGAAACAGCATAATTTTTTGGAGTTTCAACTGATGAGCTTCCATCAAATTTTTGTAATTTAGGCAGAACATCAGAAAGAATCGGGCCATGTTGAGTATAGCGAACAATTTGATTTACCGATTCCTGGGAAGCAACTTGAATTTCTGATTCCACAAGCTGCATATCAACCCATTTACCATTCAGTTCATATTGATTGGGATTTTCGGGATTAATTTTTTCTACGTACAAGTCCATCGTATCGGACATTACGTTGGTGACACCCCAGGCAATACGGTTATTATGACCGACAATTACCCCTGGAACTCCTGGAAAGGTAAAACCGGTAACGTTATAAGGACAATTATTAGAATAACAGTGCAAACCGATTTCGTACCAAATTGAAGGCATTTGTACGGCTAAATGTGGATCGTCAGCTACAATAGGTTTGCCCGTGCTTGTACGCTTACCGGAAATAGTCCAACTGTTAGAACCTACATTTTTTCCTGTTGTACCGAGAATTTCCTCCATGCCGGTGATGTTACTGGCAATAGATTTTAATGAAGGGGTAATATTTTTTAAAGTAGATAAATTTAAACTTATATCTTCTCTTGTTTTATCTGCTTTTTGAGCTAACTTAAATTTAGGTAAAATGACCGGAAAATCATCTGGGTAAAGTGGGAAGAGTTCTTCTACTCTTTGCTTGGGAAGAGATTTTAAAAGGATAGTTCGTTCAACTTCATCACCAAGATTCGTACTGAGATCGTAAGCCATTACTTTCCCCCACAAAATCGAGTGTATTGGCTGCCAAGGTTCTGGGCGATATTCGCGATTAAGAAGTTTTAGTACGGCATATTCCAAACTTAAAGCACTACCTTGATGATTCGCTAAATAAGCATTTACACCTTCTGCATAAGCTTGTAAATTAGTCTTTGTAGAAACATCTAATATCTCAAATTCTTGTTCTGCTAAATTTTTCCATCCCATAGTTCGCAGAAACTTATCTTTATCTAACTGCGACTCGCCAAACATTTCCGATAATCTTCCAGCACCGATATGCCGCCAAAAATCCATTTGCCAGAAGCGGTCTTGAGCGTGGACATAACCTTGTGCTAAAAACATATCGTGGGATGAATTAGCATAAATTTGAGGAATTCCCCATTCATCTCGGATGACTTTTACTTCATTCTCCAACCCCGGAATTGTAATGATGCCACTTTCTTGAGGAAAAGATTTTCTCAAGGTATAAGCCGTCAATGCCATTAAAGTGACAGCTAATACTACAACTAATATTCCAATACTTTTGAATACAGTTCCCAGCCTGCCTTTCTTTAAATTATCCATCTATTCCCCAGTGGCAAAATTACGCTTAAACAAGCGACATTATATAGCGAATATGGGTGTTATTTAACAGGAAATTTTTGCGGAAAATCAAAGGTAGAAGGAGAGAAGGGAAGAAAGATTAATCCAAAATCTAAAATCAAATTGATATAGGGTTCGTAGTTGCGCTTCAGCGCCAAAAATCTTTGGCGCTGAAGCGCAACTACGAACATATTTTTATTCATAAGCAGTTAACTCCCGCCCTCTCATTACCCTTTAGTAGTAAATACGGTGGTAAACATCATTAACATTCCGCCGATGAGAATTAATAGTGCGATTCCTGCTGTGACTAAGTCTAGTATGTTGGTATTTTCCATGATTGCTTTTTTGGTGATGTTTGATTTTTGATGATTACAAATAGTTTATGGTTAGAAGCAATAGAAAGAAACCTAGCTTTTATGAAAATTATTGTTTTGCCTCTACATCTGGCAGCGGTTTCAGAAACCCGGTTTCTTGTCGTGAAAACATTATTGGTTGTAAAAGCAGAAAGAAACCGGGTTTATTTGGGTTGAATGCCGCCAAATAATTACCATTGATGAGATAATATTTATTTTGCATAAATTGTAGCTTTTATCTCATGTCCCAAATCATCTGGATGGCTAGACATGCCAATCGTCTTGACTTTGTAAATCCTGACTGGTTTTTAACAGCCGAAAGACGTTACGATCCACCGCTATCAGATGATGGTATGGTACAGGCACAGCAATTAGCTAACCGTCTCAAGACAGAACAAATTCACCATATTTTTGCTTCCCCATTTTTACGTACCGTACAAACAGCAAGTGCAGTTGCATCGGTTCTGGATTTACCGATAAAGTTAGAAACGGGATTAAGTGAATGGTTAAACCCCGATTGGATGACACAAGAGCCAGAAAGACATTCCATTAAAGAGTTAAAGGCACTATATTCTTACATCGATGTTAGCTACACTCCCCGAATAGCAGTCAATTACCCCGAAACTCGTCAAAAAATGCGCCGACGCTCGGCACAAACTGCTAGATGTTTGGCAAGAGAATATTCTCCAGACAATATTTTATTAGTAGCCCATGGTGCATCGGTATTAGGAGCCGCGATGGGCTTTGTAGGAGATTTAGCCATTAAAGAAGTTAAAGCTTCCTTATGTAGCTTAGTAAAAATCGTCCGTCAAGAACCAAAATGGTTATTAGAACTTTCAGGGGATACTTCTCATTTGACAGAAGTTGAACAAGTGGTGAGGTTTAATTAAAAGTTGTTAGTTGTTAGTGGTTAGTTGTTAGTGGTAAAAGTTAGGAGTTACTCGTTTTCTCGTTACAAGGCTCCGACTTGTAATGGATTTGGGGAGGCAGAGCCTCCTGTATGAGTGCGAGGCAGAGCCTGTTGATATAGTTTCCTAAGCGGAGATTGGGAACCAGTAAACTAACTACTAACTACTAACAACTATCAACTAACTACTAACAACTATCAACTAACTACTAACAACTATCAACTAACTACTAACAACTATCAACTAACTACTAACAACTAACAACTAACAACTAACCATGACATTATTATTAGCGGGAGATATCGGCGGTACGAAAACTATTTTGCGCTTGGTTGAAGCGTCGGAAAAACCCGTATTGCGTACATTGTATGAAGAACGTTATCCCAGTAAAGATTTTCCCGATTTAGTTCCGATAGTAAAGCAGTTTTTGACAGCAGCAAATACTACGGATATACCTCAAAAAGCTTGTTTTGCAATTGCTGGTCCTGTAGTTAATAATACTGCGAAGTTGACTAATTTGGCTTGGTTTCTTGATAGTTCGCGTTTGCAAGAACAATTAGGTATTTCTAGTGTTTCTTTAATCAACGATTTTGCTGCTGTTGGTTATGGTATTTTGGGTTTAAAAAAAGAAGATGTACTAACCTTGCAATTCGGGAAACCAAATCTTGAAGCTCCAATTGGTATTTTGGGAGCCGGTACTGGTTTGGGACAGGGATTTTTAATCAAAACCGGAGATATGTATCAAATATTTCCCTCAGAAGGCGGACATTCCGACTTTGCACCTCGTACCGAATTGGAATTTCAACTTCTGAAATATCTTCTTGATAAACACGATATTCAAAGGGTATCGGTAGAGCGGGTAGTTTCCGGTATGGGAATAGTATCTATTTATGAATTTTTGCGAGATAGAAAAATTGCTCCCGAATCACCAGAAATTGCTCAAGTCGTCACCACTTGGGAGCGAGAAGCCGGTAAAGAAAAGAGCGTAGATCCAGGTGCAGCAATCGGTACGGCTGCTTTAGAAAAGCGCGATCGCCTCTCCGAGCAAACTATGCAGTTATTTGTGGATGCATACGGAGCAGAAGCCGGTAATTTAGCGTTAAAACTATTACCCTACGGTGGTTTATATGTTGCTGGAGGAATCGCACCAAAAATACTTCCTTTGATTCAAAACGGTAACTTTCTATTGAATTTCAGTAGTAAAGGTAGAATGCGAAGCATTTTACAAGACATTCCCGTACACATAATTCTTAACTCGCAAGTTGGTTTAATAGGTGCTGCTATTAGCGCTTCTAGGTTATAACAGAAGCTCGCAAAATAAGTAATATCAGCATCTTCTTAAGCAACAACTATGACAAAAAAAGCTTTCTTACCCTTAATCGCTGCTGGTTTGGTATTTAGCAGCTTTGCTTTCTTGGAAGTAAACAAACAACAAACAGCTACAGCACAAGCTGCTAAGAAGTCACAATGGAAAGTATTTAATTCTCCTGATGGTAGCTTCAAGGTGTTAATGCCGGGAATGCCCAAATCCATGAGTGAAACTAAAAAAACCTTCATGGGAGAAATTAACTTAAACATATTTCTGGCAAAACCACCCAAACAGCAAGTAGCCTACGTTGTGGCTTACAACGACTTCCCCCATAGTTACGGTAAACTAGCAAATCCCCAAGTCGTGCTGAACAATGCCCGAGATATGGCATTGAAAACGACGAAATCCAGATTAATCAGTCAAAAAGACATTCGTAGTTACAACAATCAGCCTGGTAAAGAAATTGAATATATCAACTCAGCGGGAAAAATCACTAGAAACCGCATGTTTTTCGCTGAGGGACGTTTATACCAAGCCATGGTAATTACCACCAAAAAACAAGAAAAGTCCCTCAGTAAAAGTATTAGGGGATATTTGAATTCTTTTCAAGTGGTTTTTAGAAGATAGGGAATTGGGCATTGGGCATTGGGCATGGGGGATAGTTAGGAGTAGCGAGTAGTGAATTTAATTATTCTTGCCTCCCTCCCAGTTACCAATTACTAATTACCACTTTCAAAGTACACAAACTAATATCAGCACAATTACTGATAAATCCTCCCATAGCTTTCACATTTAATAAATATTCCACAACTGCGGAAGTTATGACTTCTCCAGGCATTAAAATGGGAATCCCTGGTGGATAAGGACAAACAATTTCTGCACAGGTACGGTTGATTGTTTCGTCGATGGGTAAGGTTTCTGTTGCAGCAAAGAATGCTTGACGTGGCGATAATACTAAATTCTGGTTGCCATCCTGGTTCCTAGGCTCAGCCTGGGAACCCATTCTAAGAGGCTCTGCCTGCCAATGATTCCAAAATGACAAAATTTTACTTTCTAACCCTTTCTCCTTTACCATGAAGGGTTTTCTATGTTCTTTGGCTAAGGTGGTGAAGGCTTTTACTAATTGTTCTATATCTTTTTCTGTGTTACCCAAGCTAATAATAAATGTGACAGTTTTTAACGAAGCAAATTCCGGGGTTACGTTAAATTTCTCGTCTAAAATTTCTTCTACTTCAAATCCGGTTATTCCCAATTCAGAAACGATTACTGTTAAGCGGGTTTTGTCTAAGGAGTGGTAAGAGCGGGAGAAATTCAGGATTGATAATTGGGGTATTTTGTTAATACGATTTCTGGCTTCTTCTGCAAGTTGCAAGGTACGGGTAAGTAATTCTTTGCCGTTGAGTGCCATTTGTTGCCGTGCTGCATCTAGGGAAGCTAGTAGCAAATAACTGGGGCTTGTAGATTGAGTCAGTTGTAAGGCTTTATTAATGCGGTTAATATTTATTCTCTTGCCTTGTAAGTGCAGCATCGATGCTTGAGTCATTGCACCGAGGGTTTTATGGATTGACTGTACGGTTAAATCGGCTCCTGCTGCTAAGGCTGAAATAGGGAATTCGGGATGGAAGGCAAAATGTGCGCCGTGGGCTTCGTCTACTATTAAAGGAATATTATATTTATGAGTCAGTTTCGCAATAGTTTTGATATCTGTGCATACGCCGTAATAAGTTGGGTAAAGCATGATTACAGCTTTGGCATCGGCATGTTTTTCCAGTACTATTTCTAAACTTTCAACCGTAATACTGTGAGCAATATCTAAACTTGAATCATATTCGGGGTTGATAAAGATTGGTATTGCACCGGAAAGAATTAAACCTCCTATTACCGAAGAATGAACGTTACGAGGAAGAATAATTTTATCCCCGTCTTGGCAAGTTGCCATAATTGCCGCTTCTATTCCGCAGGTGGAGCCATTAACTAAAAACCAAGTCTGGCAACTACCAAAAGCTTCAGCGGCGAGTTGTTGTGCTTCTTGGATAACCCCATCGGGTGCGAAAAGACAATCTAATTCAGTTAATTCGGTTAAATCGGCAGTAAATACAGCTTTACCCAAGTAATTGACAAGTTTTGCAGAAATTCCTTTTCCTTGCTTGTGTCCGGGAGTATAGAAGGGAGTGTGGGGACGTTTTGCATTAGATATGATTGCATCGAGTAAAGGCGTTTGGTTTTGATTCACAATTAACAATTGGCAATAAATAATTATTAATTATCAATTTATGACTTACGTAATTGTTACAATACCTTGATTGGTGCGTTTTAAAGTCAAATTTCATTACTCCTAACTCTGAACACTGATTAAATGGATTACACTGATTGCACGGATAGTTAGTAGGTTGGGTTAGACAGGAAAAACAAATTTGATTTGTAACGATAATCTAGATTAATCGTGTCGTAACCCAACACCGCAATTACAAATAAATATTATAATTTTTCTTCAAGTGGAAGATTTTGCAAAATAACGATAACCTAATGTTGGGTTACGACGCTTTTTAATTTGTCGTAAACCATAAATGATTCCTGCGCCTAACCCAACCTAAATTCTAAATTCTAAATTCTTACCTCTTCCTCCTCTTCCCCTTCTGAAAACTTCCACTATTGGGCTTATTACTAAATTCTTTCTTAGGAAACAATTTTTCTTCTAACTGTTCGTAACTACCTTCAAAATCACAATTGCCATAAAGAGGACATCGCTTACAATAAACTCCGTCGGTATAACGTTCCAAATTCTGACGATTAAAGAAATAAGGTTTATGGCTAAAGGTACTCGCCACCCATTGCCATGACATATTATTAGAAGCTGGATCTCCATCTAATAAATGCTCTAAAAACCATTTTGCTCCTGGTTGCCAGCGAATTTTCCGCCAATGCACTACATAAGCCGCAATCCACATCCGCATATGATTGTGTAAATAACCAGTCTCCCGCAATTCTTGAGTAAAGTTATCAATACAAACTAATCCCGTTGTACCTTCCTTAATTTCTTCGGGTAATTCCGGTGCATATTCGGAAACGCTATAACCGGTTTTGTATTCTTCTCTATCTTGCCAAATTCCATCACCGTATTTTACATACAATCTTTGCCAATAATCGCGCCAACCTAGTTCGTTAACGAGTTTTGCTGCATCGTCATCATGACTAACTTTATTTAAAGCGTAGTCTCGTACTTCTCGCAAACTAAGTACGCCATAACGTAGGTAAGCGGAAAGTCGCGTTACTTTTCCATTCAAAAAGTTGCGTGTTTTAGCATATATTTTAGGATCTACTTTTTGTAATGCTTTTTTAGCGGCTTTATATCCACCTACGGTTTCGCTGATGTGTTCATCTCGTTTTGCAGCTTCGGGAAATTCTTGTTTGAGGTAAGCTATCAAGTCTTCGCGGTTATAAAAATCGCGACGCATTTCTTTATTCATAGAATTTGGGGATTGGGCATTGGGAATTTTGAAATATAACCTCACCCCTTCCCCTCTCCTGGCGGAAGGAGAGGGGTGCCGGAGGCGGGGTGAGGTTTGCCGGTGTGTAATTTACATACTCGGATTTTTAAAGTTGATCCACGAAAAAAATGTAATTATTATTACTATGAAATCAGTGAATTTAAAATATAAAAACCGAATTAAAATAATTTTGCTTTTAATATTTAGCACATCTGCACTATATTTTCTACTAGCTCGCTTGGGATTTATGTTCCCGGTTACGGATGTTGCGGAAGTGTTATGTATTACCGATTGTGAATCACCGCAAGCAATTCACTCTGCTATTTCTGGAAATGATTTACTTAATTACAGTCAAGCAGTTGAGGAGTTAATTGGGGAAAATATAGATAAAAGCAAAACTTCGATTTTAATTGAAAAATCAAAGCATAGAATCACGCTTTACTATAACCAAAAACCGATAAAATCTTATCCCGTAGTTTTCGGTAGCAGCCCGGAAGGGGATAAGCGCAGAGAAGGTGATAGACGCACTCCTGAAGGTATCTTTCGTATCAAAGATTTGTATCCCCATCCTTCATGGAGTAAATTTATCTGGTTGGATTATCCCAATGCTGCATCTTGGAGAAAACACTTTCAAGCTAAAAGGCAAGGTAAAATTTCTTGGTTTGATTCGATTGGCAGTGAAGTAGGTATTCACGGTGTACCATCAGGAACTGATGGAATGATAGATAATCGTAAAAATTGGACTTGGGGTTGTCCGTCTTTAAAAAATCAAGATGTTGATGAATTATATAACGTAGTAAAAGTAGGTACATTAGTAGAGGTACTTCCATAACAGGTTAAAGGGTAAAGGGTAAAGGTTAAATTTATAACTACCCCTTTTCCCTATCTCTCTATGTGTAATCCCTAAAATAATGAGTCTCTGTATAAATCCTAATTGTCCAAAACCCGATAAAAATTCTGACAATATCCTCTTTTGTCTGGGATGTGGTTCGGAATTATTGCTGCAAGGACGTTATAAGGTTGTTAAATATTTAGGAAGTGGGGGTTTTGGTAAAACTTATGAAATAAAAGAACGCAACACTACCGTAAAAGTTCTTAAAATCCTTCATAATAACGCTCCCAAGGCAGTGGAATTATTTCAACGGGAAGCAGAAGTTTTATCTCAATTAAATTATCCGGGAATTCCCCAAGTTGAAGAAGACGGATATTTTATTTATTATCCCCGCAACAGTCAGCAGGCTTTGCACTGTTTGGTAATGGAAAAAATCGAGGGGATGGATTTATATGAATATATGAGACAGCGAGAATATCGTCCGATTGATGAAAGAATGGCGATGCAATGGCTCGAAGAATTAACCGTTATTCTGCAACAAGTTCACAATCAAAACTTTTTTCATCGCGATATCAAACCAGCTAACATCATGCTGCGGGCGTATGGTGGTTTAGTACTGATTGATTTTGGTACTGCACGAGTAGTTACAGATACTTACTGGCAAGCACAGGCTCAAGGCAAGGTGACGGGAATAGTTTCGTCTGGATACACGCCACCAGAACAAATGAACGGTCAAGCCATACAGCAATCGGACTTTTTCGCTTTGGGACGCACGTTCGTTTATTTACTCACCGCCAAAGACCCCAATCAATTTTATAATCCCCAAAATGATGAATTATTATGGCGCTATGCAGTACCAAATATTTCGCCGCAATTTGCAGACTTTCTTGATTGGATGATGCAGCGATCGCCCTCTCAACGTCCAAAAAATACTGAAGAAATTTTACAACGGTTATTGGAGATCAAGCCAATTTCACTTTTGCCCACACTTCAAAGCAAAATACCTGAGAATACAAATCAATTTGCAATTTCAACAGCTATAAGTCCACCCCAAACAACCCAAGATGATACTCCCATAACTCCAATCACAACTATTAATGCTGGTTTTTTCTATCAATGGATGTTATCGAATATTCTCGCTACTGGCATTGGTTTATTTGTACGTGAGATTTTTAGCCAAGCAGTATATTTTATTTTTGGTCAGAACGTAGGTTATCACTACGCAATGATAGCAGCAATTGTTACTTTAACACCAGTTGAAATTATGCAGTGGTTGGTACTTAGACAGCGAATCATATTTAATTTTTGGTCTTTGATAGAAACTTTGTTTGGTTTTTTCACAGGTTTATTTATAGGGACTTTTACAGGATATATATTTGGTCATTATGCAGAATTGCTATGTGCTGTCACAGGAGTAATAGGAGGAACATCTATAGCTAAATGCTTAACTATACGCCGACAAACAGAAAATTCTTTTGGATGCTTGATACTATCTTTAGTTGGAATTTTGTTCGGCGTATTCTTAGGTTCTTTTGCAGGCTCAATTGCTAATTTGATATTATCTAAGGTTTGGAATCCCAAAATTGCGATGATTATTAGCTTTGTAATTGGAGTGATGGCAACTACTATTTTATCTAATTTAATTACAGGGATGGCTTTATTAAGATTATTCCGACGGGCAAACACGTAGGAGTAGAAGTATTCGTAATATTAAGTTTCTAGATTAGTTATAAAGTCGATGTTTGGACTAACAGTATTTTCATGGGATAATTATTTTATAATCAGAGAAATATAACTACAATTTTACACGTTTAGTCAGGGTAAATAAACATGGACGATAACCAAGAAACTTTAGTAGAAACAAATGTTCGGTACAATATTGAATTTAAAGGTAAACATATTGTAATTGAGAATTTACCAGTTCATATGAATGACGAAAGTGAAGAATATTACGTTTCTTCTACGGTGCTAAAATATTTAATAGATGTAGTTTTAGAACAATTTACAGAAGTTTCAGAAACCGAAGAAGAATAGTTGAATAAGTAATTTAAATTACTCAACAAACGATACTTATATTTACACCCAAAAATCATTAGTCCACTCAGGTGGACTTTTTTGTCTAGGTAAAAAAAACTCTGCGTACCTCCGCGCAAACTCCGCGCTCCTTTGCGTTAAAAAAACTCTTGACAATTTCCCCTCCCTCACTCTCTCACTCTCTCACTCCCTCCCTCTCTCCTTCCTTGATAGCAATGTTTTACCCCTAATGAAATTGTTCCCAATTACGCTTTATACTTATAGATTTTAGAAAAAATCTGGGAAAACTATGAATAGAAACTGATATGTTTTTTATTTATGACAATTTACAAATGGCGCAAGAACCGTTTTATAAGATGTTCCCTTGTATTTAGCTTATTATTCTCCATCAGCACCATTGTGGTTAGTTGCACTAATTCTTCTAGCAAACTTTCTCCATCAGAGAAAACTTCTTCTACCCCTTCTATAAATAAACCTTTGCGGGTAGCAGTGCTTCCTGCTCAAAGCTCGGAAACCCAGCAAGAAAAATTACAGCCTTTGGTAGAATATCTGCAAACAATTCTCAAACGTCCAGTTAATTTCCGAATTGCTAAAAATTACACAGATGCAGTGGATTTGATTGTTAAAGAAGAAGTGGATATGGCATACTTAGGTGCTTTCACTTATATTCAAGCTAACAAGCGCAATCCTGATATCAAGCCAATCGCAGCACCAATAGATCAAACCAGTGGCAGACCTTGGTATACTAGCGTAATTGTTGCCAATACTGCCAAAAATATCAAATCACTGCAAGATTTGAAAGGAAAGCGTTTTGCTTTTGTCAGTCCATCTTCTACCTCTGGCTTTCTCATACCGATAGATGGGTTACAATCTGCGGACATCAACCCCACACGGGATTTAACTAAAATTCGCTATTCTGGCAGTCACGATAAAGCCGGACAAGATTTAGCTGATGGTGTGGTAGATGCGATCGCTAACGATAAGGCAGTTTTTCTGCGGAATCGAGAATCGGGAACCCTTAGTGATAGTCGTTACAAAATTATTTGGGAATCTAAACCTATACCCGCAACGCCTGTAGTTATTAATACCAGTAAATTTGCACCAGAAGTAATCGAAGAAATACAAAAAGCTTTGATTGATGCTCCAGTAGGTGTGGCAAACATACATGGTACTAAAACTGCTGGTTATACCTTGGGTAAAGATGCAGACTTTGAGGAAATACGGCAAATCTATACTCGTCTGAAGTCTGTAAAAGTAGCCGAAAAATGAAAATCATCACCAAGTTTATTGGTTCGACGGCGATTTCTGTGGGATTAGTAACTGCTTTACTTGGAGGTAGCACTCTCCTAATTAAACACATAGAAAAATCCGTCGAGCAAAGCCGCAATCGCACTAATCAAGCAGTGCGTATAAGCCAATATCTCAGACTTAGTCTGGAAAAACAAACTTCGGCACTGAAAAACTATCTTCTGCTCAATCGCAATACTGGTGAGTTGATAAGTTATGAGCAGTCAAAGTCAAAGTTTTTAATTAGTTTGTACAAGATAAAACAGGAGATACCAGAGGCTAAAACCGCCACAGTGGTATACCGTCGTCATCAATTTCTTGTCCGTTTAGTTGATGAAATTGTAAAAGAGAATAATTATTCCCCATCTCAAATCCAACAAGATGTCCAAGCCATCAATTCATTCCAAGATGATATTTCGCTATTCCTTAATACTTTGGTAGAGGAAACAAGGAGAGAAGATACTGGTACCCAAAAAGCTGCGGGGCAATTTAAGCAAAATGCCACCATTACCACCTACTGTCTAATCGGTGTAGTGCTGCTGATTTTCATTGCTCAGTTTTCCTTAACACTGCTACCAGTAATTCGCTCAATTCAAGCCCTGCAAGTTGGCGCAACAAAGTTGGGTACGGGGGATTTAAATTATCGTTTACAAATTCAGACGGGTGATGAAATTGAACAATTGGCACAAGAATTTAACCAAATGGCTGTGCGATTGGCAAATTCCTATAGCTCCCTAGAGCAGAAGCGACAAGCCGCAGATGCTGCAAACCAAGCAAAGAGCGAGTTTTTAGCCAATATGAGTCACGAACTCCGTACTCCCCTTAACGGAATTCTGGGTTATGCTCAAATCCTTAACCGTTCCCAAACCTGGGGAGAAAAAGAACAAAAGGGGGTTGATATCATTCACCAGTGCGGTTCCCATTTGCTGACGCTGATTAATGACATCTTGGATATCTCTAAGATTGAAGCCCGTAAACTGGAATTGCAACTCCAAGCAATTCATTTACCATCTTTTCTCCAAGGAGTTGGGGAAATTATTCGCATTCGAGCCGAAGAAAAAGGTATCGATTTTGTTTATCTACCAGATGCTAATTTACCAGAAGGTATCTTAACTGATGATAAGCGTTTGCGTCAGGTATTGATTAATTTATTGGGGAATGCCATCAAATTTACCGATAAGGGGAAGGTGACATTTAAGGTGGAGGTAATAAAACAAGCTGAATACCAAACACCATTAGATAATATAAAACTCCTTTTTCAAATTAGCGATACCGGAATTGGCATGAGTGCGGATTCCTTAGAAAAAATTTTCCAGCCCTTTGAACAAGTTGGTGAGGAGAAACGACACGCCGAAGGAACTGGATTGGGACTTGCAATCACCGATAATATTATCAGTCTCATGGGTAGTGAAATTGAAGTTACAAGTGAATTAGGAGTGGGTAGTACTTTTTCCTTCGAGATCGATTTCCCCTTAGCAAAAGAATGGCGAAATAATGCCATTACTCGCAGCGAGCAGAAATTAATTGGCTATGAAGGGCAGCCGCAAACGGTGTTAATTGTCGATGACAAATGGGAAAACCGCTCGGTAATTGTCAACTTACTCGAACCGCTTAATTTTACCTTAATTGAGGCAGAAAATGGTGAGGATGCCTTCAACAAAGCGACTCAGGTACAGCCAAACTTAATTATCACCGATTTATTAATGCCAGTGATGGATGGATATGCATTTTTGCAGCAAATCCGAGAATCCGAAATATTTACAGCAACTCCGGTGATTGTCTCTTCCGCATCTGTTTCTATCATGGAGCAACAGCAGAGTTTGGACGCTGGTGCCGATGCTTTCCTAGAAAAACCAGTGCAAGCCGATGAATTGTTTAAGCTATTGCCAAAACATTTACCGATTACCTGGAAATATCAATCTATGGTTGCTGCTAATCCAGATGAGTCATTACCCAAATCTAATGCTATGAAGACACAAACTACCACATCAGACATGGTGTTACCCGCAGTAACAGAGTTGGAAAAGTTACTTCATATTGCCCAACAAGGTCGATTAAAAAAGCTGGTGGCAACTGCTCAAAACCTAGAAGAAGAAAATCAAGATTACGCTGACTTTGTTGAGCATATAGTTCAGCATGCTAAGGGCTTTCAGATAAAAGCAATTACAACCTTTATCCAAAAATCTATAGATAAATTAACTAATATTTAAAGATAAAAATGATGGAAAACTCAGATTTAATTTTAGTAGTAGATGATACTCCTGCGAACTTAGAAGTTCTTTCCGAAGC
Organism: Cyanobacteria bacterium J06633_8; assembly: GCA_039820645.1. Lineage (GTDB taxonomy): Bacteria > Cyanobacteriota > Cyanobacteriia > Cyanobacteriales > Nostocaceae > Rivularia. The sequence continues at coordinate 48,625 of JBCBPQ010000014.1, read as the reverse complement.
TTTGACTGATGGGGGTTTTGAAGTGGCGATCGCGACTGATGGTGAATTAGCTATTAGTCAAGCACAACTGAGCTTACCTAGTTTAATTCTCCTGGATGTAATGATGCCCGGTATTGATGGTTTTGAAACCTGTCGCCGTCTCAAAGCTTGTCAGCAAACACAAGATATACCAATCATTTTTATGACTGCCCTTGCTGATTCTACAAATAAAATCAAGGGACTTAACTTGGGAGCAGTTGATTATGTTAGCAAGCCATTTCAAGAAGCCGAACTAATTGCCCGGGTTCAAACACAGTTAAAATTACGCCATCTCAACCAAAACCTAGAGCAGCAAGTAGCGGAACGTACAGCCGAACTTACACAAGCATTACAACAGGTGCAAAAGTCGCAAATTCAGTTGGTGCAATCAGAAAAAATGGCAGCCTTGGGGCAACTAGTAGCAGGAGTGGCACATGAAATCAATAACCCGGTTAATTTCATCTATGGCAACCTCGATCACATTGAGGAATATACGCAAATATTCTTAGATTTTATTAAACTATATCAAAAATACTACCCCAATCCCATAGACGAAATTCAAGAGCAAGTTGAAAATATTGACCTAGAATTTGTGCAGTCAGATGCAGTAAAAATGCTTGCTTCTATGAAAATAGGCACCGAACGCATCCGCCAAATAGTCCTATCCCTACGCAATTTTTCTCGTATGGATGAAGCTGAATTAAAAACCGTTGATATTCATGAAGGAATTGAAAGCACCCTAATGATTTTGCAACATCGCTTCAAAGGTAAACCCGAACTTCCGGAAATCCAAGTAATCAGAAATTATGAAAAGTTACCACTAGTTGAGTGTTATCCCGGACAACTCAACCAGGCATTTCTAAATATTTTGACGAATGCAATTGATGCTTTAGAAGAACACAATTGCAAACACACCTATCAGCAAATTAAGGAAAACCCGAATCAAATTACAATTCGTACATCCATGATTGATTCACAATCTGTACAAATTGCGATCGCCGATAACGCTCTGGGTATCTCAGAAGATATTCAAAAACGTATTTTCGACCCCTTCTTTACAACAAAACCTGTAGGAAAAGGAACGGGTATGGGCATGTCTATAAGTTATCAAATTATTACAGAAAAACATCGCGGGCAACTCAACTGTTTTTCAAAACCTGGAGAAGGAACAGAGTTTGTAATCCAAATCCCAATCCATCCGTCAAATAAATCGGCTATGTCGTTTTTAACGACCGATTCAAAGCATATGGTTAAATCTAATTAGATAGTCTTTAGACAACTTTCGCTTACTCCCCTCCCGCTCTAAAATGAATGAAAAATTTGAGGCTGGGTTGAGAAAAACCAACCTATGCGATAGCTAATCGTTTAGTGGGAAAAGGAAATTTTCTAATTTAAATATGTTTGTGTAGCTGACGAAATGGGCATATTGATTATATACAAGTTAATCGAAAAATATAAATTCATCAATATGTCAGTAAGTGAAAATACTCGAACTACAGCAAATAACTATATAGACACGCCTGAAATAGAACTATCAGCGTTATTTAATGCTATAGAAGACGTAATTATTGTAATTAGTTCAGAAGGAGGCTATTTAAAAATAGCACCAAGTAGCGCTCCTTCGCTATACAAACCTCCTTTAGAATTGATAGGTAAAACTACTCATGAAGTTTTTCCAAAAGAGATTGCTGATTATTTTGTTAGCTGTATTCAACAAGCATTAAAATCTAAAAAAGCTGTAAAAATAGAATACTCCTTACCAATTAATGATAAAGAAGTTTGGTTTGAAGCTAATATAGCTCCGATGAATGAAGACACCGTAGTTTGGGTAGCTAGAGATATTAGCAGTCGCAAACTTTTGGAAAATCAACTACGAGAACAGAAAGAAGATTTAGAAGAAATTCTGCAAAAACTACAAGAAACTCAAGCTCAGATGTTGCAATCGGAAAAGATGTCAAGTTTGGGTCAATTAGTAGCAGGAATCGCTCATGAAATTAACAATCCTGTCAGTTTTATTCACGGTAATCTTTATTATGTAGAACAGCACAGTAAAGATTTATTAGAGATAGTAAATGTTTGCGAAAAACCCAATATAGACCAAGACGAAATTAACGAATTATTAGATGAAATTGATTTAGAATTTATTAAAGAAGATTTGCCCAAAATTATCAAATCGATGAAAATGGGAACTCAACGTATCCGCGATATTGTTTTATCTTTGCGAAATTTTTCTCGTATGGATGAAGCGGAATTCAAGTATGTTGACATTCATTCTGGGATTGATAGTACTATGATGATAGTACAGCATAATCTAAAAGAAACTGACAAAAAATCTGCTATTGATATTGTCAAAAACTATGGTGAATTACCTTTAGTTGAGTGTTATGCCGGACAACTAAATCAAGTATTTATGAATATTTTAGTTAATGGAATTTATGCTATTAACGAGAAAATTAATAAAAATAAGTTTAAAGATATCCAGACAAATCCTCACCAGATAAATATTCAGACTTCAGTTATTGATAATAGCTGGGTGGAAATTACAATTGCCGATAACGGTATCGGAATGACAGATGAAGTACAAAAACAAATTTTTAATCCATTTTTTACTACTAAACCAGTGGGAAGTGGTACTGGGATGGGAATGTCTATCAGCTATCAAATTATTGTAGAAAAACACGGAGGTAAACTAAGATGTTTTTCTACACCAAATCTGGGTACTAAATTTGTGATTCAAATACCTATTTCTCAATCACAACATCCCGGTAATGCTATCTAATCATTGATTTTCACTATTTTTGAATACTATTTCTAGGATTTACAAGTTCTATATAAATATACTGTGTTTTTATGTGATTTTATTTATCAATCAATTTATGATTTTCAAAGATTAGTCTAAAGTTATATCTACTTATGTTGCGAATTGTAACAGCGCTATGATATGCTCGCCACAAGCAATCATTCAATAATAAATAGGTTCGGATAATGTCGCAGATAACCATCTCTTCGCAAGCTTTTAATGGCTGTAATTGTCAACCATTATCTTTAACCTGAGTTAATACGGATCGGAATTATTTGCAACTGTTTGTAGGGATAAAGCGGCTTTTATTCCCTCCTTAAAAAGGAGGGCTAGGGAGGATCTGCCCTTAAGCAAGCAGCATTAATGTCTGTGGGAGGTTTTACCATCTTATTTTACAAGTTCTCTAAGGGAATTAAAGTTTTGATTCTAGGAAGTATTAATTACTGAATTAGATTTTCAGCTGGGTTATTTTGGGTATGAATTATGCAATACATGAATCAAGGTGCTAGGAGGATAATTTGAACTGGAATAGTTGGAAACGGGAGTGGTTTTTTAACACTCGGCAAGATATTTTGGCTGGGGCTGTGGTGGGATTGGCTTTGATTCCGGAAGCGATTGCCTTTTCGATTATTGCTGGAGTCGATCCCAAGGTGGGGCTTTACGCTTCGTTTATTATTGCGGTAACAACGGCATTTTTGGGGGGAAGGCCAGCTTCTATTTCTGCTGCTACGGGAGCAATGGCTCTGTTGATGATTGGTTTAGTCAAAGATTATGGTTTGCAATATTTATTTGCGGCTACTTTTGTGACGGGAATCTTTCAAGTTTTGTTTGGGATGTTAAAACTTGGACGCTACATGAGGTATATTCCCCGAGCGGTGATGGTTGGCTATGTTAATGCTTTGGCTGTGTTAATCTTCAAAGCTCAATTACCGGAATTATTCGGACTTCCGTCAACGGTAAACGTGATAACAGTATACGTGTTGACTGCATTATCCCTGGCAATTATTTACATTTTGCCCCGTTTTACTAAAGTTGTTCCTTCTCCCTTGGTGGCTTTGGTAGTGATGACAATAGCAGCAATTAGTCTAAATCTCAACGTTCCCACCGTGGGAGAGAAGGGAGATTTACCTACTGCTTTTCCTACTTTTGCTGTACCTGAAGTTCCTTTTAATCTGGAAACATTAAATATAATTTTGCCTTATTCCATAACTTTGGCAATAGTTGGTTTACTCGCTTCATTTTTAACAGGTTCACTGGTAGACGAATTTACCGATACTCCCAGCGACAAAAATCAAGAAGCCAAAGGGCAGGGAATTGCAAATATGATAACCGGCTTCTTCGGAGGTATGGCAGGATGTGGGATGATTGGACAGTCGGTAATTAACGTTCAGTCTGGAGGAAGAGGGAGATTATCAACTCTGGCGGCTGGTATTTTCCTATTAATTGCAATTTTAGGTTTGCAAACTTGGGTAAAACAAATGCCAATGGCAGCCTTAGTAGCCGTAATGATTATGGTATCAATTGGGACATTTCGCTGGTCTTCTTTTAAAAATATTCGTCGCATTCCCCGCACGGATACCGCTGTGATGCTAACCACAATGCTAGTAATAATTTTTACGAATAATTTTGCTCTTGGTGTGGTTGTGGGAATTGTCATGAGTACTGTATTCTTCTCTCGTAAGATTGCCCAGTTGGTATTTGTGGACAAAATGCGGAGTAATGATGGTACTCGCTGCACTTATAAAGTAGCGGGACAAATTTTCTTCTTATCAAGAGATGAATTTTTGGATTATTTTGATTTTACGGAATTAAACGAAAATGTCACCATCGACTTAACTCAGGCTCACCTCTGGGATCAGGGTGCAGTTGAGGTACTAGATAAAGCGATACTTAAATTTCGCCGTAATGGAGCAGAAGTAGAATTAATCGGACTCAACGAAGCAAGTGCTACTTTGATGGATAAATTAACAGATTATCAAAAATCCGATGCCCATACATAAGTAGGAAGAGTATTTTAAGCAAACTCTTTCTATTAAAACAGTGAACAGTGAACAACGAACAGTGAACAGTGAACAGTGAACAGTGAACAGTGAACAGTGAATAGTTCCTTCCGGCTTATGCTGGGAACCCGGCATCGGGGTAATACAACTGATAACCGATAACTGATAACTGATAACTGATAACTGTTAACTGATAACTGATAACTGTTTGCTACTTTCTACTTGGTATACCAACAAAAATCTTTCATTTTCAGGGCTTCAATTACCGTGGAAAATATTTTACTTTGTACAGATGGCTCATCTTTTGCTGAAAATGTTTATAAATATGGGGCTTGGTTTGCGAATAAATTTAATTCATATATCCGGGTTTTATCTGTTACGGACATTCGCAGCCAACAAGTTGCCAATACTGGCAATTTAAGCGGCAGTATTGGACTAGGAGCTTCAGAAAATTTGCTCAATGAATTAGTGAATTTAGAACATGAAAGAGCGAAGATTAATAATAAAAGAGCAAGATTAGTTTTAGATAATGCAGCGTCAGCTATCAAATCTGAAGGAGTAGAAGAATTTAGGTTAATTCATAAAACAGGATTTTTGGTAGATTGTTTGCATGAATTTGAAGAAAAATCCGACTTAATTGTTTTAGGTAAACGGGGAGAAGCAGCGAATTTTGCATTGGGACATTTAGGAGCAAATGTAGATAGAATTGTTCGCAGCAGTCACAAACCTTGTTTGGTTACTCCTGGTGAATTCAAGTTAGTTGAAAGAATTTTATTTGCTTATGATGGTAGTGCCACGGGGAAAAAAATTCTCAAGTTTATCGCAAATTCTTCTACTTTTAAAGATTTAGAAATACATCTGCTGGTTGTAGCTAAAAATAGTGCGGATAAAACCGGCACTGCAAGACTTAATGAAGCAAATCAATCATTAAAAAGAGCGGGATATCAACCTGTTTGCAATTTATTAGAAGGTGAAGCCGAGAAAATAATTGCTGAATATATCAAGGAGCAAGATATTAGCCTTTTATTGATGGGAGCTTACGGACACAGTCGCATTCGTCATTTAGTAATAGGCAGTACCACCGCTCAATTACTTAGAAGTAGCAATATTCCCATACTGCTTTTTCGTTAACAGTTAACAGTTAGCAGTGAACAGTTAGCAGTGAACAGTTAGCAGTGAACAGTTAGCAGTGAACAGTTAGCAGTGAACAGTTAGCAGTGAACAGTTAGCAGTGAACAGTTAGCAGTGAGCAGTAAACAGTAAGAAACCTTTAACCTTTAACCTTTAACCTTTGACCTTTTTTATGCAAATAACGAATCAAATTCATTTTCGTAACCTACGGGGGGATATTCTCGGGGGTTTGACGGCTGCGGTGGTTGCTTTACCTATGGCATTGGCTTTTGGTATTGCTTCTGGTGCGGGTGCTTCTGCGGGTTTATGGGGAGCGATATTAGTCGGATTTTTTGCTGCTTTATTTGGAGGTACACCTAGCTTAATTTCGGAACCAACTGGTCCGATGACGGTAATTGTAACAGCTGTGATTGCAGAACTCACTGCTGCTAACGGAACCGAACAAGGATTACCAATGGCATTTACCGTAATCATGATTGCGGGAGTGTTTCAAATGCTGTTTGGAATACTGCGATTGGGAAGATATATTACAATGCTTCCCTATAATGTTGTTTCGGGATTTATGACAGGCATCGGCGTTATTTTGATTTTTCTGCAAATAGCGCCTTTTTTAGGACAAGAAACTCCCAAAGGTGGAGTAATTGCTGTTATCGGAAATTTACCAAAATTAATTACTAATACTAACCCTTGGGAAGCACTTTTAGGATGGATCACTATCGCAGTTTTATTCTTTTATCCTTCCCGATTAAAGAAAATTATTCCCCCTCAACTAGTTGCTTTAGTTATAGGTACATTAATTTCTCTGATATTTTTGAGCAACATTGAAATTCGTACTATTGCTACTATTGGCAAAATTGAACCGGGACTACCTAATTTTGTAGCTCCGACTTTTACTCCTGGTAATTTGAGGTTAATGTTCGTTGAAGGGATAATATTAGCAATAGTCGGTTCTATTGACTGTATGTTAACTTGTCTGGTTGCCGATAGTTTAACCCGTAGCGAACATAAATCCAATAAAGAATTGGTGGCTCAAGGAGTTGCTAATTTAATCACTGGTTTATGTGGAGGAGTCGCTGGTTCTGGAGCCACAACTGCTACTGTAGTTAACGTTCAAGCTGGTGGAAGAACAGCGGTATCTGGTATTAGTAGAGCATTATTTTTGTTAATTGTAGTATTGGGTGCCGCTCCTTTAACTTCTGGTATTCCTTTATCTGTATTAGCAGGAATTGTTTTAAAAGTAGGTATTGATATTATCGATTGGGGTTTCCTCAAACGGGTTCACAAAATATCTTTAAAAGCAGCGGGAATTCTTTATGGTGTTGTGTTATTGACGGTATTTGTGGATTTAATGGTAGCTGTTGCTGTAGGGGTATTTGTTGCCAATATCTTAACAATTGCTCGTTTGGATGAAGTTCAATCTAAATCTGTCAAAGCAATTACCGATGACGACGACCAAATTGTTCTTAGTCCGCAAGAAAAAGAAATATTAGATTCAGCAAACGGCAGAGTATTATTATTTCATCTTAGCGGACCAATGATTTTTGGTGTTGCTAAAGCCATTGCCAGAGAACATGGTGCTATCAAAAATTATGATGTTTTGATAGTTGACTTAGGTGAAGTTCCTGTGTTAGGAGTAACTTCTTCTTTAGCAATTGAAAATGCAATTCAAGAAGCCATTGATGAAGGTAGGGAAGTGATAGTTGTCGGAGCTACAGGAAAAGTCAAAAGTCGTTTAGAGAAATTAGGTATTAAAGGTTTAATTCCCGAACATCACTGGATGGATAACAGATTATATGCGCTCAAAGAAGGATTAATTATGGTGCGTGGAAAACAAAGCGAAGAGTTTGGCACTTGAAACCTCACCTCTTTCCCTTTTCACTTGAAACCTCACCCCCTTCCCCTCTCCTTGTTAAGGAGAGGGGTGTTCAACCTTTGTAATTTGTAGGGTATGTTACGGCAGCAGAAGTACGTAGTTTGGGTTGAGGAACGAAACCCAACAAACAGAAACCTCGTATTATTAGGTTACTTTTGAATATAGTGATTTTTCAAAAGTCTTTTAATTTTGCAGACTGGCTGGATAAAATGCTGCAGGTAGATTTAACTTCACTCCCTTCTCCTCTCCGCTATTTTGGAGAGGGGTGTGTTACGGCATGATAATTTTTCTACCTCATTTTCTCGCAAAATAATGTAATTAAATATTACCATTACACACTAGTACATCACGGCTTAAATAAAGCAACCATTAAAAATGGCTGAAAAGCGCAGAAAATCAAACTTCTTAATTCTTACGAACGCAAGCGGTACTAGTTGATTGATAATATCCCTTTATTATCCTTGAAAGAGTTGATAGTGGCTAAGCTGAAGATGCTTGAAATGTAATTATAAACTTCATAAATAATTATAAGGTGGGTACTGCCCACCTTGGTAATAGTTATTGTAAAGACATCTCTGAAAAACTCAAAGCAGGACATTTATTAGTTGTACACTCCGCTCTGAGTGATATATTTTTCACACCTTGCAAATTTAGCTTCCATTCCTGTTTTTGACCAACTACAACTTGTTTATTTCCAGCCAGTTCAGAGTCTAAAAATACCTGAAATGAAATGTTATTTTCTGGAAGTGCGTAAGAGTTAGCACTGTGTACTCCAAATACAAAATTCAGTTGTTGATAGCTAGAATTTAGGTTACAAACAAATTCTAAAGGAGTCTTACCTGAAATAGAACGATTATTACCAGATATATAAGCAAATAAAGGTAAGACTTCTTTTCCAAAAGTAACTGAACTATCATTTTTACTTCTGAACATATTTCTCAAACTCGAACCAGGGGTAGCACTGGCACATTTTTGCTTCCAAACAGTAGATGCTTTTTTAATTGCAATTGGTGGTACACTTTTAGTGTTCTCAGGGGAAGTAGCAACAGTAGGTGTAGGTGTAGGAGAAATTGTTTTAATTTCGGGAATACCTGATTTTTGAAATCTAACAATTTTGCTTTTACTTTGCTCTTCGTCTAAATCAATATTAAAATTCTGAGTTGGAAAACCTCTTTTGGTTAAGTTTAAATTAACATCCCCTTTAATAGGAATTTTAACTCTAGCAAAACCAGTATCATCAGTATATTTAACTTCAGGAGCACCTTGAGAAGTAAACTGAATTTTTACACCTCCTAGGGCTTCTCCTGTTTCTGTTTGTGTATAAATTGCAATTTCTTTTGTTTGTACCGCACATGATTGTAAACCTAATTTACATCTGATTTCTTGTACTGTTAAAGTAGCTAAAAGTGTAGAAAATGCAATTGGTACTCCAAATATAAATCCCCATTTAGTATAGTTGAATTTCTTTTTAGGGTTCATGATATTTTCCCGCAGAGAATTTTATGATTAGATTTGTAGATTGAGCAAATATACTTTCAATGCAAGAAATTTCAAGGCTTCTTCCAAGCATGATAAGTACTTACTAACTTCAACTCCAGTAAGTTGATTGACTGAAATAAACTAAATTAGGTAACATAATGTAAACTCACCCCAAAAAGTATATTTAGCTATAATTCGAGCTTGTTTACAAAAATAAATATAGTTAAGTTTTTTGAGCCAAATTACTTAAGTTTAAATATTAGGTTTGATTATTCCTGATATCAAGTTAACTTTATTACTTATAAAAAAATTGTTTATACTTACGCTTGTGCATCACGAAAAGCGCTCTACTAGATTAACGCAGTCAAAATTCATCGCGATTTTAGTCTTCCATATCACCGAGGTACACGCCAGCATAATCTAGATTCTCCCAATATATTTTATTCTTAGGTTCGTAGTTGGGCGTTGTACTCGCCTCTTAATCCGGATTTGGCGAAGACGGCGCAACTACGAACCTAGTAAGCTATAGAAATAGTTTTTTCAAACGCATTACCAGTTATTAATACAGATATCAAACCACAAAATATTATTCGCAGCGATGATAACAAAGTTTTTTAGTAGATTTTGATGCTGTTGCATACAGCTATCACAATACTGTAAGTTAAATTATTGATCTAATTGAATTGTTTTTTTGGTAGTAATCCCATGATTGCTATTCGGGCGATCGCCATTTTTTTATTACCTGAATCTAATGTAATGCAATTGCAATATAGATTCCGATTATTGCAGTGCAAAATAACTGAAGCTATTGTTATAGTTATATAATGCAATCATGGTATTGCAATGCAATTGTATAATCTATGAAATATAGCGAACAAATAACGTTCCGAACGACTGAAGAGGTGCTAAACATGATAGAGAAATTATCAAAAGAAAAAAAAGCATCTAAAGCCCAAGTTATTAACGAACTTTTAGAAAATGCTTTGGGGGTTAGCACGGAATCCGTTCCAGGCATTTACGAAGAGCTAGAAAAAAAGCTTACCCAAAAGCTAGAAGAGAGAATACAAGAAGTGAAAGTGGAATTAGAGCAAGCAGTAAAAAAATAAAAAGCCTGAGAGACGAAAATCAATCTCTCAGGCAGCGACATCAGCAACTTTTAGTAATACTCAAAGAAGACCCGCCTACGTTACACGACGAGGCGGGTTAACTTTATAAGTATTTTAGCATTGCATTTAGAATGCAATGCATTATATAATCTATAATGTCAGTTATGGGTAGAATAAAATTTTACCTTCGACTTACCGAACCAAGAAAATTGAATAGAGGGGAATGCAGCCTACATTTGAACAATTGAAAGAGCTTTACCGAGTTAGCGTAGAGCTAACACTCATGTACGTGTCAATTCACCTAGTGCGACTAGATGAACGGACAAGTAACATAATTATGTTGGCTGGCGATGGAATTGAAGTTTACATACACCCTTCGGGGGAGGTGACGATAGTATGACTAAAGCAAATTTTTCAGTAATGTCAGATAAAGAGCTACGAGCTTACGTCTTGACAAACAAGCACGATCAACACGCATTTCATGTCTATTGTGACAGGATTTATGCCAAACCTGGGGTAAAAGTTACTTCATGGGAGCAATTTCAAGAATTAATTCGAGAAAAGGAAGGAATTAACCGCTAAACTCAAGTTTTATCAAAGCGCTTGATGAAACCAAGCGCATACCAAAGCTAAGCAATCAAAGTAGTCAATATGCATATACGGTGACAATTTTGACATTGCTTAAGTAACAAATGTATATAAAACAACGATGTCGGACGAATTCGTCAAAGCAGCAGAACAGCTAAAGTATTAAATTGAATCTAGATAATATCTTGTTTTTGAGCGTCGTACTTCCACAGCTACGACGTTTTGAATTTGCTAGGAGAAGAAAAATGATTTTCTACAAATTACCAACCATAACAAAAAAATTGCAGCGGCTATTTGGAAGATTAAAAACTTTAATTAAGCTAGCTTCCATCCGAGGTAGATATATTATCGATGTGCTAGATGTTGAACAAAAAATTGCCCGTTTACAACAGATACGCCAAAACTCTTCAATAAATCAAATTAAACCGCAAGGTGAAAATTCTCAGAAAGAAAATAACCCGGTTTGGGAAATGCAAAGTTATCTAAAATTCCTTGAGCCTTCATTAATAAAATCTTTGGAGCGAGTTGAATTAACTGTAATTTTGAGCGAATTGTTTGATGATTGTCTATCAGTACTGACAGATAAAGGGTTAATTCAATATTCGGGTGATGGCTGGTTTGTTGATTTTAGGAATGGTAAAACTGCTACATTTAAGTTTATGGACGTTGCCGTTGAAAGTTTATTCACTGGAACAGAAATCAGGTATTAAATGAAAATCGATTGTTTATGGGAATTTGTTTGCTTATCTGTCATTTTTACTTGATTAAAATTTTACAGGGAAAGTAATTATAAAAGGGTTTAAAAATATTTTAAAGTCAATAAAATTTAATTTAACACTTGAAGAATACAGATGGTTAAAGGCAGAAATTGATAATTTTGTTGAATAAAGATTCTTTGTTCGTAGTTGCGCTTTAGTACCTACATATTTGGCGCTGAAGCGCAACTACGAACGAATAAACTAATCGTAATCCCCAGCGTGCTGCTTTAAGTCATCTAAGGAAACATACTCTAATGTAGATGCATGAGTAGCTGCTAAATCAACTTTGGGTGCAACTCCATCATCCATCGCTTCTTTCCAACGAGAAGCACACAAGCACCATTTATCCCCAGGTTTTAAACCAGGAAATTCGTACATTGGTCTTGGCGTACTCAAGTCATTTCCCATAGACTTGGTATAGGTGAGAAATTCTTCTGTCATTTCGGCACAAACAGTATGTACGCCGAAATCACCGGCTCCGGTATCGCAAACACCATTGCGATAATACCCAGTCATGGGAGAAGTACAGCAAATTTCAAGCTTTTCACCAAGCACATTTTTTGCGTCAGACATATTAGTTGTTAGTTGTTAGTTGTTAGTTGTTAGTTGTTAGTAAGCAGTTTAAAATATTATTTCGCTATCAACATAATAATGTTAGCGCGGTGAAGGGGATTGGGAACTGGTGAGGTTAAAGGTTTAAATTCTCCTTTTCTCTAATGCCCAATTACCAATTACCTATTCCCAACTAACCAGCTTCCTTTCTTTTAGCACTTGCTCATAAACTGTTTCTGTTTGCTTGGCAATTTTTGCCCAATTAAACCTTTTTTCTAAATCTTGATAAGCGTTATCTTTCAACCATTGACAATAACCGGGATTTTTCAATACTTCCAAAATCCCCCATGCTAAAGAATCGGAATTGTTAACGTGAGTGACGACACCTGTTTTGGTATGTTGAACCACTTCTGGTAAACCACCGGTATCGGAAACGACTACTGGAACTTTAGCAGCAAAACTTTCTAATGCAACTATACCGAAGGGTTCGTAAAGACTGGGAAATACTGCACAGTCGGCGATTGTTTGAAATTTATCTAAGTATTCATCAGCCATGAAGCCGGTAAAATAGCATTTATGCCAAATTCCTAAATCCCAAGCTTGTTTTTTAAGTTGATTGGTTTTGCCACCACCGATAATTACAAATTTGACGTTACCTCCCATCTGGGAAAGAACTTCAGGTGCGGCATTCAATAATACAGATATACCTTTTTCATAGGTCATACGACCAACATAATAAACTATTTTCTCGATATCTTCTCCAAATTGACGGCGGAAATCTAGTGTATAAAAATTTTGATGATGCTGCTTCTTTTCTGGGCGAATGCCATTATAAATTACGTCAATTTTGTTCCAAGAACTTTTTAAGGAGCGCTCTATTTCCAGACGCATATAATTAGTACAAACTATAACTCGCCAAGCTTCAAAAGCAAGTTGACATTCTTTGGAGTGGATATAACTTTGAGTATGATTGTGAATCCCGTTGTGCCTTCCAGATTCTGTGGCGTGGATGGTAGCGATTAAAGGAACTTTGAAAGTATGTTTTAAAGCAATTGCTGCATCTCCTACCAACCAGTCATGAGCGTGAATTAAATCAAAAGCACCTTCTTCTGACATCAACTTACCACCTTGTTGCCCCATGCTTTCATTCATGTTGACTATCCATTGGAAAAAGTCATTGCTATCAGCTACGGGTACCCGATGTATTTTGATTCCTTCCACCTCTTCGTAAAGTGGTGCTTCACCGAATTCGGGTGTTATTAAGTAAACAGAATGTCCCAGTTTGACTAATTCAGGATATAGTTCACCCACATGACGGGCAATCCCCCCAACAATACGAGGCGGAAACTCCCAACTTAGTACTAGTATTTTCATATATTGATCCCAAGTTGTTACAAATCGTTTAATTATTTAAGCAATTAGAATAATTAAAGGTGCGATTGCTAATTTTGACGGGAGTATAATTACTCAACTTTAGCTCGTTGTAACAATTCGGTGACAAAAAAGAATTGGAATTGGGCATTGGGCATTGGGCATCGGGAATTGGAAATTATAGCGGTTTTGACTTGAGTAGAATAATCATAACTTCATATTTTCCCCTCTCTTTTATAAGGAGAGGGGTGCCCAGAGGGCGGGGTGAGGTGTCAAACTCCTCCTCTCTCTACTAAACTTGCTCCCGAAATCTCACCCAATCTTTAACAGCTTCTTGGTTGGAAACTGCCTCTTTTTTCAATAAAATTACGCCTTCTTTGAAGTCAATAATTCCATATTCTTGATTGTTGGTGATTGTATCAACGAAAACTACTAATTGTTTTAATAACTCCCTATCTCCTCGAAATGCTGGTGCATACTTTTGTAGCTGCCATAAATCAGCAATCGCATAATCCATTTTGGCGACTTCTCGCTTATCGTTTCGCAATTCCAACATTGGTAACCGGAGAATTTCGCGACGATTTGAAAGGTGAGGTACTAAATAAGTAGTTGCAGATACGCCAGCATCTGGGGGAATTTGCACTAATAAAGGACGAATCCCTTTGTTTACATGATTCCATTGTTCTGGTAAAGATACATGTACCCAAGGTTTTACTGAATCAGGTATGGCAAAGTAAAAAGTACGATTTGGATTTGATGTAAAGCTAAAAATTAAAGATAGGGTAATACAAAATATCCAAAAGCGACGAAATGATGGTTTAAATGTTTTAGGATGTTTTGCCCACCAAAGTATTGCACCGTAACACAATCCGGGTACTACACTTAATGCATAGCGAATAGTGATTGCCAATACTGACTCACCTTTACCTAAAAGCAATTTGAGTAAAGGAAATCCGGCGATACTCCAAGATGCTGGAGAAATTGCAGGTATAAAGGCAAAAGGTAATAACTGACCGAGTAAATACCGAATTGTTCTATCTACCGGAGTAACTAGTTCTACTACTAAACGAACCGGATTGCTGATTATTCCCCAAATAATATCTAAGGTACTAGCTTCCGAGGCATCAGTATATTGTCCGAATCTCTCCAACATAAATCGCTTAGAAATATCGTCAGAAAACAGCGGCATAATTAAATTAGTCAGCAGCAGCATATACCCGAAGCTGAAAATACAAACTGCTAAACCAGTGCGAGGAAAGCGTTTGCTCAGCACCATGTAAACACCTACCCCAAATAAACTAATCCCCGCATCTTCTCGCACCAAGACGATTAATCCAGCCATCAGCCAAAATAGCCACCACCAGCGTTTCTCCATTGCCAAAAGCAAAGTAAAAATAAACAGGGGAATTTGACTGATATCGTGAAAATTAGATAAAGTTGGTCCTATGACAGCATTTGCAGCATAATAGCTACCGGCGATCGCCACTGCTAATGGAGGTTCTAAATATTGACGTGCCAAGACATAAAGCATCAAACCACCAGCAGTTATCAGCACTACCAGCAACACCGCTAAAGTTGCCGCATTCGGAAACAAGGCATATATAGGTGCCCAAAGTAACAAAGCTGGAGTAAAATGTTGACCTAACCGATGGTAAAAGACAGTAGGAATTTCCGAGGCATGGACAACATTAGTAGAAAGACTTGAAGACAAAGAACTTTGAAAAAATCGTCCGTGGATATTATTCCAAAAAACCTGATTGAAAATACCTTGATCGAAAGATGCGTAAAAACTAAAATATCGGTTTAATACCAGTACAAGACATATAAAAAAGAATACTCCTGCGATAGGAAGAATCGGTTTAATAAAAGTAAATGATTTTGATAAATTCCACCGCGAATTCGGAATTTTATTAGATATAGTCTCTTGCAATTGTCATCACCTCATTTGCCCTGAAGAAGATAGAAAATTTAATTTATATTTTCCAAGATGGAAATATTATAGTGGTTTTTACAGTTAGCAAGTAAGTATTGCAGATAGGGGAACAATAAGGGAGCAAGATGCTCCCACTACGATTTTTTTTCACTTCTAACTGATAATTGTTCACAGACGATTCACACCCTACTGGTGAATCACTGATGACTGTTCACTGCTAACTGTTAACTGATAATTCCCCATCTCGTGCTAGAAGATATAAGTAACCATTCAGCCGATTCCCAGAAAATGCCTAATTTAATTACCGACACTAAAAATTTACTTACTGATTTAATAGCTCGTTACTCTAAAAAAGTTGATTATTTAATGATTCGTCTTGAGGAAGCCGAGGGGGCTGATATCTTATTGCGTGGCGATAAGGTGGAAACTCTGAGCGAATGTGTTTCGATTGGGGGACAGGTTAGGGCTTGTTATAAGGGTGGATGGGGATTAAGCAGCTTTAATCATCTTTCCACTATTGAAGACCGGATTCAAGAAGCAATAGCAGCCGCACAAATTGTAGGTGATGAGGAAACTATATTAGCTCCTATAAATCCGGTACAAGCAGTATGTGAATTGCCTTTGACAGGTACCGATCCAAGAAATATATCTTTGAGTCAAAAGAAAGAATTGTGTGACAATTATAGCGATTTACTCAAAAGTATAGATAATCGGATTACTACCACCTCAGTACGTTATGGCGATAGCGCTCAAACAGTAATTATTGCTACAAGTGAAGGCACATTTATCGAGCAGTCTTGGGTAGACATGGAAATGCGTTTCGCTGCTACCGCTAGAAATGGCGATACAGTTCAAACGGGAAGAGAAACCACAGGCTCTCGCAAAGCTTTTGAAGATTTAACCAGCTTAGACGAGCAAGTTACCAGCGCCGCACGTAGAGCAATCGAGGCTTTATCGCTACCTTCAGTCAAAGGTAATACTTATAGTGTAGTCATCGATCCAGTTCTTGCAGGTTTATTTGTTCATGAAGCTTTCGGACATCTTTCCGAAGCAGATATGGCTTATGAAAACCCAGATATTTTGGAAGTAATGACTTTGGGAAGAAGATTTGGTAACGAAGAATTACAGATTTTTGATGGTGCTGCACCAGAAGGACATCGCGGCAGCTATTATTATGATGACGAAGGCACCCCAGCAACTACCACTCAATTAATTAAAGATGGAGTTTTGGTAGGAAGATTACATTCTCGGGAAACCGCAGGTAAATTAAACGAAACCCCCACAGGAAATTCCCGCTGTCTCAATTATCATTATGCGCCGATAGTGAGAATGACAAATACCTGGATCGAAAGGGGAAAAACACCCGTAAATGATTTATTTTCTGGGATAAAAGAAGGAGTTTACGCCAAAAACTGGCTCGGTGGCATGACTAACGGGGAAATGTTCACCTTTAGTGCTGGTGAGGCATGGATGATTAGAAATGGTGAAATAGCAGAACCCGTTAAAGATGTGACTCTTTCAGGTAATGTATTCCAAACCTTAAAAGATATCGAAGCCATCGGAGACGATTTTTATTGGGATGAATCCGGCGGTTGCGGAAAAGGCGGACAAAACGGCTTACCAGTAGGTTGCGGTGGCCCCAGTTTAAGGATAAAAGATGTAGTAGTGGGAGGAGAAGCTGGTTAGGAGTATAGAGACGTAGCAATGCCCCGTCTCTACAGTTAGAAGTTTGGAGTTAGGAGTTGATAATTGGTAATTGGTAATTGAAAATGACAACTTTTGCAAAAAAAAATGTAAACAAAATTCCACTTTTAGAAAGTGGAGATAGATTAACGCGCCATGAATTTGAAGGACGTTATACCGCGATGCCGGATAATAGAAAAGCGGAATTAATTGAAGGAATTGTTTATATGGCATCACCATTACGTTTGAGAAGTCATGGAGAACCTCATGGCAACTTAATTCTTTGGCTGGGAACTTACAAAGTGACGATTCCAGGTTTAATTTTAGGCGATAATTCTACAGTACGTTTAGATTTAGACAACGAACCACAACCTGATGTTGTATTGTTAATAGATGAAAAACTCGGTGGACAAGCCCGTATCAGTGAAGATGATTATATTGAAGGGGCACCGGAATTAGTTGCAGAAGTTGCTGCTAGTACTGCCTCGAATGATTTACACGACAAGAAAAATGCTTATCGGCGTAATAGTGTTTTAGAATATATTGTCTGGCAGGTTTTTGAAAATAAACTTGATTGCTTTTATTTACAAGATGGTAAATACCTATCTTTAGAACCGGATGCAGAAGGTATTATTAAAAGTAAAATATTCCCCGGTTTATGGTTGGCAGCTTCGGCATTACTTACAGGAGAAATGAATCAAGTTCTTAAAGTCTTACAACAAGGCTTGAATTCACCAGAACATACTGAGTTCGTAAAACAATTGTCAACAAAAAATCAACATTGAATACTGCTCACTGTTAACTGTTAACTGCTCACTGTTCACTGCTCACTGTTCACTGTTCACTGCTCACTGTTCACTTTTGAAATATCGCAATATCAACTTGTTCCAATAATTTTTCTACAGTTGAACTATTATCTAAAACAGTATCGGCTTTTTTCTTTTTTTGTGATAAGGGCATTTGACTGCTAATTCTTGCTTGTGCTTGTTCTAGACTTAATTGATTTCGCTGCATCAATCTTTCTAATTGCTGTTTTTCGGAACAAGTAACTACCCAAATTTCCGTTACCAAATCTGTCATACTTGCTTCAAATAATAAAGGCACAACTGCCACCAGAGTTTCTACTGATGATTGTTGGATTCCGAAAGAAAGGCGATCGCCAACATAAGGATGAATCAAGTTATCTATCCACAAGCGTTCTTGCTGCTCGTTAAATATTATCTCAGCTAATTTTTCTCGGTTGAGACTGCCATCTTCTAGTAAAATTTTGTCTCCGTAATGTTTGACTATTTGCTGTAACAGGGGTGAATCAACAGCAACAGCTTCTCTTGCATAAATATCTGCATCTAAAATCGGAAGACTATAAGCATTTCCTAAATAGTCGGCAACAGTAGTTTTACCTGTCGCAATACCTCCAGTTAAGCCGATTACACGTTTCATAAATTACAGGTAATTAGGAATAGGGTTTAATTTGTAACTATCTATTATGTATCAAAGATTTTCTTTCGTCTCGATATATGGATATATTACCCATTACCCATTACCCATTACCAATTACCTATTCTCCCAAATCCCTTACCCAATCAATGACAGCTTGAGTCAATCCTTCTAAGGTATATTCTTGCGCTTCTACATCCACTCTTCCAAAATAAGATTGACAAGCTTTAGAAGTTTGTGGCCCAATAGAAGCAATACAAACTCCTTCTAAATAATTTGATACTACAGATGGTTGGTTATTTTGCCCATCGTCTAAAAAGATTGTTTGTGCTAATTGATTAAAAAATTTCACAGTTTTAGAACTTGCAAAAGTGATTATATCAACCGCTCCACTTTGTAAAGCTAATTCAGCCGAAGCAGGAATGGAACTTGGACAACAAGATTGATATGCTGCCACCTCCATAACTTCAGCACCTTGTTTTCTAAATTCTTGAATTAAATCTTGTCTTCCACCACTTTCTACTCTCGGAAATAAAACTTTTTTACCACCAAGTTGCTCGGGAAAATGTTCTATTAAAGAATCAGCAATAAAATTTGGTGGAATAAAATCCGGTTGTAAATTATGTTTTGTAAGGGTTTGAGCGGTTTTCTCTCCAACGACAGCTATTTTTAGATTAGCTAATGTACGCACATCTTTTTCTAATGCAATTAATCTTTCAAGAAAGTAATTTATACCGTTGCTAGAAGTGAGAATTAACCAGTCAAATTCTGATAAATTAGCAATTGCATTATCTAAATCCTCCCAACTTGAAGGGGGACCTATTTCTAATGCGGGCATTTCAATCGCGTTCGCACCTGCTGCTGCTATCATTTGAGTAAATTGACTTGATTGCCCTACAGAACGAGTAATTAAAACAGTTTTTCCAGCTAAAGGAGTCTGGGATACCTTTGCAGAAACTTGAGATGATGGATTTAGTGACATAAGTTGAAATGCAAAGCATCTATGCAATAGGGAAGCATCTAATTACATTTTCTCAGAAAAACTGGCATACCTAACCACTTCACCAATAACAATTAAGGCAGGAGACAAGCGCACCGCTTTTATTTGTTCCACAATTGTGGAAAGTTCACCAACCCATACTTGTTGTTCGATGCTACCGGCTTTACGAATAATTGCAACTGGGGTACATTTGTTTTTCCCATATCTAATTAATTGATGTATAATCTCACAAAGATGTTGTCCCCCCATTAAGATTACTAGGGTATCTAACCTCGAAAGCGCTTCCCAATCAAGGCTATCCGGTTGATGAGCGCTGAATACAGCAAAGCATCTACTCATCACCGCATCCGTAAGGGGAATTCCTGCCAATAAAGGAGCTGCTGTTACAGAAGAAATTCCCGGAATCACTTCAAAATCACAGCCAGCAGCTTGCAAAACCTTGATTTCTTGCATACAGCGACCAAAAATAAATGGGTCCCCGGATTTAAGCCGAATAACAAGCTTTCCTTGCTGACAATATTTAACTAATAAATCATTAATTTCTGATTGAGGAGTACTTGGTAAACCACCTCGTTTTCCCACATGGATTTTTAAACAATTATCCGGTCCCAGTTTCAATAATTGCTCGTCAACCAAAGCATCATAAATCAATACCTCAGCTTTGTGTAGCAATCTATAAGCCTTTACCGTTAAATAATCTACATCTCCCACACCTGCACCTACGAGGTAGACTTTGCCGTTAGGTTTCATAGTTCACAAGTATTTGCCATTAATCTACGTTCGAGTTCGGTTCCTTAACCAGCGATACGTAAGGGGGAATCGTTTAGGACTGCTTTCATGTTCCGTTTCAGGGAAATTCCTCCCCAATTAGCCCAATGGCTTTTGTCCTTCAGGTCGTTCAACCGACTTAATTAAAGCCGGGGGTTGTTGACTTTAAGCGGTTTGCATAGTGGGAGCATCTTGCTGGCTCGTTATAGCTAGCGAGCAAGATGCTCCCACTACAGAATATAAATAAAGCAGGACTTACGCAATTATTCTTGGAAAAAGTAGGGATTCCAAACTGTAAGATCCTCCCAACCCCGCTTTTTTAGGGGGGCTTTGCGTAAGTCTAATAAAGAAAGAAAATAAAATAAATTTTTAATTTGTACTGATGTCGCTTGCTGATAGTTGATTATTAATTTATAAAACAAAAAAATGAGAGCATTGCTTATTGATTTGACAATGCTAATCTCTACAGAATTTTGGTTATCTAGTTAACGAATTTTATACATCGTTGTAAGCAGCATCGATTTTTTTTGTATATTATTTGTGTCTGTAAAACATTCATTAAATAAGCATTACTAGAATAATATGGTTAATACAGCAACAAGCGTAGTACCCGTAACAGTTTTGACTGGATATTTAGGAGCGGGAAAAACAACTCTATTAAATCGTATTCTGACTCACGAGCATGGTAAGAAGGTAGCGGTAATAGTTAATGAGTTTGGGGAAGTAGGTATTGATAATCAGTTGGTTATTGATACTGATGAAGAAATTTTCGAGATGAACAACGGCTGTATTTGCTGTACTGTTCGCGGTGACTTGATGCGGATTATCGGTAATTTAATGAAGCGTCGCGATAAATTTGACCATCTAGTCATTGAAACTACTGGTTTAGCCGATCCAGCGCCGGTGATTCAGACATTCTTCGTTGATGAAGATATGCGCGAACAATTGTTACTTGATGCTGTAGTGACTGTAGTTGATGCCAAGCATATTTCGCAACATTGGGATGCTGATGAAGCCCAAGAACAAATTGCATTCGCTGACGTAATTTTGATTAATAAAACAGATTTAGTATCTTCCGAACAGTTGGAAGAATTAGAAAACAAGATTCGGGAAATGAACGCCATCGCTAAAATTCATCGTACCCAAGATGCCAAGTTGGAAATGGATGCATTACTTGGTGTAAAAGCCTTTGACTTGGATAGAGCTTTAGAAATTGACCCAGAATTTTTGGGTGAAGACGCTCACGAACATGATGAAAGCGTTTATTCAATTGCCTTGGTAGAAGAAGGCGAACTTGATGGTGATAAATTGGATAAGTGGTTGAGTAATTTGTTACAAACCCAAGGTCCCGATATCTTCCGCACCAAAGGAATTTTGAGCATTGCTGGTGAAGAAAACCGCTTTGTATTCCAAGGCGTGCATATGTTATTAGATGGTAGACCAGATAGACCTTGGAAGAAAGACGAAACTCGTAAAAATGAGCTTGTGTTTATTGGGCGAAATCTTGATGAAGCCAAATTGAGGGAAGAATTTAAGGCTTGTGTAGTTTAATTTGGAGAGGGAGATATAAGGGGATAAGAGTTAAAATACTAATTCTTAATTCCTCACTCCTAACTCCTCAAATTTAACCTCTAGACTTGTCACCATGAGCCAATTTACTATAAACTCGCAAGAATTTTCACTCTTATCATCGCAAACTCTTTCAGATTACGTTACCGCTGTTGCTTTCTCGCCGGAAGGTGAAGTTTTAGCTGCGACTTCTGCTGCTGGGGAAGTTGTATTTTGGCAAAATGGTGGCGAACTAAAAACTTTGGAATCTGGGAATGGTGAGTCTGTTGATTGCGTTGCTTTTTCCCACGATGGTAAATTTTTAGCTGCTGCTGGGCAAAGTGGACAAGTCAAAATCTGGCAGGGAAATGACTTAATTGCGACTTTGGATGGATTTGGTTGGGTTGATAAACTTGCTTGGAGTCCTAAATGCAATCATTTAGCTTTCAGTTTAGGACGTAAGGTACAAGTGTGGGATGCTGATTCAAACAGTTTAGTTGTTAATTTAGATTTTGATAATTCTTCTGCTTTAGCTATTGATTGGCGAAACGATGGAAACTATCTTGCTATCAGCGGACATCGCGGAATCAAAGTTTGGAATACTCAAAGCTGGAATGACGAACCATATATTTTAGATATTCCTTCCACGAGTTTAGCAATGGCTTGGTCTACTGACGGAAAGTATCTTGCTTCCGGTAACATGGACAAAACTATTGTTCTTTTAGAAAGTGAATTATTACTTTCGGGGGATGACCCCCAACCGTGGATTATGGATGGTTTTCCCGGTAAAATACGTCAAGTTGCCTGGTCACAAATAAATTCTGATGCAGGTGCGCCTTTACTTGCTTGTTCGAGTATGGATGGAATGGTGTTGTGGGAAAAACAAGCTGGTGAAGATTCCGATTGGGAAGGGACTATTTTGACAAATCATGCTGGTATTATTCAAGCGATCGCCTTTGCTCCTAATAGCTTTTTACTCGCTTCTGCTGCTAGCGATGGTTGGTTGTGCTTGTGGCAAGATGCTCAAGAAGTTTCCCAAATTATTACAGGTGTTTCCGGTGGTTTTACCTGCATGGATTGGCACCCTCAAGGAAGTAAAATTGCCGCAGGGGGAGAGAATGGCGAACTATTGATTTGGGGAAAGGAGTAGTCAGTTAGCAAGCTTTAGGGACTTCCAATTAAAAAACTAATCAATCGTTTTGGTAAGCAGGGGGAGCAGGGGGAGCAGGGGGAGCAGGGGGAGCAGGGGGAGCACAAATCTGATAGTCGTATTAGATGCAGAAATTGAGTAATTTAATTTTTGGATGTCCCTTATATAAATGGTTTAAAGATTTTCTTTTTCCTGTTCACTGTTCACTGTTCACTGTTAACTGTTCACTGTTCACTGTTAACTGTTCACTGTTAACTGTTAACTGTTCACTGTCAACTCAGAAATTCTCAAGATATGATAGGTACAAAAGCAGACAACCGACACCAGATAAACCTTAAATTATGATAATCGCAAAATTTATTTTATTTGTATCGCCTGTAGTTATTGCATCTATTCTGTTTTTTGCAAATTCCGCAGCTGCGTCTCTTGTTGATTCTGCTGCTGCAAACACACATATTAATTCAGCCTCCGTACAACCAGTTCATGAATTAGTACTATCCCAAGTTGATAAATCTAATCCTATTCTTGACCATCTTGGCTGTGAATGTGCTTATTGCATAGGCGCTCAATCATCATTACAAGGTAAATTACCAATTCCCAATATTAACTAAATTAAATACACTCAAAATTGCAAACCTGGTTTTTGAAAAAGCCGGGTTTATTTATTTTTATGCAGAAAAGAGTATTAAATTTTACTTGTAATAGTTTTCATAATTTTTACGAATAAACTATTACATTTATCTATTATTACTATTAGTAATAATCATCATAATTATTTAATTAGATTTATCTAAATAAATAAGACATTGAGTAATATATTAAAAAAAATAATTAATACATTTTACGTGACTATTTACAAGCAATTACAATGAATTTTTCCACAAAAAAAATTACAATTTTTGTTTCAATATTAATTTTAGTTAAGGTAGCGATAAATACCTTTTGATAATGATTATCATGGTTTGCGGCAATTATTTGTTTTATTTGACTCAAGAATGACACCACAAGCTACTGCAAATCTTATTGAGCAAGATTTTGTGCTTAATTCCCAGAAATCATTATCTGTAGTAATCGAAGGGGAACAAGCTACACCAGTTAATCAACTTCCCCAATCTTGGCAAGATATTTTTAGAGGTAAATCAAATACCAAGCTTTCCCATGCCGAAGATTATGTGAAAATGGCACAGCTATTTCTTCACAAAATGTCTAAAGGTGATGTTGATTTATTTAATAAATATGAGAACTTACAGCACTTAAAACCTGCTTTTTGTGAAATTTTCGGTACTTTAGCTTGGGAAGCTCTTGATTTTTACGGTAAAGATTTCGATGTAGATAGATATCCCAATTTTGAGCTAATTGAACAAGAACTTTCGCCAGAAGAAGACGAGTATACCGAGCGCAAACAAATAGTTGAAATCGGTAAAGCTTTGTTTGCAGAATTTGGTTACGATTTACCAGCTTCTTTCTATCACGTACATTTAGCTCCGGTTTATAGAGAAGAGGTTTCGGAAATTCGTCCGCTCAGATTCTCCGAGGAAGACAAGTTAAATGCACGGGCGTGGGATGCTTCTTTACACGGGCAAAAGGTATTTCCCATTCAATTGATGGTGCAAAGTATCTCTTCCAAGCATGGGTTTTTCCAAGAACATGGTTGTGGTTGCAACCATGCAATGACTAGAGTCGGTTCTACCGATACCTCTTTTGATTATCAAATTCGTCCGGAAATGCGTAACACTTGGATTCGCGATTTCATCTGGAGTGTATGGTATGAATATGCTTTCTTTAACTTTGTGCCGGTAACTCGTTTTTTAGTTGATTAAGGCTAATATCTTTGAGTATCTTCTAGTTCCCAGGTTCAGCCTGGGAACTAATGTTTCTAGGTTCTGCTTCTAAATTATTGCCGCAAGATGTAAACCTTAACCGAGATTATCTCAAATTTAATTGCACTTTAAATAATTATAAAAGGTGAATATAAGATAATTTATACAACCATCTAAGTATTTTTTTGTATAAAAATAAAAATTTATATTTCTCTGTCTCTAATACTTACATCACTAGAATCAGATGTTATGATTTGTTGAGAATTCTTTTTAAGATGGCAGGAGCAATATTATGAGTAATTCATCACCACCAAGTTATCCAAGTAACTCGAAAATGTTGCGTAATCTCTTTTCGGAAGCTTATAAAACAGCAAAACAGGGATTGTGTGGGGATAGAGTTCTTGCTCCAAAGAGTAAAGTGGAAGAAAGATTAGAAATTTGCTCTAGCTGTGAAAAGTATAATTCAGAAGCTAAGCGTTGTACTTTATGTGGATGTTTCATGTTGGTAAAGGCAAATATTGAAACTTCTGAATGCCCAGATGGTAAATGGTAAGTTGGCGTTATAAATAATATTTATAATAAATTGTATGGTTGTTAAACCTCTCGTTTATCATCCCAATCCTTTACTTAGAGAAGTATCAATAAGAGTTGATGCTTTTGACTCAGATTTGCAAGGTTTGGTGGAAGATTTGATTGATACTATGCTTGCAGAGGATTCTATGGGATTAGCTGCACCTCAAATTGGAGAATTGAAGCGAGTATTTGTTTTAAATAAAAAATGTATTGCAGGAAATAAAAGCAAAAATTATCAACCTGAAGATATATTGTGTATCGTCAATCCTGAAATAAAACATCAAGGAAATCCTATTGACTCCAGCGAAGGATGTTTGAGTTTTCCAGGAAGACGAGAAACAGTTAAACGGTTTAATAATATTAGATTAAAGGCTGTAAATCAAAAAAATCAGCCTTTTACTCTTGATGGCCATGGAATGCTGTCCATTCTTGTTCAACATGAAATCGACCATTTGAATGGGATTCTTTTTATTGATAGGTAATTTGTAATTGGTAATTGGTAATTGGGCATAGGGAATTGACGATAACTGTCATGGTACTGTTCACTGTTAACTGTTAACTGTTAACTGTTCCTTACTTGCTACTTGAAAAAATAGAACTATCTATCTTAATTGCTACCTTATTAATTGCGCTTCTTTGTTAAAAAACTGATGAGAAAGAGCTTTAGTTAGCACAATTGTTGTTAATAGGTTGCTGAATGCGACCATAAACATCAGTAAAATTTGGTATGATGCCGCTTCTGCTGCAGCTTGGAAGGGTTGTTTGTCGTAACCAACCCCGCTAATGATTAATCCACTCATAAAGCCGGGTATTGTTACCATTCCGATTATCATCATTTGATTGATAGTAGGAATCAAACCAGCACGGATTGAATCTTTTTTATACTGCTTGATTGCTTGTTGCGGAGTTGCTCCCAAGCTCAGATGAGTTTCGATTTCAGTATGGCTGGCATTGATTGTACTGACAAAACGCTCTCCTGCGATCGCGGCTGCATTCATGGCATTACCCAATACAACTCCAGCTAAGGGAATCACGTATTGCGGTTGGAACCATCTATCGGGTTGGATTATCAAAAAAGTTGCGTACATTAGAGTTAATGCAGTACTTAAGAACATTGAAACCCACACCAAAGGCAAAATTCTCGGCATTTTTTGAGTAATGCGGTTTTTGGCGACAATGGCTGCAAGAGTCAGCATTACTGCTAAAATCGCCAAAACAGCCCATAAATTATTTAAAGCAAGAACGAAGTCTAAAATGTATCCCAAGACTAGCAACTGGAGTATAGTTCTGACGGTGGCAAAAGCTAAATTTAGTTCCAGTCCGATTTTTTGCCAAATAGATAAACCAATTGCTATTGCCATCAATCCTATAGCAATAGCCAAGTCTAAAAAATTTAGTTCTATTAATTCTGACATTGAAATTACTTATTGAAATTACTTCTATTTTCCGACTATGAATAAATACCGATTCACTACATCGGGTTTGATTTTACTTAAATCTTACCGACGTACTTCTAAAAACATTTTTTGGGGAAGCCTGCCCATTTTTTTACAGAGGAATTGTGACAGGAGGTGAGAAACCCGGTTTCTTGTCGCGAAAGCATGACTTTCTGTTTGCAAAACACAAAGAAACCGGGTTTCTTTGGGCTTATCGAGAATAGCGCAAGATATTTGATTTTCAGTACTTATTTTTAAAAATATGACATTTCTTTTCCGATGAAGTTAGCAAACCGATGTATCAATATACGAAATCAAAGGTTTCAGAACATCATATAACTAAGATGTTATATTGCCGATAATTCAGTGAAACTCTTGTTGATAGAGTATTATGGGCGACAGTATAAAGCACTAAATATGATTCAAAATTTAACAAGTCATTCAGCACTATCATCGATATTTATATAACAAAACTCATGATTCAAAGTGTAGATTCTATTCCAGCTTTTGATAACAAACAGCAATATTCTACAATCGCAGCAGAAGTTAGCGAGGCTGTTTTAGAGGTTCTATCTTCCGGGGGTTATATTGGTGGCCCTTTGGTTGAAGAATTGGAACAAAATTTGGCGGCTCATACGAATGTAAGGGAATGTGTAGCCTGTAATTCTGGTACGGATGCTCTTTATTTGGCTCTAAGAGCTTACAATATCGGTGCGGGTGATGAGGTAATTACAACACCTTTCACCTTTGTTGCAACCTGCGAAACTATTAGTGCAGTAGGTGCAAAGCCTGTATTCATTGATATTGATGCAACTACTTTCAATTTGGATTTACAGCAAGTAGCAGCAGCCATAACTCCTAAAACTAAAGCGATTATTCCGGTTCATTTATTCGGACAACCGGTGGATATGACATCCTTAATGTCAATAGCTAAAGCTAACAACTTATTAGTAATAGAAGATTGCGCTCAGTCAACCGGAGCAATGTGGGATAAACAAAAAGTAGGAAGTATCGGAGATATTGGTTGCTTCAGCTTTTACCCGACAAAAAATTTAGGCGGGTGCGGTGATGGTGGTGCAATTACCATCAATGATGCAGAAATTGCTGAAAAATTGCGAGTATTAAAAAACCACGGTCAAAAAAGTAAATACCATTACGAAGAAATTGGTGTAAATAGCAGATTAGATTCGATTCAAGCAGCTATTTTGCTAATTAAATTACGTTATTTAGATACTTGGAACCAACACAGACAGAAAATAGCTACTCGCTATCACGAACTACTTAGTCAGGTTTCTGGTATCGTAATTCCTGAAGAATTATCTGGAGGTACGGGAGTATGGAATCAATACACCATCCGGGTTAAAAATGGTAAAAGAGATTTATTACACAATCAATTGAAAGAAAAAGGTGTAAACACAGCAATTTATTATCCTCGTCCTTTACATTTGCAACCAGTTTATCAAAGTCTGGGTTATCAACCGGGACAATTACCGGTAGCAGAACAAGCTTGCAACGAAGTTTTATCTTTACCGATGTTCCCAGAGCTTTCTCAAGAGCAGCAAGAGCGGGTTGTTTATTGCATCAAGGAAGTCATAGGTTAGATAATATAGAGACTTAGCAATGCTATGTCAACAATCTAGAGACGTAGCAATGCTACGTCTCTACAGATTTTCTAACTCAAAACCTTATTTTATGTTTTAATCGCTTCAACTAAACTACGTACAGCAGCAATCATTGCTACTTCGCTATTAAGTTGGTTAATTGCCGAACCTACTCCCACACCAGCAGCACCAGCGGCAATTGCTAGGGGTGCGGTAACGCTGGAAATTCCTGAAGCGCAGAGTACGGGTACCGATACAGCACGAGCAATTTCATAAGCTGCCGCTAATGTCGGAGATGCTTTTTCAATTAATCCTAAAGTACCTGCATTTTGTGGTTTGCTGCTGTTACCACCTTCTGTTTGAATAATATCCGCACCTGCTTTTACTAATTCTTCCGCTAACTGTACCTGCTTGTCTAATGCGATGATATGAGGAACAGTTACAGAAAGTGTAATTCTGGGAAGTAAAGCACGGGTTTGTTTTGTTAAAGCTAAAACTTCTTCAGCTTCAAATCTAACTCCTTGAGCGTAGAAAGAATCAAAATTACCAATTTCGATTAAATCGGCACCAGATGCAACTGGCTTGAGAAATTTTTCCGGTTCTACAGCCGATACACATATTGGCAAATCAGTTAATTTTTTTGCCATTTTAACCAGTTCAGCATCAGCAGCAATATCAAGAAAAGTTGCACCACCTTGGTGTGCAGCTTTCACGGTTGCAGCAACTCGGTTAGTATCAAAGTTATTCAAGCCACTGATGACTTTTAGTACGCTACGATTGGCAAATGCACGTTCTAGTCTAGGATTCATCATACTTCGTTATGTAATGCTCAGCAAATAAGGATTATTTTACCGTTAGTATTTTACCGCGGAAGGCGGTCATCGCAGGCACCGCCGTGAAACGGCGGTGTACCGATGACTCGTTATAGCAAAACTTGTAGTTGGGTTGAACCGAGTGTAAGGGCAGCAACCCCTACAGCTGAATAATCAGAATTTACCGTCATGCAAAATTATCAATCAATTGGTGCGTGACGGCATTATGATAATTCTTAATTAATCAAGATAAATTTTTTAAGCCGTCACAGCACCCTACAAGAAATTATTTTTTTAGTCATGCGCCATTATCAATATGGTGAAGTACTAGGTTTATTTTTGTAAAATATGTTGATTTAGTTTTTAGATGAACAATAAACCCAGTTTATAAGGGTGGTGCAAGAGATAAAATCTATTTTTATTGGTTTGGTTGTTTCTTGGAGTTATGAATATTCATCGGCTGTAAAAGAGTTTTTGAATTTTGGTCTAGTAAACTAGCATGAAGATTTATTTTTACTGAGAATAAGAATATTAAATTGGGATTCTAATTATAAATTTGGTCCCGTTTCCAGGTGAGGTACTAAAATCTAAAGTACCACCATGGTTTTCAGTGATAATTTGATAGCTAATTGATAATCCCAAACCAGTTCCTTTCCCTTCTACTTTAGTTGTAAAAAAAGCATCGAATAATTTGTCTTTTATTTGTAGGGGAATTCCCGTTCCATTGTCCGCAATAATTATAGTTGCCCAGCTATCATCTTTTTCGGTAGTGATTGTGATTATATTAGGGTTTTGACTCACTTGTTCGTAGCTTTTTCCCTGATTTGATTCATCTAAAGCATCAATAGCATTAGAAATCAAATTCATAAATACTTGATTTATTTGACCGTAATAGCATTCAACTAAAGGTAGTTCGGCATAATTTTTCACAATTTGAATTGCTGGACGTTGTGGTTTTGCCTTAAGACGATGAGATAAAATCATCAAGGTAGTATCAAGACCTTCATGTAAGTTAACAGTCTTTTTCTCATCAGAACTAGTACGGGAATAATTCCGTAATGACAACATAATATCCTTAATACGGTCAGTTCCTAATTTCATCGAAGAAATCATTTTAGGTAAATCTTCGGCTAGGTACTCTAAATCTATTTCCTCAATTTCTTCTGCAATAATGTCTCCTGGATTGGGAAATTCCTGTTGATATAAATTTAGTAAACTTAATAAATCTTTTGTATAATTTTCGGCATGGGATAAGTTACCGGAAATAAAACTGACTGGATTATTAACTTCGTGAGCTACACCAGCAACTAATTGTCCGAGTTGAGAGATTTTTTCAGTTTGTATTAGTTGCGATTGAGTCGATTGTAACTGCACTAAAGTCTCTTCTAATTCCTGAGTGCGCTGTTTTAAAGCTTTTTGTACTTGATTGCGTTCCCGAATATCTCGTCCAATTACCAATGCATGAGATTTACCATTGTAAATGAAAGATGTAGCTTTTATCTCAATATCGAATAGCGTACCATTTTTATGGATAACAACGGCTTGGCAAGAAAAATCCTCACCAGATTTTACCGTTGCAATAAATTCATCAAATAGATAAAGATAATCTGAGTGAATATAATCTGAAGCATTTAGAGTTATAAATTCTTCAGTCGAATAACCATACATTTGGGATAATGTCGGATTTACACCAACTACCTTACCAGTTTCTAAATCAAATATTGATAATCCATCATTCACATTTTCAAAAATGCTGCGGTATTGTTGTTCTTGTTGTTGTAAAGCTGATTCTATATTTTTACGTTTAATAGCAATAGCTATTTCTTTGGCGATGAAGCTTAATACATCAAGAATATTTTGACTTATAGGTTGCTTAGAAAACATCGCCACAACACCCATAAGTTCCGAATCAGCAATTAATGGATATCCAGCAAAAGCTATCATTCCTTCACGAATAGCCCATTGCTTATCGCTTACTCTTTCATCAGTTTGAACCGAATTAGTAATATGGGGTTTATTTTCTTTTGCAATCCAACCTATTTTATATTTGCCCACTGGTATGCGACTATGAACACCGTCGATATGGGTATACATACCAGCACTTGCTTGTAATGTTAATACTTTATCTTGGGGATTATGAATCCAAATTCTAGCAAATGCTAGATCTAGGTAAGAAAGCATAATTTCCGTACATTTTTGCAGCATTTGCTGTAAATTGCTGCTTCTTGCTAGATTTGAATCTATTTCAGTTCTAAATTTAAGAATACGCGATTTTTCTTGTTCGCTAGCAAATAAACGAGCATTTTTAACTGCGATTGCAACTTGAGAAACAAGAATTTTAATAGTTTCTAATTTGAACAATGTGAATGCATTTGTTTGAATATTATTCTCTAAATAAATAATACCGATAAAATTGCTTTGAAATTTAATTGGCATACATAAAATAGATTTACATTGATGTTCTTCAATATATATATTGTGATTATTAATCGAATCTACCCCGTTGTTAATAACTATACTTTCTTGAAAAAGAATTGCACTTTCAATAATTTCTTGAGGTATATCAACACAGTCAGCAACAGGTATTGATTTTGCGATTATTTTATTGCTATCTTCGTTATTCTTTATCGCTTCTACAAATAATTGCTTATCTTTTTCTAGAATTAAACAACCCTTTTGAGCGCTGGCTGTTTCTAAAATAATTTCTAATGCCGTACTAGGTAGATTTTCTATATCCATTTCGCTTTGTATCGCTTCCGAAGCTTTTACAATCGTATTTAAGTCGAAAAGTTGACTGTTGCTATAGGAAAGCATCGTTTCACCTCTTAACATAGTTTTGCTTATTATTTATAATTCCCACAATCAAAGTAAGAATCGACATCCGTGTAGTTTTAATCTTTCTTTCAAATAATATTTGAACTAATTTTGAACGGACGGGGCATACTTTGCTAAGCCGATAGTTAATAAAAATCTCCGGAGAAATGCTGTATTTAAATTCAATTAACAGCCATTGGCTAATTATCTAGTACAGCGCGGCGTAAATACCATTAAAAATGGTTGAAAAGCCGAAGATTATCAAACTTCTTACTTCTTACTTCTTACTTCCGCGAAGCGGTACTAATGGCTGATGCTTGAGAATTAAGTCTATTTATATACAAGCTGTCATTAGTGTTTTCCTCTGACATTACCCAGTATCATCAAAAGGCGATCGCTGCCTGTTCTATAGTAAAAAAATAGATATAAAGTAGCGACGGTGGGATTACGGCATAATATGGGCAGCATTTGGGAACTCGATTACTACTCGCGTCCTATTTTGGACGAGAATAAAAAGAAAGTGTGGGAAGTGTTAATTTGTGAAACTCATAAGGATATAAGCAGTAAAACTGATTCCTTATTTCGCTACGCTAAATACTGTTCTAGTACAACGGTAAATTCTGTATGGCTGCAAACTGCGTTGCAAGAAGCGATAGATAAATCTGGAGAAGCACCGGTAAAAATTCGCTTTTTCCGCCGTCAAATGAACAATATGATAACTAAAGCTTGTGAGGATATTGGTATTCCTGCCCAAGCTAGTCGTCGGACATTAGCCTTAAACCAATGGCTACAACAGCGAATGGATGAAGTTTATCCCCAAGAAGCAGGTTACCAAGGAGGCACTAACCCCTCGGTAAGATTGGAATCTCCTTTACCCCAACGGTTACCGGATGCTTTGGAAGGAGAACAATTACAATTTGTAACCTTGAGCGCTGCGGATTTTGCGGATATGCCAGAGTGGAACATTGATTTTGGTGAGGCTTTTCCTTTAGAATTAGCCGGAATTTCATCGGAAACTAAAATTCCTGGTGTTTTGGTTTTTTCTAATAGAGCATTACCTGTCGCAGCTTGGATGTCTGGCTTAGAATTAGCCTGGTTAAGGTTTGATAGTTCAAAAAAAGGCAGGTTACTTCTGGAAACAGGTGCCACTGAAAGCTGGATTTTAGCCAATATTAAAAATCCACAAATGCTCTTAGAAGCAGAAAATTTTGAACAAGCCAAGCAAAAGGCTAATGGAGTTCATTTTATTGGAATACAGTCAGATCCAAATTCGGAATCTTTTGCGGGTTTTTGGCTGTTAAGAGAAATTTGAGGAGTGTAGAGACGGGGCGCAGTGCTACGTCTCTATAGTTAGGAGAAAAAATCAAAATTTTAACCAGTGGTCACTGTTCGCTGATATCCTTTGACCTGTAATTATATTTTCTTGTGACTAA
Organism: Cyanobacteria bacterium J06633_8; assembly: GCA_039820645.1. Lineage (GTDB taxonomy): Bacteria > Cyanobacteriota > Cyanobacteriia > Cyanobacteriales > Nostocaceae > Rivularia. Next base: position 14,941 of record JBCBPQ010000014.1, on the reverse strand, counting down.
CTACTAGTAACTAACTACTAACAACTAAAATGACTAATGATTTGGCAGAAGAGTTACTGGAACTAGCAACGAAAGCTGGTGCAACTGAAGCGGAGGTATATCAATCACATTCGCTTTCTAAACCAGTTTTTTTTGAAGCAAACCGCCTGAAACAACTTGAAAGCAATCAAAGTACGGGTACTGCATTACGGTTGTGGTACGAAAATCGTCCGGGGCTTACTGTTGCAAATGGTCCTGTTGAAGCGGAGACTATGGTAGAAAAGGCTATTGCTTTAAGTAAGTTAAATCAGCCTGAAGAAGTAAAATTAACTGGTAATTCTCAACTTGTTTACCCAAACCTTGGAGAAAATGTACCTGCCTCCAAGTTAGCGGAATGGGGAAAACAGACTATTGCTTTGATTCGCGATGTTTACCCAGATGTTATTTGTAATGGTGATTGGGAATGCGATTTAGAAACCACAAGGTTAGTCAACACTAAGGGTTTGGATTCTCACTATACTGATACTACCCTCAGTTGTTATGTTTCCGCAGAGTGGATAAGGGGTGATGATTTTTTAAATGTTGCGGATGGGCAAACCGAACGTGGAAAACTAAATCCTGATAGATTAGCCGAAAATATTTTACAGCGATTAAATTGGGCAAAGTCTAATGTGGAAATACCATTCGCACGCATCCCAGTTTTGTTCACTTCCAAAGCTGCTGATATGCTTTGGGGTACCTTGCAAGCTGCACTGAATGGTAAACGAGTCTTAGAAGGTTCTTCTCCTTGGGTGGAGCGTATGCATAAACCAGTGGTTTCGCCTTTGCTTACTCTTTACCAAGAGCCTAATGCTGGCCCTTATAGCTGTCCCTTTGACGATGAAGGTACCCCTACCCGCGATTTAGTTTTTGTTCAAGATGGAATATTGCAAAATTTTTACTGCGATCGCGCTACGGGGCAGCAGTTAAATATGGAAACTACTGGTAATGGTTTTCGCCCGAGTTTAAGTAGTTATCCGAGTCCGGAGTTATTTAACTTTTTGATAAAACCGGGAAGTGGAAGTTTGCAGGAATTAATCCAAGAAATGGGTAACGGCTTGATTGTAGACCAAATGCTCGGTGGAGGTGGAGGAATTTCTGGCGATTTTTCTATCAATATTGACTTGGGCTATTATGTCGAAAATGGTCAAGTAACCGGACGTATTAAAGATACTATGGTATCCGGTAATATTTATACTGCTTTAAAGCACTTAATTAAACTGGGTGCAGATACTGAGTGGAATGGTTCTTGTTACACTCCATCTTTGATAGTTGATGGATTATCCTGCACTGGTAAAAATAGTTCGTAATATTTAATCCAACCTCACCCTTTTATGGGTGAACATGGTTATTTATTATTAAGATTAATATTTTATTTTAACATAAGATTTTATTTTGACATACTACTATAATATGTCGGTTTTCCCTTGATTAGGATACATTCTTGTGGTTAATGTATCCTTTTCAGTACAAAATTCAACAATTTTGCTGTATTACATTCAACTGAAAAGAACTATATTGTTTGTGAATTAAAACTTATCAATTGATAGTTTGTTATTCCACTAATATTTAGTTATACTAACAGACGATATTTATCGATATTAATATAGTTAAATCTCAGAATTATTCTCTTGCTTTCAGTAATTAAGAGTCTAATAAAGGAAGCATTTCAAACGTTTGAATTTGCACCGCTTTAGTGGCAGCAAAGCTGAAGGCGCAAAGTCTGTGTAAGACATGCAATTTGTTGCTAGTTGTTATAAGAACCCACAGGCTGCCGAGAAAGGCGTATTTTCAAAAATAGCTGTTTGATTTCAATAAAAATCGAATCCATATCTCATACATATTGTAAATATACCTTAGTAAGGTAAATTCCCAATGCTCAATACCTAAATCCAATTCATCATGCTCCAATATGTTTCTGACTAAGTATTTTCGTGATTTTTGGCAGCCCAGGAAAGGTTTAGCAATTGCAGAAGCTAGTGTTATTGGGGTAGTTGCTGCTTTATCTGCGATATTTCTTAGAGTTAGTTCCGGTAGCTTAGGAACATTTCGAGTCAACACTTCCTATGCAACACCAGCATTCTTGGCTTTACCCTTAATTGGCGCTAGCTTTGGCTTTACAGCTGGCTTCTTAGTAGATAGGTTTGCGTCAGAGGCTTCGGGTAGCGGCGTTCCTCAAGTCAAAGCAAGTCTAGCTAACGTGCCCATCAGATTATCTTGGCGAGTAGCTATAGTAAAGTTGATTGGCGCTATTCTGACGTTGGGTTCGGGAATGACTTTGGGAAGACAGGGACCTACGGTTCATGTTGGTGCAGCTTTAGCAGCGGGAATGAGCCGGGTTTTTCCCACTTCTCCAGATCATCGCAGGCAAATGATAGCTGCGGGTGCTGGTGCCGGATTAGCCGCAGCTTTCAATGCTCCAATTACCGGTATATTATTTGTTGTCGAAGAACTACTGCAAGATTTATCGGGAATCACTTTAGGAACAGCTATAATCGCTTCGTTTATTGGTGGGGTGCTTTCCAGGCTTTTAGGTGGTAATAGTTTACAGCTAAATCTAGAATTAATCGAATCACACACAACTTTCGCGATTACAGAACTGCCTTTCTACTTAATTTTAGGTATTTTGGCAGGTTTATTAGCTGCATTATTTAGACATGGCTTGATTAAAAGCCTCACGCTTTATCGTAAATTGCGAATAAGTCTTCCTTTGAAGTTAGCTTTAGCTGGCTTGGTGTCTGGTATTTTAATTGCCATGTTACCCGAACTATTTCGCAATAATACTGGTTTACGCGAATTTATTCTTGAAGGCAAACCAAGCGTTTACAGAGTTGCCTTGGTATTTGTAGCTCAATTTATTCTGACATTAATCGCATTTGGCTCTGGAGCCCCTGGAGGATTATTTGCTCCGAGCCTTATTTTGGGTTCATGTTTGGGATATTTAATTGGGGTGATAGAATTACACTTTTTGGGTATAAGTTCCCCCGATACTTATGCTTTGGTAGGAATGGGAGCATTTTTTAGCGGTGTTTCTAAAGTGCCTATCACGGCAATTATGATTATTTTCGAGATAACTACAGATTTTAATCTGGTATTACCTTTGATGATTGGTTGTGTCACCTCTTATCTTGTTGCTGATAAATTAATACCAGGTTCGCTGTATGCCAAACTTTTACAACTTAAGGGTATTGATATCGATACAGAAACTTCTATCGATGGTAGAATTACCCAACTAACCGCCCAGGAAGTCATGCAGCGTCAGGTGGAAACTCTACAAGCTCAGATGACAGCAGAGGAAGCTATACAGGCATTTTCTCATTCAACCCAACGTGGATTTCCCGTCTTACAAAACAATAAGTTAGTAGGAATTGTTACCCAAAGCGATTTGATGAAAATACGGGAAGGCAAGTTATCTAGAAATGCACCTGTAAAAGAAATAATGACATCGCAACTGGTAACTATTACCCCCGAACACAATTTAAGCAACGTACTATATTTATTAAATAGGCATCAAATTAGCCGCTTGCCAGTTTTGGAAGGGCGTAGATTCGTCGGAATCATTAGCCGAGGGGATATTATTCGAGCCGAAGCTAACTTCCTCAATTGCGAAAATTTTCCCAACCAACCGAAAATAAAACCTTCTTACAGGGTTTATCAAACTCAGTCACCAAGTGTTGGCAGAGGAAGATTATTAGTTTTAATAGCTAATCCCGAAACCGCACAGAAGCTATTGCAGATGGCAGCAATGATTGCTAAACATAACCGCTATGAAGTTGAATGTTTGCAGGTAATAACTATTTCTCGTCATAGCGAGCCAGCAGAAACACCCGTGAAAACAGCACCAAGTAGAAAGCTCTTATTGTCTGCGGAAGTTATAGGTAAACAATGGAAAATTCCAGTACATACCCAAATACGAGTAGCCCACGAAGTCGCAAATGCAACCTTAGAAACTGTCAAAGAGCGGCACATCGATACATTATTAATGGGGTGGAAAGGTAGCACTGATACCCCCGGACGCATCTTTGGTAATGTTGTAGATACCATAATTCGTCAAGCCACCTGTGAATTATTGCTGGTAAAATTGGGCAACTCTTCAAACCCGGTTAATTTCAAACGTTGTTTGGTACCAATGGCTGGTGGTCCAAATTCAAAAATTGCCCTGAAATTATTGCCTGCTTTAGCTACTTACAATCAAGAATTAAAAATTCGTTTGACACAGGTTTTTCTACCGGAAGCTCAGATAGATGTCAAACTATTGCAAGCAGCGAAGCGCCTGCTTATTGATAGATATAAGTTATCGAATAAAATTAATGCCACTCCTATCAAAGCCCATTCCGTACCCGAAGGCATCATCAATTTAGTTAAAACGGGAAACTTTGATGTAGTAGTTTTAGGTGCTTCTGGTGAGGGAATGTTACAGCAAGCCATTAATGGCAATATCCCAGAAGGAATTGCTTCGGGGGTTGATTGTACGGTAATTTTAGTTCGGAGCATCAGTGGGGAGGAATAAGTAGTTAGGAGTTAGGAGTTAGGTCTTCTCAAGATTGATCCAGATCGTATTTAGGATTAATGTACAGCAGTTATTTAACTTCCTGTAATTGATGAGAAGCATTTACTGAAGGTAATGGCTCTAATGAAGTGCTTATAGGTGAGTACTTGCAATAGCAGATAACAATTGATTCAAAATCTGCATCATCCTGGTTAGTAGACTTATATTCTTCTACCTTAACTACTTCCCAATCACCCACACGACTGTGAGTACTTACATCGGGAAAATCTCCATCCGCAAAACCATCAATTTTGTGATACTCCCTTACTCTATATCCCGCTTCTGGTAGAGGGCTATTAGAAGAATCAAAGTATTCTGCAAGAATATCTGTAGTTGCTTTGGTGTGAGCTAGCAATCGGCTTTCTGCTCCTTGCTCTTCTCTCCAGTCTGCACGGAAAATAATATATTTTCTACCCATTGATTAATTCTCCTTTTGGTAGTAAGGAAATTCCGTATCACCTTCAAATACGCAATTCCATTTCAGTATTTTGTCCCCAGCCGGTTCAATACGAACTAATTTTCATCCATTTTTTTCTGCCATTTGGTAGCACCTCCACTTTTCGGTTACTGCATGTCGAGAGATTTTAGGAAGGTTATCTTTACTCACGCTACGTCTTCACCTTTTTTGGGAGTTTTATTTTGAGACTCTACGTATTGCTTAACTAAATCACCAATAACTCCACTCATTGACTTGTTTTCAGCCACACAACTCAATTTGAATTGAGTTTTTAATTCTTTATTTATATAAACGCTAAGTTCCGCCATACCTTGCGGAATATGTTTTGGCATATTATCTCTCATACTCGATACCTAGTATTCTCGCACTTACACCAAAAATATCCTACCACGTGTTGCGCGCATACGCGCAACACGTGGTAGATTGAAACGGATTGGGATAATCAAACCCGATGTTTCCCCCATGAGCACATGGCGTGTTTAAATCCCCATCCCAATTCCAGCCAACTTCTAACTTCCTTCTTCCTTCTTCCTTCGTTTTAATTTTGAATGTCCCTTAACCATAAGCTCCATTAGGTAAAAATCCCAAAAGTTGCTTCAATCTTTTATCTGCTCCTTCATAGCAATGACTGGGCATTTGATAATTCATAAATGGTGCGTATTTATGTCCAACTAATCTTTTTGCATAGGTAATTTGGGTAATGTAACGGGTATTCAAAGACGAGTTTCTTGAACCTCTATGCCAAACTTGATTATTAAAACATACTGCACTACCCATTCCTCCTAAACAGCTATGAATTCTATCTTCATAACCAGAAATATCACCATCACATAATTTACCAAACAAATGTGATTCCGGAATTACTTGGGTTGGCCCATTTTCAACAGATAAAACATCTGTTAAATAATAGTTCACTGTAAATGCAAGAACGTTTAAGCGAATATTAGTTAGCGGTTTTCCATCGAGGGAGAGAACGTGTGGAGTATCATCTTGATGCCATTTATTTTGAGCCAATCCATCGGTTTGAGGAGGAATTGTAAAAGAATTATTGTGAATAACATAAATAGCATTAGCGCTGGGAACTCCCTCATCTATTGAATAGCCAGCACCATTTGCTCCACCAATTAAATTCTCTGCAAATGTGACAATTGGCTCCAAGGTAAACAAATCCAGATTATTTTTGGAATGCTCAAACATTCTTTTCATCATCATCTTTTTCTTTAAAGGATGATTATTTTCGCTTTGAGTTTTTTTGATAGCTGCCTCTAAATCATTCCTTAAAAGCTGACATTGCTCGGGTTTTAAAACATTAGGAATTACTAAAAAACCGTTAGCATGGAAAAACTCAATCCATTCATTCAACTCATTCGCAGATGGTTGTTTACCAGCTAAATATTTAGACATTCTCCTCACCTTCTAGATTTTTTGGCGATCGCTAGAGATTGAGACGATTCGGGCATATTGCTAAGTCATTTTAGCAAAACTATACATATGTTCCATTCAAAACAGGTTCCCCCGAAAGGTTGAAACAGGTGAATAATTTATCATGAGATGCGAACCTAATGCTGAGATGAATGTAAAATAAATTAGAATATAGTTACAAAGTGTAAAGAAATATCATATTTTTTCTTGCCTTTTGAAACAATTTGGTTAATTTCAGTGTTGAAATTTATATAAAAAGCTCATGCATAATAGTTTGTGGCGAAGATTCTTCACCTTTTTTACGGTATTACTTTTAGCTGGCTCGATTTGGACGACACATACGAGTTCTGCTTATGCTTACGATAATCCAGACCTTTTACCTTCAGAAGTCACGCCAGTTGTAGATTTAGGGAAATCTCTGAATGTCGTTCAAGAAGAAAATTTAGTTGAAGAACTCAACGATTTTGAAGAGGAAACTGGTTGGCAGTTGCGAGTACTCACTCAGTATGACAGAACCCCAGGTAGAGCAGTAATTAAGTTTTGGGGTTTGAACGACCATAGTATTTTACTGGTTGCTGATTCCCGTGGTGGTAATATTCTCAGTTTTGCAGTTGGGGATGATGTTTATGAATTGTTACCGCGTACTTTTTGGATAGAATTACAAACTCGTTTCGGTAACTTATATTTTGTACGGGAAAAAGGTGAAGATCAAGCTATTATTCAAGCTTTACACACTGTAGAAAATTGTTTGCGTCAAGGTGGTTGTAATGTCGTTCCAGGATTACCGCGAGAGCAGTGGATTTTGACTTTAATTACTTCAGTTATCGGTGGAGTTATTTGCGGTTTTGCGGCTCAGCCAAGGGAAGAAGGGCAAGTTGTTGCTTGGCAGTGGGCTTTAATATTTTCTCCTTTGTGGGGAATTTTGTTCCTTGCTTTCGGAATTGGTCCTGTTGTGACTCGTACCTCCGATTGGTTGCCTTTAGTTCGTAATATTTCCGGTTTCTTAATTGGCGTTTTGGTGGCTTATTTGACTCCGATTCTCAATAATTCAACTACTTCTGAAACATAAAGGAGTTAGGAGTGTAGAGACGTAGCACTGCTACGTCTGTAAAGCTCGCGGAGTTAGGAGTTTAATTTTTGGCTCTTTATTTCGTTTTTAAGCCCTTACAAGTTAATCTGCCAAGATTAATAATTGATAATCTACCTCCTGTGAGTGAAAATTGGTGAATGGATAGTTTCAGGAAAGTAGAGAATGGAATGGCACCTAACGGACGCTCAAAGTCTATCAAGCATAGATAAAGAAATTGGTGGTTTTTTGGCTTTGATGCATTCGCCGGAGAATGCTTCTAAAAATGAGTCTCGTCATTTTTCACCCGCAGAGTACGAAATTATTAGAAGAGTCATTTACGCTACGGGTGACTTTGAATATAAATCATTAATTGAGTTTTCCCATAGGGCTTTGCAAGCTTCAGCGGCTGCCCTGGCATCACGCAGTACGGTTGTTGTAGACGATCCAAAAGTACAAGTTGGTATTGCTCAAACAGTACAAAATACTTTTGCAAATCCAGTTTACTGCGCTGTTGAAGCCCAAACCAGACCGCAGCAAGGTAAAACTCGTGCTGCTTGGGGAATGGAAACTTTAGTTAAGCGCTATCCAGAGGGAATATTTGTAGTGGGGCAAGCACCAACGGCTTTGATAACCTTGATGGAGTTGATTGAAGCAGAAAAAATTAGACCTGTTTTAATAATTGCCACACCGCCGCAGTTTATTAATTTAGATGGAATCAAACAAAGTTTACAAGAATTTTCAATACCTAATATAACCATCAAAAGTAGAAAAGGAGGGGCTACGGTAGCAGCAGCAATTTTGGATGGGTTGATAGATTTAGCTTGGGAAGCTTATGGTTAATTGAAATGAAATAAAAACCCAGTTGACAAACCAGGTTTTAGTAATTGTTTTTTAATTACGATCAAAATTCTCTAAATTGGTAAGCGATCTATGTCCTTATTATGACCAATTACTACCATTACAGAACCTTTTTCAAGGCGTTTATGGGGGTCTGGATTAATGATAAATTTTTCATCATTATCACCATTGGGTTTGTTGCTGATAGCCAATACGTTTAAACCATAGCGATTGCGAAGCTGTAGTTCGGCAACGGTTTTACCATTAAATTCTTCAGGTATTGCTATTTCAACGATGCTGTTATCGCGATCTAGGTCGAATGTATCTAATATCGAGGGTTTTGTAAGTGTTTGTGCTAAAGCGCAACCGGCTTCATGCTCGGGGAAAACAACTCTGTCTGCGCCAACTTTTCGCAGTAGTTTACAGTGAACTTCACTAGAAGCTTTAGCTACCACATTTTTTACGCCACCTTCCTTAACATTTAAAGTGGTGATAATACTTTCTTGAATATAATTACCAATTGCAATAATCACCGTATCAAACTCAAAAATACCTGCTTCTTTAAGTGCGGCTGGTTCAGTTGAGTCTAATTGTAAAGCATGACCGGTAATTTCTTCTGTCAGGGCTTGGGATACCCGCTTTTCTTCAATATCTGTTGCTAGTACTTCGTAACCCAATTTGTGTAAAGTCGAGCAAACAGAACGACCAAAACGTCCTAAACCAATTACTGCAAACTGCTGATTGGTTTTATTTAAAGTACGAAAAAACCCTAAAGAGGACAGATTCACTATTTTTATCCTTAATTATTACAGCTTTTGTATAGCTTTAAAAATCGGTCATAATCAATAAATAATCAATAAATATTCTAATTTATTAATTTAATTTATTAGTTCTTTTGTCCGATTATACTTATTTTATCATTCCAGCTTAATTGGAACTATTTTCTCAAATTTATTTGATTTTATACATAATAAAATTATCTAGTTAAATATTAATAAAAATCAAAATAATAAATCAAGCTTTCATAGTTTACAGTTATAGTTTGCAAAAATATTATACAACTGTAAACCGATAATGTTACTACAAACTTATCCTACAAGTAAATCTTCTTCTGGGTAGTGAATTTGAGTGGGTTTGGGGTCTCCAAGTACTGCCGACATTAACAATAAAACGCCGACTCTTCCCATATACATAGTTAAAATTAATATCAACTTGCCCCAGATAGAGAAATCGCTAGTTATTCCTGTAGAAAGTCCTACAGTTGCATAAGCAGAAACGACTTCAAACAATATTTGAATGAAATCAAATAGTGGGTCTGTAAGAGATATTAAAATAGTACAAATAATTACAACAGTGACAGAACCCACTATCACAGCAACGGCTTTTAATATTAAAGATACAGCAATACGACGCTCGTAAAGTAAAACTTCTTCCTTTCCTTGAAGAATTGATTTAGTACAACTAGTAAGTACTCGAATAGTTGTAGTTTTCATACCTCCACCAGTACCACCAGGACTTGCCCCTACAAACATAAACGCAATAGTAATGAATAGTCCTGCTGTTGTCATACCGCCAATATCAATACTATTAAAACCAGCAGTTCTAGTAGTCATGGATTGGAACCAAGCCGCTAGTAATTGACTTTGAAAACTCAAGTTTTCTATAGTTTTTGTATTTCTGACTTCCACGAAGAAAAAAGCTACTAAACCTAACAATAGTAAAAATATTGTGGTACTCGTAGCCACTTTATAATCAAGAGATACCACTATATTACGCGGTCTTCGACGCAGGCGATCGCGCAACCAGAAAAACATTTCTAAGATGACTTGATATCCGATGCCACCAAAAATAACTAAGCTAGAAATTGTAAAGACTAGTAAGGGTGAGGAATTGTAGTCTACCAAGCTATTTGAAAACAAGCTAAAACCAGCATTATTCCAAGCACTGATACTATGAAAAATTGCTAACCACATTCCTTTATCCCATCCGAAATCGGGAACAAATACTAAAAGTAGTAAAAAGATTCCTGTGATTTCAAAAAATAAAGTTACCGCAATAATGGAGCGAATAATATTACCGCTACCTTCCATTTTTCGCCGATCTAAAGCTTGTTGAATGGCAACTTTATGCCTTAAATTAAATTTACGACCAGTCAACATAATTAAAAAGGTTGTAAATGTCATATATCCCAACCCGCCGACTTGTGCGAGCAAGAGGATGAATAACTGACCCCAGAAAGAAAAATCTGTACCGGTATCAACTACAGCCAAACCTGTAACGCAAACGGCTGAAGTTGCCGTAAATAAAGCAACAACTGGGCTATTCCACGTATTCGTAGCTGTTGAAAAAGGCATCATTAATAAAACAGTTCCTACAGCAATCACTGCCAGAAAGCCAAAGCAAATTTTTTGAGGAGCAGTCATATAGATTTTAGATTTTTGATTTTAAGGTTTGGGGATTTTGGATTTTCCTCTGCTTGAGGGCGAGGGCTTGTTTTTAATCGAAAACCCGAAATCAGCAGAATCATAAAAAAAAGCGATTGCAACGAATTATTCCATCTTATTGCGGATGGAGTATTTTTCCTTTTGAAAACACAACAACCGTTTTAATTGAAAACACACGTGGTAGCCTACCAATATATGTTTTTTAATTCTGCGACAGTCTTAACATTGCTCAACTCATGACAGCAACACTAAGCCAGCAAATTCAGCAATTCTACGATGCTTCTTCTAGTCTTTGGGAAGACATATGGGGGGAGCATATGCATCACGGTTATTACGGTGCGGATGGTAAGGAAGAAAAAAACCGCCGTCAAGCACAAATTGATTTAATTGAGGAGTTGTTGCAATGGGCACAGGTGCAGCAAGCTGAAAATATTTTAGATGTGGGTTGCGGCATCGGTGGAAGTTCTCTGTATTTAGCAGATAAATTCAACGCTGCGGCTACTGGTATTACTTTAAGCCCCGTACAGGCACAAAGAGCAAGGGAGCGGGCGGCTGAGTTTGGTTTACAGCATAGAACTAATTTTCAGGTGGCAGATGCTTTGGATATGCCCTTCGAGGATAACAGCTTTGATTTAGTTTGGTCTTTGGAAAGCGGCGAGCATATGCCGGATAAGCAAAAGTTTTTACAAGAATGCTACCGGGTACTGAAGCCTGGTGGAAAGTTGATTTTAGTAACTTGGTGTCATCGTGCTACGGATGAATCACCTTTGAGTGCAGAAGAAAAAAAGCATTTGCAGCAAATTTATGAGGTTTATTGCTTGCCATACGTAATTTCTCTGCCCGAATACGAAGAAATTGCTCGTCAACTACCTTTACAAAATATTACCACTGCGGATTGGTCGGAAGCTGTGGCTCCTTTTTGGAATGTGGTAATTGATTCTGCTTTTAATGCCAAAGCATTGTTTGGTTTATTGCGTGCTGGTTGGAAAACAATACAAGGTGCAATGTCTCTTGGTTTAATGAGTCGCGGTTATGAAAGCGGTTTGATTAAGTTTGGTTTGTTAACCGGAATTAAAGGGTGAGGGGGAAGAGGGAGAAGAGGGGGTAGAGGGGGGAGTTTTTTATTCCTATGCCCCATTCCCTATGCCCTATGCCCAATCCCCAATGCCCATATTCAAGCTAAAATCTAAAAATCCAAAATTATTATGAGTCAAGTTTCACAAACGGGGTTGCAAAGTAATTGGCTTTACGCTTTTTGGAAGTTTTCTCGTCCCCATACAATTTACGGTACGAGTTTGAGCGTGTTGGGATTATATGTAGTTGCCATTGCTTTAACAAATAGTAATTTTCCATTCCCAAATTCTTATTCCTTGCTTTCTCTTGTAGGTGCTTGGATTGCTTGTATCTCGGGAAATATCTATATTGTTGGACTAAATCAACTGCAAGATGTAGAAATAGACAAGATTAATAAACCTCATTTACCAGTTGCTTCTGGAGAGTTTACCCAACGCACCGGAGAAATTATTGTAATTACTACCGGTGTTTTAGCGCTCTCGTTATCTTGGTTTTTGGGACCTTTTTTATTTGCAATGGTGGGTATTAGTTTAGCTATTGGTACGGCTTATTCTTTACCACCAATTCGTTTAAAGCGATTTCCTTTTTGGGCTGCAATTTGTATATTTTCTGTACGAGGGGCAATAGTTAATTTAGGATTATTTTTACACTTTTCTTGGGTACTGCAAGCTCAACAATCAATTCTACCTGCGGTATGGACTTTAACCTGGTTTATCTTAGTATTTACAATCGCTATTGCAATCTTTAAAGATATCCCTGATATGGAAGGCGATCGCCAGTACAATATCACCACTTTTACGATTAAGTTGGGAAAAGAAACTGTTTTTAATCTTTCTCGCTGGCTGTTGAGTCTTTGTTACGCTGGGATGATTGTGGTAGGATTGTTAGGTTTTGCAAAAGTTAATTCTGTATTTGTGGTAGCGGTTCATTCTTTAATATTAGCTTTCATGTGGTGGCAGACTCAACAAACAGATTTACAAGATAAAAATTCGATTACTAGTGCTTATCAGTTTATTTGGAAGTTGTTTTATTTGGAATATTTTATATTTCCTATTTCTTGTTTGCTGGGTTAGATGATTTTATTTTCTCACCCACGTATTATTCTTTAACTCCTTTGAGACGTAGCAGTGCTACGTCTCTACATTCCTAACTATCTTTTGATTTTGCTAAAAAATCTGCAACTAAATACAATTATTCCTGCTGCTATAGTTTTTTCAAGTATTTTTCTACTAATTTATTTTGCTGTTAAAACTTTAAGAACTTCTAATCTTTTTCAGAAAGGAATCGACCTTTATCAACAAAAAGATTATGAGAATGCAGAAGCTGTTTTTCGTCAAGTAACTTCTATCAATGTAAGTAACGATGTAGTTCGCTTACTTTTAGGGGATTCTCTGCTAAAACAAGGAAAAGTAGAATCAGCTATTGAGAAATACAAAGAAGTTATTGAACGCGCACCAAAGAAAGCTGATGCTTATATACGTTTGAGTCGAATTTATATGCAGCAAGATAAGCAATCGGAAGCAATAGAATATTTACAGAAAGCCAAAGAAGTATTGCAAAAACGTCAGCCGCAGAAAGCGGAAGAAGTTGGCCAGTTGTTAGAAAAAATAAATAATCCGTAATTGATAATTGGGTATTTTAAATGGTATAGATTTATCGCCTCTTGGCTACTTAACGTGCTAAATTTGTTTCAAATAAGCTTGAAATCCTTACCTGAATTTTATTTTAGCCATTGTTGACTATGATTTATTCTCTAGGCTATAACTTAGATTCTAAACAGGTGTAAGCCTTGATTTGAAGGGAAAATAATCGATATTAATTAAAAATTTGGCACGCTAAGAACGAAAGAACTATGCGTAGCAGCTTACTACTCATAATGATACCGACAAGCCAGAAAATCAATTTGCATGCTTCCAACCCGATAAACAAGTCGATGTTCTAAATCAATTCTTCGGGACCAAATATTGGCATCCATATATTTTAGTGCTTCCGGTTTGCCAATTCCCTCGAATGGATTTTCCATTACAGCACTAACTAAATCCAATATTTTCGATGCAACCTTAAAATCTTGCTTGAACCACCAAGCTAAATCTTCCTTAAATTTAGAACTAAAACCAGGACTACGATTAACGATAACTGGTTTTAATTCTTCAGATTCAGCTTTCTTGTTCTTTTTCTTCTTGCTCAATCTCCAACTCCTGTTGAAGTTCTTCGATAGTTTGAGGTTTGATTTTTCCAGTCTTAGACTCCTCAATCGCATCTTGGAGACGATTTGCATTTGTAGGAGTTCTTAGCAGATAAACCGTTTCAACCAAACTTTTCAAATCCGATTCTGTAATCAAAGCTACATTTTCACCGTCACGACGATTAATGATGTATACCTGATTGTTTTGTACAACTAGATCTAACAACTTAAAGAAGTTATTTCTAGCATCCGTTGGAGATGTGATTTCGTAAGAAAACATCGTTTATGTACAGCTTTATGTACATATATTATAAATCATTCAAATGTAGTAGTCGATGGTTTTTCTTTTTCCCGCAATCGTTGGGAGACGTTGCAATGCAACGTCTCTACAAGCCGTTGGAATTAATGAAAAGGACTAATAGGTTTTTTATTTATTCCTAACCAAATAATTTATAAAGTAGTAATGCTACGTCACTAAAATTCGTAGAATAACGATAAATGATAGTTTTAAGGACAATAACTATAATTTAATATCTAAAATCCTGTCAACGACCCCCGGCTTTAAGCCGGGAGCTTCCAGACAAGTTCGGGAGGCTCTAGTTGACCAGACTCAGTACATGAAGGGTACTACGTTTAGAGTAAGAGTTAAAGTTCATACCAGGAAATGCGTAGCCAGTTTCCTGCTCTATAACCGAGTGGTTAAACAGGTTTATGGGAAAAGCGGCGTGCTGCTCGGATAGTTATCCCTTCGGGGTTCGGCAGTTCCTACAACGGGGGGAACCCCCGCAACGGACTGCCTCACCGGCTCTAAACATTGTCGAGGCTAACTTTACCATTTGTGCGGGTTAACACCCACTGGAAATGCGGTACGGTACGTGAAGTCTGC
>JBCBPQ010000013.1:0-66279 GCA_039820645.1 Cyanobacteria bacterium J06633_8 | reverse complement strand
TTGGCGCTGAAGCGCAACTACGAACGAACCTTTCTAAAACAGGGGCACCCTCTTAGAATCCATATCCATACCGGAGGAATATCTATTGAGCAAGGTATCAATTATAGCTTCACATAGTGTTCCATTTACAACTTGATCGAACCTGACAAACATGGGTGAACTATTGAGTTCTAAAAATACAAGTTCTTTAGTTTGTGGATCTGTCTTGAAGTCAGCTGCTCCAAAATCCATTTGTAAAGCCGCCATTAATTTCCGTAGTAACTCTACTTGTGCCTCTGGTAATGCTACAGGAATTACTTGAGCATCTTGCTTAACTCGATAATCTAAATGCTGGCTACGGATTTCAAAAGCAAAGGCACGATTGCCGACTATGTAGATACGAATTTCTGGAGGTACTAATCGATTTTGGACAATGGCTGGCATAGCTGCACAACCATCACGAAATTGGATTCTGCTATGCAATTCTTCTAGGGAATAACAAAAATCACCCCCTGCAACCGGCTTCGCGATCGCACTACCAACAGGATATTTTTCCAATTCCTTTGCTTCATTGGTGATCCAAGTATCAGGAATTTTCAAACCTAATTGTTGAGCAAGAATCAACATTGCTGGCTTATTGCCAACTGCAGGTAGCTGATTACGATTTAACAACCGAATATTGTTTTGTGAGAGCAACCAGCCATAAAGGGTTTGATACCAACCAGATGCTCGTTGTGATGCTCCAGAGTTGGCAGCATTCATATTGTTAAAAACGTCATACCTAATAAAAGCTCCAGTTGGACAGAGAGTTTGACCTGCAATTTTAGGCTGTTCCTGGTTGAGATGCCATGAAAACTTCGGACTCTCTTCTTGTCCATGACGTTGCTCCAAAACAGGGATTTGTCTGTGTTGAGCAATTTCAATTAGGCGAGTTAGATTTGGATCTAACTTTCCACCTGCAACAAGTAAATATCCACCATCTATAGAATTAATCATTAATACCAACCAAATGGACTACCCTCTTCACCAATAGCTAAAGTAGTAGGACCTTCCTCCCCTACTGCCTTTGTTGTAGGTTGAGAACCTTCCTCTCCTACTGCCTGTGTTGTAGGTTGAGGACCTTCCTCTCCTACTGCCTGTGTTGTAGCTTGAGGTTCTTCCTCTCCATATGCCCGTGTTGAAGGTTGAGGACCTTCCTCTCCTAATGCCATTGTTGTAGGTTGAGAACCTTCCTCTCCTAATGCCATTGTTGTAGGTTGAGAACCTTCCTCTCCTACTGCCTGTGTTGTAAATTGAGGTTCTTCCTCTCCATATGCCCGTGTTGAAGGTTGAGGACCTTCTTCTCCTAATGCCATTGTTGTAGCTTGAGGTTCTTCTTCTCCATATGCCATTGTTGTAGGTTGAGGACCTTCTTCTCCTAATGCCATTGTTGTAGGCTGAGGACCTTCCTCTCCTAGTGCCATTGTTGTAGGTTGAGGTTCTTCTTCTCCTATTGCTAGTGTTGTAAATTGAGGTTCTTCTTCTCCTACTGCTAGTGTTGTAGGTTGTTGACGGGCTTCCTCTCCAGGGTTTATAAATTCACCAGCGTGAACAGTAATAGAATTTATTCTGGCAGAAACAATTACCGCATCAGCACCATTGGCAGGTGTAAAGTCCACAGCAGCCATAATTGGTGACAACCTTGGAAGACTAATATCTGATGGCTTATCAGCGTCAAAGTTGAATTCTAGGATAGAATCCTCTGGATTGGGATCTGCTGAGTTGTCTAATCGGGGATTTGTCCAACCCGAAGTTGCAGTAAGCCCTTCTGCTTGAATACTGAGCTTGAGAGGAGACTCACTCACCTTAATTACACTTACTCGGAGAACTTTAAAAATTTTCATAAGTATTATCACCTTGTTAGCCACGTCACGTGAATTCTACATAGTAGTAATTCAAATAACAAGTGATTTAAATTACATTTCACCGCAAATATTTTGCAAAGGGAGATTTTTGACGGTGGTAATAAATCCGACATTGCAATTTGAATTTCCTTGCGAGTTAGATTTTTCTGTCGCGAATGGGAATATTAATAGTAAGAGTTATAGGGTGGTTTCATGTACCGTTTGCATAATAAAGCTTTTGAAATTTTACGAGAGGAGATTGAGGTATGTAGTAGTAATGACAAAGAGGGGAAACAAAAAAGGCTAATTGCTCTGAAGCGTTTAGAGCAAATGCGGCTGGATCCTGGAAGACGTGCCAATTTAAACGAATTACGGGATGCTGTTGTAGATGTATTGCCTATCTTCAGCGAAACGGTTCTTAAAGAAGCTGCTAAAGCTAATCGCAAACCAACCATTGTTCGTAAATTTAAATATTTCGCAATTGGTTTAACAGCTGTTACTGGGGCAATGGTAATACTTAATTTACCGTACCCTAAAGTTCGTTGGTTTGTAGCAAAAACAGCACCAATATTGCTGGTACCTTCTTATATGAACATGGATTTTCACTATTGGGGTGCAAGAAATTCTGTTCAAGAAGCACAAAGTTTGCTCAAATCTGCTACTAATTTTTCCGACATTAAACAAGTTGAAGCTACAATCACCGAAGCCGAAAAACATTTGAGTAATATTCCCGTTTGGTTTCTAGGATATTATCCAGAAGTTTATTGTCAACAATTGAGCTGTACTTGGAATTTTAGTTTTGGTGAATTTGAAAATATCCGTACTGATATCATTCATTTAGAAACGGCAACAATGAGAGAAAAACAGGCTTTTGTTCCTTTAGTAGAAGCAGAACAAGCTTATAGGGGAGCGAAGAGAGAATTAAGTATAGCAAAGAGCAAGAGGCAGAAAGACTCAGCAATTGCTTCTATGGAAGCAGCTATCAAAATAACAGAAGAAGTTCCTTCAGGGACATTGGCTAAGAAAAAAGCAGAAACACAATTAAAAGTTTATAAGCGTTATTACCAGAAAATAGCTCAAAAAAAATAGCGCTGATTTGAGGATTTTTATTCAATCAGTGAACAGTACCATGACAGTTATCAAGGGATATGGTGGGGAATTTAGACTCAAGAATAAATGCATCACTCTTTGTTGATGATCCACACCCTACGGGTGAACAACTGATAACTGATAATTGGTAACTGATAACTGATAAATCCTCACTTTTAAGATTTAGTGTTTTAAATCGACATTTAAAAATGACACTTTAAAACAATACTTAAAAAACATCATGTACCGTCTTAATGATTCAGCTTTTAAAATTTTACGAAATGAATTGCTCAACTGTGGTTCTAATGATGATATCGGTAGAACTGAAAGACAAATTGTAGCCAAGCGTTTTGAAAAGCTGCGTATGCAAAAAGGTTCTCCAGCAACTTATGATGAACTACTTTTATTAGTTGTTGATGTATTTCCAGAATTTAGCGAAAAGGCTTTAAAACAAGCGGCGAAAGCTAACCAACCACCAGGTATTTTCAGTCACTTAAAATGGCCAGCAATTTTTATTACTGCTTTTGGAGGAGGTTTTGCAGGGATTATCTGGTTAGTTAACCTACCATACCCAATGATTCGTAAACCTGTGGCAGAAAAAGCACCGTTATTGCTTTTACCTTCTTATATCAGTATGGATAACAACTATCGTGGAGCAATCAATGCTACCGAACAAGCAGATCAGTTAGTAAATAAAGCCACTAGCCTTGCGGATATAAAACGAGGTGCTGACAACGTTAAAAAAGCACAAAGTAATTTAGATAATTTACCTGTTTGGTTTTTGGGTTATTATCCTCAAGCTTACTGCGGTTTATTCGGATGTACGTGGAAATTTACTTTTGATGAATTTGAAACAGCACGTCGTCGAGTTGCAAGAATGGATGCTAAAGTCTTCCAAGAGAAGAATGCTTTTGAATCACTAGAAACAGCAGAAGCCGATTTAAAAGCCGCCAAAGAGGAATACGAACAAACCAAAAATTTAGTAGAAAAACAAAAAGCCGTAGCCAAGATGCAAACCGCTACGATTACCTTAGAGCAAATTCCCAGAGAAACCTTAGCACGTAAAAAAGCCCGTACTCTGATTGCAGCAATCAAACCCGAAGTCGGAAAGATAATTGCTAACAGCGGTAAAAGTGGTGCTAGTGGTAATCTAATCGAAGCAGCCAAAGTATTTGCAATGCAAGCAGCACAAGCATCGCAAAATCCACCACATCCAACTTATAAATGGGAGCAAATTGAAAAACTATGGATACAAGCAATCAGGCGATTGCAGAACATTCAAGTTTCCAATCCCAATTATCTCGAAGCACAGAAACTATTAGCAAAATACCAAAGAAACCAAGGAATAATTCAAACTCGACTGCAAGCAGAAAGAGAATCACAAAAAATTCTTAACCAAGCAGAAGCACAAATTGAAAACTTTATCGCCAATCCTCCATCAGAGCCAAATCAGTACAAAGCCAAATTACGCACAATTGTCAGTAAATTGAAAAGCATACAGTCAGGAACAACATCCCATGCAAGAGCCAAAGAATTGATATCGTCAATTCAGAAGCAACTGAAAAAATAAACCACTGACAATGTATGTAGAGACGTAGCAATGCTACCTCTCCGGGCAATGCTACCTCTCCGGGCAATGCTACGTCTCCCACGACTAGAGTAGAAAACAAATTATCCCAACTTCTTGCGCTTTTGCAAGAATGTATGTTATATAAATAAAGTTCCGGACGTATAGCTCAGTTGGTTAGAGCGCTACGTTGACATCGTAGAGGTCACTGGTTCGAATCCAGTTACGTCCATTTTTAGCGAGAAAGTTCCGGAAAATATTGTGTCATGTCACTTGCCACATTATTTGACCGCGTTGACAAATTGATTTTCTTTAACCAGCAATTTAAGAAATACAAATTATTGATTGATCTGTATCAATTAAGTTATAAATTATGGCTTTTGATTCAAACTCACTACACAAACAACAGTACCTTAAAACACATTTTGTATTTAATTGTATAAAATAATCTATATCATTCAAGCTTTTTACTTAGAAAAATACTGACAAAATAATCCAAGCGTGTAATTCTTTTTGCGAAGAAAGACATGAATCTACGAGTTTACCGAAGCTTTTATCCCTAAATACTCATTCTATAAGTCCAGTTATCGCCTTTTTGTTATCTTTCAAGTCAAAAATTATAAAGACTACGCAAAAATCAATAGTTACTATAGACACCTCATATTTTACTGAGATACTTTGTATATATAGAAACTGAGTTACTACGCAAGAAGTGATTCTTTCAAGTTTCAAGATGCAATAAGAGAAGGTTTTTAGTGATGATTGATAACAAGAAAGTTGTAAAGGGTTTTGTTGCTGGTGCTGCTTTAACTGGTGCTTTTATTGCTCCTGCAACCGCACAAGCTGCTGCTGATATTGGAACTCCATCTGAGATGATGAATGGCATTCAAAATGCAGAAGCTACACAAGCTAGACAAGAATAAATCTGTAATCTAGAGATACTAAATTGAACGTCTGAATTCAGCCTTTTTTCAAAAGCAGTTAGTAAAACAAAGTAGATAAATATGAACTAAAAATGAATTAAATAATTTCTCTTCCTTTATTATCAAATATTTCCTATATTCGGCGCAATTCTGTTTTATTAGAGTTGCGCTTTTAATTTTCTATTTCGGACTCTCTAATTACTGCTTACCTTGATAAATAAAACCCGATTGCTATTTTATGGCATGATTATATAGACTTTGCTGGCAGTAAACTATGATGATGCAGGGTAGGGGCAATAGAAACCAACAAGCAACTTATATTCTGGCTTTAGATTTGGGCACTACAGGCAATCGTGCTTTTGTCTTTGATTCCAATGCTCAAGTTGTCGCACAAGCATACCTCGAACTCACACAATATTATCCTCAACCGGGATGGTTGGAACATGATGCATCCGAAATTTGGCAAGCTACGATTTCGGTAATACAAAGTGCTGTTGAGAAAGCAGAAATTACCCCTTCACAAATAGCTGCTATTGGCTTAACCGTTCAGCGAGAAACTTGTTTGCTATGGGATAAGAACACCGGCAAACCTTTAGGTAAAGCAATTGTATGGCAAGATAGACGCACTGCTCCCCTTTGCAATGAATTAAAAAATCAAGGTTTGGGAGAGGAAATTTATCAACGTACTGGATTAGTTATTGATGCTTACTTTTCTGCAACAAAGCTTTCTTGGCTGTTAGATTCTGTTGCAGGAGTTGATATTGATAATGTTTTGGCTGGAACAATTGATACTTGGGTGTTGTGGAATCTTACTGGTGGAAAAGTTCATGCAACGGATGCCAGCAATGCTAGTCGCACAATGTTGATGAATTTGGAAACTTGCGATTGGGATGAAACACTATTAAATATATTTAAAATTCCTCAAGGCATTTTACCGCAAATTCAGCCTAGTTTGAGTCAATTTGGAGTTACCGATACAGCTTTACTGGGAGTAGAAATTCCCATTACGGCTATTTTAGGCGACCAACAAGCGTCTTTATTTGGTCATGGTTGCAATGCTCCCGGCTTAATGAAATGCACTTACGGTACTGGTAGCTTTTTGGTTGCTCATACTGGAAAAGAAATAACGCGTTCGCCCCTTCCGGGGCGGTGCCCTAAAGGGCAATCGCAAAGTCAGCTTTTGAGTACTGTAGCATGGACTCAAGTAAATAAAAGTGGTTCTTTAGATATTAGCTACGCTATCGAAGGCAGTATGTTTACTAGTGGAGCTTGTATCCAATGGTTACGCGATGGTCTGAAGTTAATTGATACAGCCGCTGAAACTGAAACATTAGCAACTCAAGTAGAGGATAACGGTGGAATATATTTTGTACCAGCCTTGAGTGGATTGGGGGCACCTCATTGGGATATGAGTGCTAGAGGTGCTTTTCTCGGAATTACTGCTGGTGTCACCAGAGAACATATGGTTCGTTCGGTATTGGAAGCAATTGCTTATCAGGTAAAAGAAGTTGTAGAAGCAATTAATGCATCCAGTAACACTTCTATCGAAAAGTTAGCTGTAGATGGTGGTGCTTCCAACAACAACTTTTTAATGCAGTTTCAAGCCGATTTATTAGGAATTCCCATCGAACAACCAGCAATGAAAGATACTACGGTACAGGGTATTGCATTTGCTGCTGGTTTAGCTATTGGTTTATGGAATGATTATTCACAATTGATACAGCAAAGAACTATAGAAAAAGTATTTGAACCAAATCTTGAAAATAGTCATATTCAAGATAATTTTGCTACTTGGCTGCGTGCTGTTGAGCGTGGGAAAAATTGGGAACAGTGAACAGTGAACAGTGAACAGTTAACAGTTAACAGTGAACAGTGAACAGTTAACAGTTAACAGTGAACAGTGAACAGTGAACAGTTAACAGTTAATAGTGAACAGTTAATAGTGAACAGTTATTCGTTTTAGATTGTAGGGTGTGTTATTTATTTAGTCTAACGTTCCGAAACCCTTAGATTATCCTACGTTGGGCGCAGCAACCAACACAAACTACGCACTAAAGAAACCCGTTTTATTTGTCATGGGAGCAACGATAAAAATATGCTTTTGCGACAATAAACCGGGTTTATGGCACTGCTGTAAGATTTGAGCTAAGGTACCATTAGAACTGAGTCATTTGAAACCTTAATTATTCAATTGGATAATTTATCAAAAGATAATTTCACTAAAATTTTTAACCTGAATTTACCCGATAAAGGAATATTTGGAATTAGACCTTGATTTCAATATAGATTTGAAGATATAAATTCTATGCTCACTGTTCACTGATAACTGATAACTGTTCACTGATAACTGTTCACTGATAACTGTTTTTAATTTTCCAAAAATTTATTTTCCTGATATAATCCGTTGTGAAAAAAAATCAATTCTTTTGCCGTTTTTCAGTGCTTGGGTAATGCTGAAAAACAGCAACATCTGCTACAAAAAATTTTTTATAGAATATAAAGTTTTAGACAAATTTACAAAAGTTTTTATGACAAAAATAAAGACAGAAAAGTAAACTAAAACTGTCTTCGGATTTATATATATGGTAGCGGTCAACGAGAACGCACAAAAACGTCTTACTATACAAACTGTTGAAATTGCTCCTAACACAACGGCGATTCGTAGTCTCGATTGGGATCGCGATCGCTTTGATATTGAGTTTGGATTGCAAAATGGTACAACTTACAATTCTTATCTAATTCGGGGCGAGCGTACAGCTTTGGTTGATACGTCTCATACCAAGTTTAGAGGACAATATTTAGAAACTCTCAAGAGCTTGGTGAATCCCAAGGAGATTGATTATATAATTGTTAGTCATACCGAACCTGACCACAGTGGTTTAGTAGAAGATGTACTGCAAATTGCTCCTAGAGCAACTGTATTAGCATCTAAAGTCGCATTACAATTTTTGGAAAACCTGGTACACGACCCATTTTCTAAGCGAATTGTTAAGACTGGTGACAGCGTAGACTTGGGTGACGGACACGAAATTCAATTTGTTAGCGCTCCTAATTTGCACTGGCCTGATACTATCTTCAGTTTCGACAAGAAGACTCAAACTCTCTTCACTTGCGACGCTTTTGGTATGCATTACTGTAGTGATGATACCTTTGATGTCAATTTAGAGGCAATCGAACCTGATTTCAAGTTCTACTACGATTGTTTGATGGGACCAAATGCTCGCTCTTTATTGAGTGCAATGAAGAGAATGGGTGACTTGGGCAAAATTAAAATTATTGCTAACGGTCACGGACCATTACTCTATCACAACTTGGATACCCTCAAAGAGTGTTATCAAAGTTGGAGTCAAAAACAAGCCAAAACCGAAACAATTATTGGTTTGTACTACGTGTCGGAATATGGATATAGCGACCGTTTAGCCCAGTCAATTGGTCATGGTATCCAGAAAGCCGGTATCGGTGTAGAAATGTTGGATTTAACTAGTACCGACCTGCAAGAAATCCAGGAATTAGCAGGCAGAGCAGCAGGTATCATCATCGGTATGCCTCCTTCTCATAATACTGCCGCACAAGCTGCTATTAGTTCTTTGCTAGCGGTGGTCAAAAATAAGCAAGTCATCGGACTGTATGAGTCATACGGTGGAGATGATGAACCTATCGACACCTTGCGGAGAAAATTTCTCGAACATGGTGTAAGAGAAGCTTTTGACGCAATCCGTATCAAAGAAGAACCCAACAACGATGTATTTAGAGCAGCTGATGAAGCTGGTAACGAAATGGGACAGTTGTTGGTACGCGAACGCAACATCAAACACCTCAAGTCAATCGATGCCGATTTAGAAAAAGCTTTAGGTCGCATCAGTAACGGACTTTACATCGTTACTACTAAAAAAGGTGATGTACAAGGCGCGATGGTTGCTTCTTGGGTGGCTCAAGCAAGTCTACAACCATTAGGATTTACCATAGCTATTGCTAAAGAACGAGGAATTGAATCTTCTCTACAGATTGGTGATAAATTTGTCCTCAACGTTCTCGAAGAAGGAAACTATCACCACCTCAAAAAGCATTTCCTCAAGCGTTTACTTCCCGGTGTTGATAGATTTGAGGGAGTAAAAACTCAAACAGCTAAAAACGGTAGTCCCATTCTTAGTGACGCTTTAGCATACATGGAATGCGAAGTTAAGACCACTATGGAATGTAGCGACCACACATTGTTGTACTGTACCGTTTCCGACGGTCGTATTTCCGATCCCGACGGAATGACAGCAGTTCGCCATCGTAAAGTTGGTACTTATTATTAATGTAGAAAATGGGGAATTGGGCATGGGGCATAGGGCATTGGTAATTGGTAATTGGTAATTGGTAATTGGGGATTATTATTTATTTTCCCCTCTCCCTATCTCTTCATCTCCTCCTCTATCCCCTCTTCCCCTCTTTAATTAAATTCCCTAAAAGCATCTACGTTCTTTTTTTTTGATTATTTTTTTCATTCTTAATCCCCTTTATTTTTTTCATCCATATTATGAGCAATTCCAATCCCCGCGATATGCAAATTGCATCGATTGCGACCGATACTAAGCTGATTAAAGCTCGCAGTTGGACGCGGCTACGATTTGAAATTGAATACGCATTAGCTAAGGGTTCTACTTCTAATTGTTATTTAATTGAGGGCGATAAAACTGCAATTATTGACCCACCTCCAGAAACTTTTACCCACATTTATATGGAGGCTTTGCAGAAAAATCTAGATTTGCAAGAATTAGACTACGTAATTGTCGGACATTTTAATCCCAATCGCGTTGCTACTCTCAAAGCACTTTTAGAACGGGCACCCCAGTTAACTTTTGTTGCTTCTGTTCCCGGTGCAGCTAATTTACGCAAGACTTTCGGCGAAAAGACCAAAGTTATGGAAATGCGGGGTAAAGAAACCCTGGATTTAGGTAAAGGACATGTTTTAAGAGGTATTCCTATTCCCAGTCCGCGTTGGCCTAGTGGACTGGCTACTTACGACCAACAAAGTCAAATTCTCTACTCAAACAAGTTATTTGGTACCCATGTCTGCGGTGAGGAAGTATTTGATGAAGACTGGGATATTCTTAAGGAAGACCAGCGCTATTATTATGACTGCTTGATGGCTCCCCACGCACCTCACGTCAAAGCGGCTCTGGAAAAACTTTCTGAGCTGCCGGTGAGAATGTATGCTACAGTTCACGGACCTTTAGTACGCTATGGTTTGATTGAGCTTAAGAAGGCTTATCAACATTGGAGCGTTTCTCAAACAGAACGGGAAGTTACCGTCGCCTTACTTTACGCTTCAGCTTACGGTAATACTTCAACTTTAGCCCAAGCCTTTGGTTTGGGTTTAACTAAAGGTGGGGTTGCTGTTGAGTCTATTAATTGTGAATTTGCACATCCAGATGATATTCGCGCTGCCATTGAAAAATCCGATGGTTTTATCATCGGTTCTCCTACCATTGGTGGTAACGCTCCTACCCCGATTCATACTGCTTTGGGTATCGTGCTTTCAGTTGGTGACACCAGTAAACTCGCTGGAGTATTTGGTTCTTACGGTTGGAGTGGTGAAGCATTCGATTTAATTGAAGGCAAGCTGAGGGATGCAGGATTTAAATTTGGCTTCGACACCTTCAAAGCTAGATTTAAACCATCCGATAAAACTCTCAAAGAATGCGAAGAAACTGCAACCGACTTTGCTCAAACTTTGAGAAAAGCTCGCAAATTGCGTATAGTACAACCTACTGCAACTCCTATGGAACAAGCAGTTGGACGTATTGTCGGTTCTATTTGCGTACTCACAGCTAAACAAGGAGAAGTTGCCACCGGAATGCTCGGTAGTTGGGTTAGTCAAGCGACATTTGAGCCACCTGGAATTAGTTTAGCGATCGCTAAAGACAGAGCAGTAGAAACACTGTTATATCCTGGAAGCAAGTTTGTATTAAATATCATCGGTGAAGGCAATCAACAAGATTACGTCAAGCACTTCCGTAAATCTTTTGCACCCGGTGAAGACCGTTTTTCTAACTTTTCCATAACAGAAGCCGATAATGGTGGCATCATCCTCACTGAAGCTATAGCCTATATTGAATGTTCTGCAAGTAAGCGGATGGAATGCGGCGACCACTGGGTGATATATGCAACCGTAGACAACGGTAAGTTACTGCAAGCCGATACAGCCACTGCTATTCACCGTCGTAAAGCAGGCAACCATTATTAACAGTGAACAGTTAACAGTTATCAGTGAACAGTGAGCAGTGAACAGTGAACAGTGAGCAGTGAACAGTGAACAGTGAGCAGTGAACAGTGAGCAGTGAACAGTGAGCAGTTAATAGTGAACAGTTATCAGTTAACAGTGAACAGCCATCGGTAAAAGACATCTCCGAAAAAGAAAAATTTTCTCCTAGAGTACCTCTCCCCACCCCCACAGAGGCTTTAAAACCCTTTCCTAAAACCGGGAGAGGGTATTTTCATGGTGATTAATCCGGATAACACTACACCATAGACTGTAAAAACTATTTGATATTGTTTGTTCCTTATTTATTTTTCACTGCTAACTGTTCACTGCTAACTGTTCACTGTTCACTGATAACTGTTCACTGTATAAAAAATGTCACAGAATATACATCTGAGTATTTTCTGGCATCCGGAGAATAATGGAACTTTTATCATATGTAAAGGTCTTCCAAGTGGGAAAGCTTCCTTGTCTATGTTTCAGCAATTGTTCGCAGGTCAACTGTATACAGATTGTGTAAGGTTTAACTATTAAATAAGTGGTGGCATCTCCAAAATGTTTGCTGCTCAGACAACGGTTTAAATTATTGACTTTTCTTATGTATCCAGAAAAAAACAAACTAAAGTTCCCTTTTTGGCAGTATCTCAACCAGCCTTTGTTTAGTGAAAAACTTATATTAAATCCTCATACCTTTGCCTACGTCTACAGAATAGAGCTTTTAGAGCGCTGCTTGAGCAAGGAATGCGACGCTAAGGGGCAATCCTCTAGCGGCGGATAAGCTAATTTAGTCTTCTTAAGATTGCAATAAGCGATTCAAAGAAGATTTATGAGTTACAAGTTAACAAACTTTTATTTGAAGGTGCCTTTTTTGTGATTTTGGGTTTCTGACATTTTAATTTTAATTTCAGGTTTATATAATCGCCTCGTCCTTGGGATGGGGCTTTTTTTTAGGGATAAACTGGCTTGGAGAAGAAAATATTTATTAAACACCCAAAAGGTGAATCATAAAAAATAAATCCTCTACTGCTTGATTTTTTTTGCTTCTATCTTACTAATCTTGATAAATTTATCAATAATCTGACCGTTAATTTAAGCTTTTTTTCATCGCTTATAAGTAGATTACTGAAGCACAATAAAACTATTAATACATTTATTCTCCGACCAAATAGTAATAATTGGCACCAGTAATACTGTGAGTATGCTGACGTTCTTTAAGTAGTCTTTAAATAATGGGCATTGGGAATTGCCTGGTGACAATTTAAACACGAACACGAAAATTAATATTTTTACCTCAAAAAAAATATAGTCTATATTACATTCCTGCGTTACTCTGGATAACACTTGTGGTGTTCGGTTGTGGTTATAGAGAAGGGGTTGAAAGCCTATGTCCTTTGTTCCTTTACACATTCATAGCGACTATAGCTTGCTTGATGGTGCGTCTCAGTTGCCTGGTTTGATCGATAGAGCAATTGAATTGGGAATGGAGGCGATCGCCTTAACAGATCATGGTGTGATGTACGGTGCGGTTGAGTTAATCAAGATTTGTAAGAAGAAAAATTTTAAGCCGATTATCGGCAACGAGATGTATATTATTAACGGCGATATTACGAAGCAGGAACGCCGTCCCCGCTATCATCAGGTTGTTTTGGCGAAGAATAATCGGGGTTATAAACATTTAACTAAGTTAACTTCTATATCTCATTTGGAAGGGGTACAGGGAAAAGGAATTTTTTCGCGCCCTTGTATAAATAAGGAATTATTAAGGGAGTATCACGAAGATTTAATTGTTACCAGTGCTTGTTTGGGTGGAGAAATACCCCAGGCAATTATGAGCGGTAGACCAGATGTAGCTAGGAGAGTGGCTAAATGGTATCAAGATATATTTGGTGAAGATTATTATTTAGAAATTCAAGACCACGGTTCTCAAGAAGATAGAGTTGTAAATGTAGAAATTGTTAAAATTGCCAAAGAATTGGGAATTAAGCTAATAGCTACAAATGATTCTCATTATATTTCTTGTAACGATGTAGAAGCTCACGATGCTTTGTTGTGTATTCAAACAGGAAAAAAGATTTTTGAAGATAAAAGAATGCGTTATAGCGGTACGGAATATTTAAAATCTGCCGAAGAAATGAAGCAGTTATTCCGCGACCATTTACCAGAAGACGTAATAGAAGAAGCGATTGCTAATACTTTAGAAGTTGCAGAGAAAATTGAACCTTATAGTATTTTAAGTTCCCCGAGAACTCCTCATTTTCCCATTCCAGCAGGTCATACAACCGAAACTTATTTAGAAGAAGTAGCATGGGGGGGACTTTTAGAAAAGTTAAATCGTAAAAATCGCAGCGAAGTAGATAAATCCTATACAGATAGGCTGAAATATGAATTAAAATTGATTCAGGAGATGGGTTTCCCTGGATACTTTTTAATTGTATGGGACTACATTAAATTTGCTCGGGATAATAACATTCCAGTGGGACCGGGAAGAGGTTCGGCGGCTGGTTCTTTGGTAGCATACTGTATGGGAATCACCAATATTGACCCGGTACATCATGGATTATTATTCGAGCGTTTCTTGAATCCCGAAAGAAAATCCATGCCTGATATTGATACGGATTTCTGTATAGAAAACCGCGATGAAGTTATCAATTATGTAACTCGTCAATACGGGAAAGATAGAGTTGCTCAAATCATTACTTTTAACCGCATGACTTCTAAAGCGGTATTAAAAGATGTAGCTCGGGTGTTGGATATTCCTTACGGGGAAGCCGATAGAATGGCGAAATTAATTCCCGTGGCTCGGGGTAAACCTGCGAAGTTAACAAAGATGATTTCTGATGATACCCCAGAACCACAATTTAAAGAAAGATACGATAACGATCCAGGAGTAAAACACTGGGTTGATATGGCAATTCGTATCGAAGGAACTAACAAAACCTTCGGGGTTCATGCTGCCGGTGTGGTAATTTCTGCCGAACCTTTAGATGAAATTGTGCCTTTGCAAAGGAACAATGACGGTTCTGTAATTACCCAATATTACATGGAAGATGTGGAAGCAATGGGTTTATTAAAAATGGACTTTTTGGGTTTGAGAAACCTAACCATGATTGATAAAACTATTGATTTAGTAGAAAAGAAAATTGGTAGAAGAATAGACCCCTACGATATAACTGCTCACGAAAGAAAAGCACAAAAAGTATTAGCTAGAACTCAGGATGTTGGAAAACTTCCCAAAGATGTGCAAAAAACTTATAAATTATTAGAAGCCGGAGAATTAGAAGGAGTATTTCAATTAGAATCTTCCGGAATGCGACAAATTGTGAGGGATTTGAAACCTTCCAATATAGAAGATATATCATCAATTTTAGCATTGTATCGACCTGGACCTTTAGACGCAGGATTAATTCCTCACTTTATTGATAGAAAGCACGGTAGAGAAGAAATTGAATATCAAGCTAATGTTTTAGAGCCGATTCTTGATGAAACCTACGGAATTATGGTTTATCAAGAGCAGATTATGAAAATTGCTCAAGACATGGCTGGTTATTCCTTGGGACAAGCGGATTTGTTACGTCGTGCGATGGGTAAAAAGAAAGTAGCAGAAATGCAGAAACATCGCGAAATTTTTATCGATGGTTCCGCAAAAAACGGTGTTAGCAAACAAATAGCTGAAGAATTATTCGACCAAATGATTAAATTTGCCGAATATTGTTTGAGTTACGACACCGAAGTTTTAACTGAAGAATATGGTTTGATACCGATAGGTAAAATAGTCGAAGAGAAAATTGAATGTACCGTGTATAGCGTTGATGTAAATGGGAATGTTTACAGTCAACCGATAGCACAATGGCACAATCGAGGAATGCAGGAAGTATTTGAGTATGAGTTAGAAGACGGTTCGATAATTAGGGCTACAAAAGACCATAAATTTATGACAGTTGACGGGGAAATGTTGGCGATTGATGAGATATTTGAGCGGGGGTTGGAGTTGAAGCAGTTTAAAGGATTGTAGGGTGTGTGACGGTTGCGATTAATTATCAAATATAAACCAAATGATTTGATAATACCGTCATGCACCACCTGAAAATTGAACACAATATCTGGCGGGAAACCGCTTCTACTCTCGGTTTGACCTCACCCCGTCCGAAGGACACCCCTCTCCTTGTTAAGGAGAGGGGAAAGATTGTAGGGTGTGTGACGGTGACGATGAATTATCATATATAACCGAATAATTTGATAATACCGTCACGCACCACCTGAAAATTGAACAAAATACCCGGCGGTTGAAACTGCTGCAACTCTCGGTTTGACCTCACTACGGACACCCCTCTCCTTGTTAAGGCTACGGGAAAGATTGTAGGGTGTGTGACGGTTGGGATTAATTATCATATATAACCGAATAATTTGATGATACCGTCACGCACCACCTGAAAATTGAACAAAATATCTGGCGGAAAACCGCTTCTACTCTCGGTTTGACCTCACCCCGTCCGAAGGACACCCCTCTCCTTGTTAAGGAGAGGGGAAAGATTGTAGGGTGTGTGACGGTGACGATAAATTATCAAATATAACCGAAACATTTGGTGATACCGTCACGCACCACCTGAAAATTGAACAAAATACCCGGCGGAAAACCGCTTCTACTCTCGGTTTGACCTCACCCCGTCCGAAGGACACCCCTCTCCTTGTTAAGGAGAGGGGAAAGATTGTAGGGTGTGTGACGGTGACGATGAATTATCAAATATAACCGAAACATTTGGTGATACCGTCACGCACCATCGACAATTAAGTAGGTTGGCATTGAAAATAGTAATTGGGATAAGGCAATAGGCTGTCTTGCTGTCTTGCAATAGGAATAAGGGTTTGAGGGTAATTTACATTCTGTAATGTAGCTTGGTTTATTTGTGCCGACTTACTTAATAAAACTAAAAAAATCTTACCTTTAATTAAAACATAATATGATTTTGATTAAGCAGCTACCAGCTTATCAAGCTGTAACTCACATTGTTTAAATACGTAATTTACAGCAGCAAATATTTTATCCAAATCTTGAATCGTAAAAATGTCGATATTAGAAGTAAAATTACTTCCTTCTAATTTACCAAACTGCCAAATCTTTCCATTAGAAACTATACCAAATATAGTTATCTGTATTTCCTCATTAAGTCTTTGAGCAGCAATCATTTCTGCTAAACATTGTGCCCAACCTCCTTCAAAGTCATCTTGTTTCGCTTCTACTAAAATAAAATACGGTTTATCAAATACCACTTTCCCTAAAGATGACCTTTTAGCGAGAATATATTCGGGAAAGCCGGATAAATTTTCATCATAATTAAGTGAATGATGACTCCATAAAGTAAATTTTCTGTTGTAAAGCTTCCAAACTTCTTTTAATACTGGATAGATAATATTTTCACAAATAGCAAATTCGGAACTATAAACAACCCCTTCCCGCATTACTGTTTCTAAATCTTCTCGGAAGTAATCGGGAATATTGAATTCAGCTTCACCCATAAAGTTGGCTTCTGTATAGGTGATTTGAAAAGTTTTTAGTACTTCTGAGATGCTTTTGTAGTTGCTGAAAGACATATTTTTTATGATTAGGTTTTTGTTAAATCAGTTGATATCAATTATCGCTAATTTTCAGCTTTGATTTCGTATTTGATAAAGGATTTATTTTCTGAAGTGTTTGGGGTTAACGGTGTGGGTTTTGTTGTCCCCTTAGAGGATGTTTGAAAAGTATAGTTTTTTTTCACAATGCTCGGATGATCCCCCCTACCCCCCTTAAAAAGGGGGGTTAAAGTCTCCCAAATTAGCGGGGGATTAGGGGGATCTCAAAAGTTTAGAGTATCATTTATAGCTTTCAAAACATCCCCTTACGGGGTTAAAGTTTAAAAACTATTCAAGTTTGGTACAGGATCTAATTTGATACGGTTTCCATCCCCTCACGGGGTTAAAGATAAAAAACTCTTACTGGTTCAGCTAAGCCGGTGAAAAAACCAAACGTTTCCATCCCCTCACGGGGTTAAAGATAAAAAACAGATAAAGACAGCTTAACTGGTTTGTTTGTCGAGTGTTTCCATCCCCTCACGGGGTTAAAGATAAAAAACAGGCATTTCAGTTTAACAGTATAGTTACACTAGTATGGTTTCCATCCCCTCACGGGGTTAAAGATAAAAAACGGCTACTTCTGAAGAATATCCAGAAGGCTACAAGCAGTTTCCATCCCCTCACGGGGTTAAAGATAAAAAACAATAAGTTGTCATTTTAATGCAAATTAGGAGTCTTACGTTTCCATCCCCTCACGGGGTTAAATATAAAAAACAATTCGTGCTACTATTACTAAAGTAAAGGCTTCCGGGTTTCCATCCCCTCACGGGGTTAAAGATAAAAAACATTAACCAGCTTGGCACTCCATACGACCACTTCACTATGATGGTTTCCATCCCCTCACGGGGTTAAAGATAAAAAACCCTACCCTTAGAAACCCTTACTACAACGGGCTTTAAAAGCAGATTTTCGTGGGATAGGAAATTTAGCGGTGAAAAAACCAAATTTACCAACTAAAAATCAAAATTAACCCAACTCAAAACCTTGTATAACAAGGCTTTCGCTAGATACTACGAAAGAATCAGGGTTTGAGCGTTTTATGCTATCCCACGAAAATTAACTAGGAAACTAAATATTAAATTTTCAAGGTTCTGATTACGGGAGCTATTATACCAGACTGATTTAATTTGTACAGCTAATCAACATCCTATAGCTGATAACTCTAGCGCTAGTCTTTAAAATCGAAGGTGGAAAGAATATTGAAAATCTCGGATATTAGACGAAGGGGAGTTACACATACGGAATACCATTGGTAGCTATTCAGTAAATTCCAGTGAATTGGTTCCAATGCTCTATTATCGCCATATGTATAGATAATAAGAGGTATTTTATAAAATTTTGCTGTATCAAACACTTCCTTGAAATAAGAAAAATCATTTCCAATACCTAGTATTATCAGGCAGTTTTTGTCTACATTATTGTTGATGGAGCGTTGAGAACTATATCGTTGAACAGATAAGGATTTGAATAAAGGGTTATTTTTAATTACATCGACTTCATCTTCCATATTCATGTTCTGTCCATATTTATTTTCTGGAGCAAGAACTATAACTTTTCTTTTGAAATTTCGGAATAGTTTCATCTCTTTTCTATAAATAAAGAAGAGAAATCTATAAGTTATAAATGCACCAAAACCCATTGAGATGAGGGTAAGTATTAGACTTCTCAATGCATCAGCGCTGGTTAAAGCTTGGAAAATATTTTGTGAGTCCATATAATTATTTCCTGTTAATATACCCAATAAATTAAAAAGTAAACATATTTGTTATCAACAATACTTAATTGGCAAGCACTAGTACTGATGATATTTAGCGTTTCTTAAGCAACTGAGGTACAGCGATTACCTCACCCCGGATAAAGCTATGCTTTATCTCCCCTCTCCTTAGTAAGGAGAGGGGTTGGGGGTGAGGTTGTGAGATATACCTCAGTAGACTGGGAAATGCTATATGTCACTAACAATGAAGTATATAGCAGAAAAAATCTACGTTGTGAACTACTGCGAAATAATGTTTATTTTTTTGTATTCGGAAATTCAATGCGGAATATTTTTGATTCACTTCTTTATGTCGTAATGACTATAATGCTGTTGGTGCGTGACACTATGAAGGTTGGTTATTACTACGTTCAAAATTACTTAAAGTGTCACAGCACCCTACAAAAAATACATTTCACTTAGTAAGTGAATTAACTTAAAAAAAGACAAAATAGTATTATGAATTACAAATCCCCAGTCTTCGCTTCTGAAAAATGTTTATAATAAATTGAATTTGCTGATATATTTACTTAGTTTGTGTGTTTCAAATATAATCGGATAGCGGTTCATAAGTGCTGTTAATTATGGCTTTATGAAAAACCAGCGTCAAAGAATTAATACTGCTATTATCTGGTGTCTTGCTTGGGGGGAATTGCGAGAACCTAAGAAAATGCTGTCGCAAGAGGTATTACAAGCTCTGAGAAATGGTGAATCTGTAACTAATGATGTAGCGGAGCTTCTGGAGCAAGTTAATCAACTTCAAGCTATTCCTGAAGATGATTTTCCTCAAACTATAACGGAATTGATTAATAAATACGGTGAGTTGTGGAATCAAAATAATAAGATTGGTTTGGTTTATGGTGGTGCTACGAAAATCAAACAATATGTTTTTGAAGCTGCGAAACTTCCCTATATTCGCGGTGCTTCTGCGGTGCTTGATAGAATAAATTTGGTTGATTTACCTGCTTTTTTTGGTGCTGAGGAGGATGAAAGTTTTCTTCAATTAAAAGATGCTGAAACTAAGGATTATTGTCAGCAGGTTCGAGATGGATGGTTGAATGATAAAGAGAATTTTCCGGGACTATCTCAAGCTTTGATTCCGGAGTTAATTATTTATTCTACTGGTGGTAGTATTTTAGCTTTTTGTCCGGCTGCTTTTGTGGATGATTTGGCGAATGCTATTGAAAAACGCTATACTCACGAGACTTTGACGGCGAATTCTTGTGCTGTTGGTGATACTTTTAAGTTGTTGGAATTGCGATTTGGGTTGTTGTCGGATTCGATTCAGGAAACGTTTTGGTTGGATAAGTATTTAAAGAATCAAAATCAAGTTTTAGTTAAAGCTTATTTTGACCAACCGGGGGTAAATTCACCCGAACAAAAGTTTCGCGATCGCAAAAGTTTCAATGAGTTGGTGTTGAGGTTAGCGAATCAGTTTTCTCAAAGAAGAAATGGGAATAAGTTTTTTGCTAATCGTTCGAGTCGTTGTTATCCTCCGATGTTTGAAACTCATCCTTATTTACATCGAGATGAAAGCGATAGTCATAATGCTATTGTCCGAGTTGGAGATGATGAAAATCAAAATGAAGGGCTTCCTGGAGAACCTTGGTTATCGGAAACTTTAGCTCGGAAGCTATTGATGGGACAGATTACTAAACGGGAATATAAGAAGGGTGATTTACCGAAGTGGTGGAAGAACTTGGGGTTGGATTGGAAACCGGGAAATGTTCAAGGTTGGGTAAATCGGTTTGAAAATTATCGGTTTGATGTCCCCAGTCGGTATTATGAAGGAATTGAAAATCCCCAAGATGTTGAGGAAGCTAGATCTTTAAGAGAAATTGCATCTGCTAGTACTCCATCGGGTTTTGTTGCTTATATTTATGCTGATGGTAATAATATGGGGGGTTATATTCGTCAGAGTATTAAGACTCCTGAAGATTATCAGCGTTTTAGTCAAGATATTTTTGATGCTACGGAGAAATCGGTTTATGCTGCGATAGATAAGCATTTACGACCATTTCTTTATACTCCCGATGCAAAATCTAGTCGGAATAATAAGAATCCGGTGTTGATTCACCCTTTTGAAATTATCACGATTGGTGGTGATGATGTATTGTTGGTTGTTCCTGCGGATAAGGGTTTGGAAATTGCTAAAACTATTGGGGAAGAGTTTGAACGTAGATTGTTAGAAGAAAGTCAGGGGGATTATTCCCTAGTATCAACAAAACCAATAGATGCTTCCAAAGCACATCGCTATCATTCAAAGGATAATTCGGAACAAGCCCCGGTTTCTAAATGTAAGTTGAGTATGTCAACTGGGGTGTTAATTACAGCTTGCGATACTCCAATTTATTATGCTGATAAGCTGGTTAGTCAGTTGCTCAAATCAGCGAAGAAAACAGCGAAGGATTTGAAGAAAAACCATCAATATTTCAGCGGTACCGTGGATTTCTTGGTGATGAAAGCGGTAACGATGATTTCTTCTAATATTAAGGAGTTTCGGGAACAGGGTTTAACTAAAGTTTCTCCCGATAAACCAACATTAAAGCTGTATTCTTCTCCTTATACATTGTATGAGTTGGGTGGATTGCTTAAAACTGTTCAAGCTTTTAAAGATACTAACTTTCCTCGTTCGCAACTCTACCAAATTCGCAGTTTATTGGAAAGAGGTAAGCGCACAGCGATTCTCAACTATCGTTATTTTCGGATTCGTCTTCAAGATGATAATGGTAAACAGTTATTAGAAGAACAATTTGAACAACCTTGGTGTCAAGCAAAAACTAATAACGGTAATATTGCACCTTGGATGTCTGTGGAAGATGAGAATGATGCTGAAAAAGCAGATTCAAAAACTACTTATGAAACGATTTGGCGGGATATTGTCGATTTGTATCCTTTTGTCCCCGAAAAAAATCATACCGATGATTCACTGTCAAATCAAGATGCTGGAAGGGAGGTAGGTTAATGGTTTATTTAGATAACCTTTCTTCTAAAGGTACAAAAAAAATAAATCTAACTGCTGTAATTGATACTGCTTTATGTGTTGGTGCTGGTGGTTCCACTGGTTCTTTAGCCGATAAACCCATCGTCCGTAACGCTCAAGGGCAATTATTAATTCCTGGTTCTCAACTCAAAGGTAGATTGCGTCACGAATGCGAAAAACTAGCAAGGGGTTTGGGTTGGCAAATTTTTTCTGCACCTCTACCTAAAACCCTTTCTCCAGCAACAGTAGAAAGTAGATTTCAAGATAAGTATACAGTTCCAGGATACCGGGGATATCACTGTTTAGTATCTCAGATATTTGGCGATCCGATTTTACCTTCTCGAATTCTTGTAGATGATTTAATTTGTTCTATCCCCGCAGCGGATTTAGAAGAAATATTACGTCCTAGTGTCACAATTAACCGTCGTCGTCGTACTTCTGACGAGAAGAAATTATTTTTTCTGGAAACTTCTCCTGCCAATGCTCAATTAAGGTTTGGAGGTGAAATTTACCTGTTACCAAAATCTCCAGAATACAGCCAAGCTCTAATTCTTGCCGCTTTACAACATATAAATGCTTTGGGTGGTAGTAAGTCCGCTGGATTGGGATGGTTAACTTGGGAAGTTGGCACCAAAGCATCTAAAGATAATTTTGAATGGTCAAAACTATTACCTGAATTAAAAATTTAGAATGAAGAAATTGGAATTAACAATTACAGCTTTGTCTCCTTTAGCAATAGGAGCACAAAAACCGGGTACTTCTGTGAGCGAAGTCGAAAAGTATATTCCCGGTGCAGTTGTCAGAGGTGCCATCGCATCTCAAATTTTACGATTGTCCGATGGAAATACGGAAGGACATTTTCAACAGTTGTTTTTGGGTGACAATCCGGCTATTTTCCACAATGCTTATCCGGGGATTGCCAAAATAAGTAAAGAAAAATCGCAAATTGCAAATAGTTCGGTTAAGGTAATACCCGCAACTGCAATGAGTTCTAAAACCAATCCTGGGTTTAAACCAAACGGGAATGAAGTTTTTGATACTTTAATTGATTGCTTTTTTGCCGATGCTTGCAATTTACCATACGACCCCAGCGACCCGAATGCAAGTAAACCAGGGGAAAATCCCCAGGTAGAAGCTTATCGCGGTTTTTACAGTGGATGTGATAAAAATTATTACATCCATGACGTAAGCAGTCGCTTTTTAACTAGGGTAGGAATTAATCGTCGTCGCGCTACTAGTGAGGAAGAAATTCTTTACAGTGTAGAGGTTTTGAACGAATCGTTTCTCAAAAATAGGGAAACTGGGGAATGGGATAATTTTGTTTATTCGGGCTTGATTACCGTTGAAAATGATTCCCTTGCAGATGCTTTGAGCAGATTTCTGAATAAGGGTTCTCAAAACTTTCGTATTGGAGGTTCTGCTTCTCGTGGTTTGGGTAAGGTGAAATTTGCAGCGAAAGAGAGCAAATCATCGATTAAAAAAGTTAAGACAAGAATTAATAATTTTAATCAAGCTTT
This sequence comes from Cyanobacteria bacterium J06633_8, assembly GCA_039820645.1. Taxonomy (GTDB): domain Bacteria; phylum Cyanobacteriota; class Cyanobacteriia; order Cyanobacteriales; family Nostocaceae; genus Rivularia. The sequence goes on along the minus strand of JBCBPQ010000013.1, from coordinate 42,728 downwards.
GGAAAATAGGTGGAATTTGTGGAGCGTTTTTGTCAGTAAATCAAATCCCTTAGATAATAATCGTACTTATTTCACTGTGAATCTACATTCTGATGCCATCCTAACTGAAAATTGGCAGCGAACTACTGTAGTTTCGGAAACAATGTTACAGCAATTTACACAAGTAGAAGATTCATCTTTAAAACTCCATGTTGCTTACAGCAGCTACGATTATGGTTCAGGCTGGAATTCCGCTTGGGGTTTAATGAAAGACGTTGAATTGTTGACAAATAAAGGTGCCGTGTATCTTTTTAGCACCGAACATCCGGAAAAATGGTATAAGCCTTTAGAAAAATTAGAAATTAACGGAATTGGTAATCGCACTTGTGAAGGTTTTGGACATATAGAAATTTGTAACGAGTTTCATCAAGTTTTTCGGGAGAATGCTGTATGACACAAAATAATCAAACAAGAACTGCTTTAAAAATAGAAAGAAAAATTCGTCAATCTGAAGATGATTTAGTCAAAGCAATTGTAGATGCTTTAGACAATACTGAATATTTGAAATCGGAAACTAAAAAGCTGGAAGAATCGCAGTTTAATAATTTACTCAGAGTTGCAGATACTAGCGAAAGTCCGGAAGTAATTAAAAACTTTATTTTCTATCAAGTTGGTAGGGAAGAAAAATGGGGTAGAGGAAAAAAATCTTTAGCAGCAAGGATTGTTAATGATATTGATGTAAATTTACAAAAAAAAGCTGATGAAATAGCCAAAGAAACTTTCACAGAACAAGCTTCTGAAGAAGAAATTAAAAAAATCTGGATGCAATTAATTCGTCGTTACCTTGGTTATGGTTCTCGTTATTTAAAATATCTCAATACTGTCAACGAGTCGAAGAATAAATTAAGTGCGATTATTTAAAATTATAATTCAAAGGTTTGCGTTGCTGAAAAGAAGTATGAATTAAATTTTATGGATAACCGAAACCCGTGTAGAGACGTTACACTGTAACGTCTCAAAATCCAAATTCATACCGGCATTCAGCAACGCCCAAAGGTTAAAGGTTAAAGGTTAAAGGTTGAAAGATAGTATCTGTAAATAAGTTTTGGTGAATAGAAGCGCACTTTTACTTTGTTTAGTTAATTTATCAAGAGCAAATAAGTTATGTTTGATGTATTTAAAAATCGTCTAGAATTGACGGGAATTTTAACAACTGTAACAGCATTACGGATTAGCGCTGCTCGTTCTACAGAACCCATTGGTTCCGATTTACCTGTAGTCAAAGATGCTTTAAATCAACCGTTGATACCCGGAGCTAGTTTCAAAGGAGCAATGCGATCGCGATTGGAAAGTTTTCTGAGGGGGATTAATCCAAAGTTGGCTGAAGATCCAGCAGAATTCACCAGTAAAGGGCGAAATGAAGACATTATGGAGATTAAGAAAAAACACAAAGATGATGATTTCGCTTTAACAAACGCACTTCTAGCTCAAACCGATTTAATTTCTCATCTTTTCGGTTCTCCTTGGATAGCAAGTAAATTTCAAGTCAGAGATTTAACGGTGGTGAAAGATACTTGGTTTAATCAGTATCAAGAGCGAGACGGAGTAGCAATCGAACGTGACACAGAAACCGCTGGGAATGGAAAACTGTATGATTTTCAAGTCGTACCAGCAGGAACAGAATTTGATTTTAAAGCAGTAGTAGAAAATTCAAAACCTTGGGAACGAGGTTTATTAATGATTGGTTTGCATCAATTTGAAAGCCAACAAATACCGTTAGGAGGAGGAAGTTCTCGCGGGTTAGGTGTTGTCAGTTTGGAATTAAATCAAATGCAGTGGTTTGATAGTGAAGATGATGCTAAAAAACTTTTAAAATATATGGAAAATCAAGTTACAAAACAGATGGATGAATATCAATATGGAGATAAGAAAATTATAGATAAATTTAAAGATAATTGGAGTAAAGCTTTAATTAATTACTTACAAAATAAAGAGTTAGAAAAACCTACTGTTAAATCTTAACTTTATATAATGCGCTAAAGCGCAACTACGAACCAAAAATCACTTTTAGTTAATTAAATTTATGCACAAAAGATTAGTTAATCACTGCACAATTGAACTGAGCATAATTCCTCAAGGACCAATATTAATAAAATCCGGACAGCAAGATGTCAACCCCAGCAAACCTCAAATGGAATTTGTTCAAACCTACCATAAAGGAGGAAATTCTATTTATCTTCCCGGTAGCTCCCTTAAAGGTGCTATTCGTTCCCATGCTGAAAGAATTGTCAGAACAGTAGGTAACGATGAGCGTCCGAATTCAGATAGTAACAATCAACTTTGGGCTAATGACCCTTTAAATGATAAATATGAATATTTGAAAGACCAAAATCAACCAGATATTTACAAAAAATCATCCTTCACCGACCAGATATTTGGTAATACCTCAATTGCTAGTCGTATCCGTATTGAAGACGCTTATCCTCAAGATATAAGCTCGATAAAAATAGAACAGCGTCACGGTGTAGCAATCGATAGAGTATTTGGTTCCGTTGCTGTGGGACCATTTGATTATGAAGTTTGTACATGTGGAGAATTCCACACCAAAATTCATTTAAAAAACTTCTCTTTAGCCCAACTAGGTTTACTTGGTTTAGTATTAAGAGACTTAAATGATGGTTGGTTTGCTATCGGTTTTGCAAAATCTCGCGGTTTGGGTAACGTCAAAATCAAATATCATAAAGCAGTCGTTCAATACCCAGGTTGTAAATTACAAAATAACCAAATCAAAGCTTTAGGAAAGCAGCAAACTTGGTCAAATACAGCATTATTAGGTGCAGGTGAATTTTTACAGGGAGAAAATGAAAACCCTTATAAATTTCCATTCCCAGATATTCAAAATACAGCAATTGCAGCCGAAAAAATGGATTTAAATTTTGGAGTTAAATTAACTTGGGATAATCAAGGAGAAAACACTGTTTTCAACTTATTTCAGCTTGCTGTAGAAGAATGGAGTAAATTATTAACAGAGGAAGCAGCAGCATGAGTTTTGTAGGAATTAAACAAGTTTCATCCGCTGATGAACTCAAAGAATTATTAAATACATATTCTCAAGCATCTCAACAGCAAAGTTACTACTTTTTACGGTGGGTAGATAAAGTTAGTGGAATCATCACCAACTTACCGGAAGACTTTTCTAAATCAGAAGGACAGTTTTTTAATGCAGAATTAGAACTACGTTGGAAACCCGGAGGTAAAGGTTACAATGTTTTACTACTTCGTGCTAATAATCATCATCAAGACACGGAATTAGGATTTAAAAAAATTGGAGGAGAATGGGAAGTATCTGAAAAACAAAACGCTCACTTTTATGGAACCGATGAAAAAAGTAATATTACTAGATTTCCCAAAAATTTCATTTACAAAAACCAACAAAAAGACATAAACCCAAAAGATATTCCCTTAGCACAAATAAATTTTTTCAATAAACAAACCGCAACAGTTCACTTCGTCGCTTTGACATTAAAAAACTGAATAATTTCTAAATTTTAGAAGTATATCTTTTAAAAATCAAAAAACTCTGCGAACCTCTGCGCTTACCTCTGTGTTCCTCTGCGTTGAAAGACATACAATTCTCATACCAACCGATTTGATATTAACAATCCAAAATCAAAATGACATTCAACCGTAATAATCCTAAAAATAATTATTCATCAAATAAAGAAATAGGTCCCAAACCCTATGAATTAATTCCCTTTCCTAAAAAACCCATTACCTCTAAATCTCCACCAGGACATTTACAATATCTTCCCAATCATTTACACGGAACCTTATATCTAACATTATTAGTCAAAACTACCCTTCATATTTCTACAGGTTCCGTTGTTATGGGTAGCGATATTGATAATAACGTACCCCTAATCAAAACAATGGTCAAAACTCCAGATAATAAATTAATTATCCAAGGAAGTTCCCTCAAAGGTTGTATTCGCTCTATTTACGAAGCAATTACTAATAGTCGCTTAGGAGTTATTACTAAAGAATATCAAGATAAGAAGTATTATCCCCGAGAACGTTTACCTAATAACGATAAAAATCAACTTTGTCCCGCTAGCTTAGTATTTGGTGCTTCCGGTGAAAGATGGGGTTGGCAAAGTTTAATTGATTTTCAAGATGCAACCTGCGAAACTGTAGGTTATAGCACTGGTTTTATCCCTAATTTATGGTCAGTAAAACCAGAAGAAGGAAAAGCTTATTTGAATAAAGGTAAAGCCGCTGGACGCAAATTTTACTATCATATGACAAGGGAAATTGATAAAGGAAAACGCCACGGTATTCCCATCCAGCAAATCAAACAAGCTTACTTTAAAACTCAAATCCAATTCCACAACTTACAACCAGAAGAATTAGGAACATTATTAGTAGTATTAGGGCAAGACAGCGAATATCGTTTAGGATTAAAAATTGGTGGTGGTAAACCCATTGGAATGGGAACCATAACCATAGATATTACCAAAGCAAATATTTCTCAAAATCTGAGTGATTTACGTCAGCGCTATTCTTCCTACAACACTTCATCTCAAACCTTAACTGGAGATAAACTAAAAACTTATATTCAACAAAATATCAAAATAGCCCGTAAAAACTTAATCGAAAATACCCAATTACAAGCAATTTACCAAGTATTGGGTTACGGAAAAAAAGAAATAACCCGTCAACCTTACGAAAGCTACTAATGACAAATAATATTCAAACAAATACAGAACTTTTATCAGAAGAATCAATCTTAAAAGAAGCAACATACCTTGCAAAGGCTTTAGTTAAAGAACAAAATTATATTGACCCCAAAACAACTGGTATTAAATCTGAGCTTGATAAAATAATTGATTATTTATCCTACGCTATCAACCAAAATCCTTCAGAAGCAATATCTAATTTTTTTAATTATTTAGATAAATTAGAAAATGATGGAAAAACCATACATAACCGCACTCAAAATACTATTAAATACTACATCAGCATCAACAATATCTGTAAACAAGAACTCAAAAATAAAAACTTCCAACCTCAAGACATCCTCGAAATTCTTGCTTGGACATCTCGTTTAATATGTTACTACAAACTCGAACCAGAACAACAATTATTTACCCCTGAAACATCCACTCAGATAATATCAGAACCAGTCAAAAAAAATCGGATTTGGAAAATCGGAGAAGAAGTAGAAGCAGAAATAACTATTATCAAAGGTAAAGAAATTACTTACAAGCTTCCCGACGATATCAACCGTAAAAGTAAAGAAAAGCATCATTGTCAATCTCTTAAAGTTGAGCAAAAAGTGATTGTTCAAGTTACCGAAATTAAAGATAATCTTCCTAAAAAAGTCAAATACGTTAGGTCATTGTAAGTAATGAATTAACCTCACCCCTTCCCCTCTCCTTGTCAAGGAGAGGGGTGTCTTAGTTTCAATTTATTAATTAAAAACTCTTACTCTTGTAGGGTGTGTTAGATGCGCGACTATATTCCGCAATAACAAACAACTTTACTTCATCATCTAACGCACCATAACGCTTCGTGCATTTTTCCATCCCCTTTCGGGGTTAAATCATCAAAACAAGTTAACACACATCTTGCACCATTCTCAACAACCGCCTTAGAATAAATTCTCAGGCTAATATACTCAGTCTTCTAAAGAAGACTGAGTAGGCTTCTAGTACGTTTTAACGTACTTTGTAATGCAGCCAAGATTTATTTCTCTGCGAGAAAGCCTCCGGCTTACGAGGCGGTTGTGGAAGCTTAACGACATTGGTGCAAGATATGAATTAACCCTAACTGCAAAGTTAAAGGGGAGACAGTTTCCATCCCCTTTCGGGGTTAAATCATCAAAACACTACTCAAGAAATGACAGACTGCCAGCCAGTAGCGTTTCCATCCCCTTTCGGGGTTAAAGAATTAAAACGTTTTAAATATAGAGTAGAACACCTAAAGCTACAACCCATTGTTTCCATCCCCTTTCGGGGTTAAAGAATCAAAACAGTTAATAGATGGGAAGCATACGAACTAGATTCAAGTTTCCATCCCCTTTCGGGGTTAAAGAATCAAAACCAAAAAAAATTTCCGGAAAACTTCCAAAGAGTTTTGTTTCCATCCCCTTTCGGGGTTAAAGAATCAAAACAAGTATGGAGGCTTCGACAATTCGAGCGCTGATAGTTTCCATCCCCTTTCGGGGTTAAAGAATCAAAACAGCTAATTAAAGACCCGCTGGTCTCTGCTTCCAGCGAGTTTCCATCCCCTTTCGGGGTTAAAGAATCAAAACTAGTGGAACAGGTTTTGCTAAAAAAACTACCACAAAAGTTTCCATCCCCTTTCGGGGTTAAAGAATCAAAACCAGTCTGGTTTTGGAGTTCCTATTACTTTCGGAGACAAAAGTTTCCATCCCCTTTCGGGGTTAAAGAATCAAAACGAAGTAGTTATAGTGTGTGATTGCGTAAACTTCTGGAGGTTTCCATCCCCTTTCGGGGTTAAAGAATCAAAACTTTTTATTCAAAGAGTCTATCTTAGAAAAAAATTCGGTTTCCATCCCCTTTCGGGGTTAAAGAATCAAAACAGCTCGTTCTATAGGAGTCTCTAGGGTAAAAATAGAAGGGTTTCCATCCCCTTTCGGGGTTAAAGAATCAAAACAATTTACCCGTGCTAATGTTTCCGCAAAAAAGTTAGTGTTTCCATCCCCTTTCGGGGTTAAAGAATCAAAACCCTAGCCTTAGAAACCCTGACTACAACAAGCTTTGAAACCAGATTTTTGTGGGATAGCAAATTTATCAGTCAAAAACTCAAATTTATCCACCAATAAACGAAATCAACCCCATTCAAAACCTTATATAGCAATGCTTTTGTGGGATACAACGAAAGAATCAACGTTTCAGCCATTAGCCTTATCCCACAAAAATAGGAAACTAAATATTAAATTTTCAAGGTTCCGATTACCGTAAATAATATACCAGATAAGTTCTAAATTTTACAAATAATTGTAGCTTTATTATTCAACAGAAGTGATATCATGTTCGCTCTTTTCCCTTACGATATGTCATTGCGAGCAAAGCGAAGCTGTGGATTATCGCAACATATGGGATTGCTTCGTTTCACTCCGTTACACTCGCAATGACAACTATTCATCCGAACATGATATGACGCGATGATTACAAATCATTGAATGGTGCGTGACACAACAACTCTTATTATTGCGTTTATAATCTACCGTAGTGTCACAGCACCCTACAGAAATTTTTCTTCCCCCTCTTCCCCCTCTTCCCAATCAAACAATTTCCTCACCATAAGCAACATAAGCCGAATCAGCCACCCAACCCATCAAGGTAACAACACTATTCGCCGGTACGTAGTATGTGTTGTTGGGTATATTCTCGATAGCATTAAACCTACCGCGAGCATAAATTACTAAAACGGTTTCCGGTGGTAATAGGGGTAAAATTTCATTTATATATGTTTCGACTTTCGTTTCCTTATCATTTTGAGCTAATTCTGAAAAATTCTTACCGCTATCATCTTTATAATTTTGTAAATCTAGAACACATACATTACCCGATAATCTTTTGGGTGGATTGTGACGATTCCAGAAGAAAACATCTCTAAATCCCCTTGCTTTGAGTAATTTAACTTCTTTTGGTTCAATAGTAGATGATGGTAGATAATAATCAACATAAGTGAAAATAATCGCTTTTTCTCTATCTATACTTCTCTTTAGACTTTGAACTTCGGTTTTAATTAAATTATCGACACGAGCTTTTACCTTCTCACTGATAATTTCTTCAGCAACTTTTTTCGCATCAGTTAAATTCTTACCAAAAACAAAGGTAATCCATGCTCCCAACACCGCAAACACAAATACAGCAACTTGAATTACAAACTTCAAAAAATCCAACTGAGTTTTTAGTAAAGTAATAGTATCTACTGTTTCTTTTGCTGCTGCTGTAGATATCGGTGTTGGTGTTGGTGTTTGAGCAATCACATCCAATAATTGGGAATAATCAAATATAGAAAGTAAATCCATAAATAAATTTGAGCGCTTGAGATACAATACTTAAAATACTCGCAAAATTAACAACCAACTTTGAACAAGCTGTTGTTTGCTTGCTGCTTGCTAATTAACGTATATATCATAAACTACATTGGAAAACCCTAATTTCCATTGATTTCTCAATCACTTTATACTCCCTGTTCCTCTTCCCTACTGTCTCTCCGGATTTAATTGTTTAAATATGTTTCTAAGTAGTTGACTCTTAATTTAATTACACTTAGAATAATTATGCGATTGTGTTACATCAAAATCGACACCACTCGCCAGAACCTTGAAAACCCTATAACTTCGTTGACTGGTGTCGATGCCTTACGCAGCAAGGTTTCCAGGCTGCAAAATTGGCGCTTTTTTGAAAAGTTTTTCTCATTTTTCAGAGTGGTGTCGATTGGGGTATCTCAAACCCGCTCTGTGTAAGGGTTCTAGAAGTGAACTCTTTCCGAACCTACTCCCCTCAACGGGGATGGAAACTTTCGCTGGCTGCCTAGTTTCCTGATTGATGAAAAACTTTCCTAACCTACTCCCCTCAACGGGGATGGAAACATTTCATCTGGGTCGTGACAATCACAATATATGAGCTTTCCGAACCTACTCCCCTCAACGGGGATGGAAACTTGATGTAATGAACAGCATAGATGGTGTCTGTTACACTTTCCGAACCTACTCCCCTCAACGGGGATGGAAACGGTATGAGGAAATTACCTTTTTGGTCTCTAGATAAAGCTTTCCGAACCTACTCCCCTCAACGGGGATGGAAACTGCTCTTTTTTGATATTAGCTAAAGCAATATCTAAGACTTTCCGAACCTACTCCCCTCAACGGGGATGGAAACACAGTACCGCTAGCTGTCACATGACCTCCGTCATGAGTCTTTCCGAACCTACTCCCCTCAACGGGGATGGAAACTTGATGGAGAAGTAGTGTATACAGGTGGAGGCTACGCTTTCCAAAGCAACTCCCCTCAGCGGGGATGGAAACTATATGTCGTTTCCTCTTATGTGATGCCATTGATCTCTTTCCAAAGCAACTCCCCTCAACGGGGATTTCTTCCTCGTTGTAAGATTAGTGTCTCAAAGATTTGAGATATCCTCGTTAATACCGTTAACGAAATGGTGCGTGACGCTGGCTATAAAGTTGTGTTTTACTTAGAAAAATTGTCATAGCGTCACACACCCTACAAGAATTTTTAGAAATGTTCCTATGTATACTTTTAATTTGCTGTTGCGATAAGAGGTTCGTTGATAGTTGTGGTTGCAATACTACTCGGTTAAGGAATTAAACTCGTTTTCAGATCCCCCCAACCCCCGCTAATTTGGGGGCTTTTATTCCCTCCAAATTAGCGGAGGGTTAGGGAGGATCTCCTGGTTGTAGCCCATAATCAACCAAAGTGGTACATTTATATAGATATCAATTATTAAAGCCAGCGCATAAATTATGGCAACCCACAAACCACAATATAGTAAACAAGAATTTGCGCGATTGGGTGATGAAATTTATCAACGCGATATTTATCCGCAACTCCAAAATAAGAGTCAAGGTAAAATAGTTGCCATTGACATTACTACCGGTGCATGGGAGATAAATGATAATGAAATCTCAGCCTGTAATTGTCTTGAAGAACGTTATCCAAACGCACAAATTTGGATTGTAAAAGTTGGTTCTAAATTTGTTCGTCGCTTCGGTGCTAGTCGCTCTCAAAAAGCAATTATCATCAATAAGTAGTCGTACAAAATTAATTTAACATTCATAACTCGTTCCAAGGTTCTACCTTGGAATGTTGTTCAAGAGGCTCTGCCTCTCATATAGAAAGGAGGCAGAGCCTCCCACCAAGGGTACCAAGGCAGAGCCTTGGCAGGAGAATGAAGAATTTTGTATTTTATTTCCACGAATCTGGAACAACCTACTTCCAAGTTAGATTAATCTAGAATGATGAAATTTTTTAATCTAAAATCTAAAATCTAAGTAAGTCGGTACAAATAAATCTAACTATGTAACGACTTGTAAACAGCGTTCAAAACCTTGCGATTGCTTCGTTTCACTACGTTCCACTCGCAATGACGTACCTTGAATTTTTAACGCTGACCTACTTAAAATCCAAATTTAAATTGTGTTTGAATTATTCCAAGATGCTCCCCATGTGGAATTATTACAATGGTTTGCAAGGGGTTCTTTAAAACAAAATTTGTTGCGTTCAATTCGTTTGTGGGTGTGGTTGGGTAGTATCTATGGTGAACGGAAACTACGATTACCTTTAGATTTAGAAAATGGATTTACATACGCACAATGGCGAGATTTATTTTTTAGTTCTACCCATCCCAAAGGTGAAGAAGTTCCCAAGCACGATGATGTGAATTGTCTTTGTACTAAAACTTCTGCTGAGTGGTTATTTAATAGTCAAACCGAAATTATTGAAGCTGATTGGAAAAAATCTTTAATTTCTCATGTTGGTATTGATGAATCAAAGCTAAATAATTTTCTAGAGCAATGTTTGTTTCGAGTAACTCGACGTTCTTTACAAGGGGATTTGGAAATTTTAGAAAGCTTGGGATGGCTGGTTTATAAAAATCAAAAATATTACGGAGTTACAGAATATCCTTCACGCCCTCAGAGTAAAGTTGCTGCTTATGAGTTTAATTTTCTCCACGAAGATTTAGTGGCGATCGCCCAAAATCATTCTCAAGAAATTGAAGCTATACAAAGGTTTTTTGTTCACTTGGACTATGTAATTCCTAAAACTACCATAGACTTAGTAGAAAATTGGCAGTGGGAATTAAAAGAACTGTGGAAACAAACACCAGTACCAGCAATTCAAATTATCTATAATAGCGCCAAAATTGCAGATTGCGTTGATTGTATAGTTTACCCAATATGCATTTATTACGTCCAAAGAGCAGTTTATTTATGTGCTTTTGGAGATAGCCCCAAACACGATAATCATTGGTATAATTTTCGACTAGACCGCATTCAAGAAATAAAATCTTTAGAGTGGACAAATCCCCAAATACCGCAGCAATTACAACAGCACTATCAACAAAAAACCTTACCAAATCCTTCAGAAATAACCTTGAGAATGTCTCAATCTTGGGGATTTGATTTTTATTTACCTTCCAAATTGATGTTATTGCGATTTGACAGAGATTTTGCCCAACGCTATGTTAAAGGTACGGAAAGACACGAAACTTTTGCAGAAATAAATTATAGGAAAGCAAGGGATTTAATTAAACAGAATATACAGCAACCCCAACAAAAAAAGCTATTATTAGAGACTTTAGAAAATCGTTCGCCAAAAGATGCTTATTACCAAGCATTTATTAGATACAAAGATAAAACAGAACGGGATAATAACGTCATAATGCGTCTGCGAGCATGGCGACCGATGTGTGAAGTTTTACTTCCTATTGAACTTCGACAGGAGATGATTAAAGAAGTTGAAAATGAAGCTAAATTTTATTTAGATTCTTGAAGTTACTAAATTAAACTATGTTAGCTAAGCCTGAACTAATGGTCATATTACATTCATTTACATTTTGTAGTAAATATAAAACCTGTGTAGAGACGTAGCAGTGCTACGTCTCCAACAATGTAAAAACATCATTTTTAACAAATGACTAAATTAACAACCAAATTTGAACAAGCACTAATTTACGCCACCCAATTACACGCCAATCAAACCCGAAAAGTAGATAAAATTCCTTATATTTCTCATTTAATGTCAGTTTCGGCTTTAATTTTAGAAGCCGGAGGAAGCGAAGATGAAGCCATCGCGGGATTACTCCATGATGCCATTGAAGACCAAGGTGGTAAAGCAACTCGCGAACAAATTCGTGATAAATTCGGCGAACAAATTGTTGAAATTATTGATGGTTGTACGGAATCGGATATTACACCAAAACCACCTTGGAAAGAACGTAAAATTCAATATATAGAAAATATTCGTAATGGTTCGGATTCTGTAAAATTGGTTTCTTTGGCTGATAAATTACATAATGCTAGAAGTCTTTTGATTGGCTATCGGAATAAAGGGGATAAATTATGGGATTATTTCAGCGGTAGTAAGGAAGATAAATTATGGTTTTATCGGGAATTGTTGGTGATTTATCAACAAAGTTACGATAATTTCATGACTGTGGAATTAGAGCGTATTCTGAGGGAGCTTGGTAATAATTGAAAAACCTCACCCCCGATTTAACTGCGTTAAATCTCCCCTCTCCTTATGAAGGGAGAGGGGATTAAAATTCCCCCTCTCTTTGAAAAAAAAGTTAGCGATGAGGTTCAGTTCCCCCTCTCCTTGACAAGGAGAGGGGTTAGGGGTGAGGTTCAATTCCCTTGACAAGGAGAGGGGTTAGGGGTGAGGTTCAATCTCCCTCAGACGATAAAATCATGTAAAATTTAATTATGCCTATACGTAGAACTCGCAAAAAATCCTCGGCGAAAATCACTCTACCAACCGACACTGAGTTAGTAGGGATAGTTTTTCATATATCACCTGGGAGCAATTACAGTATTTTCCCCGAATACGCGAAGGGACTCCATGCTTGGTTTTTGAACCAGGTGCGACAAACGAATCCCCAATTATCTACTTATCTCCATGATGGGGAATCGGAAAAGCCGTTTACTATTTCTCGTTTACAAGGAAAGTTATTAAATAACAATGCAAAATTACAACTTGCGGTAGATTCCAATTATCAATGGTACGTATCTGCGTTATCTGCACGACTGGTGGCATGGATGGCTGATTGGTTGCAAAATTTACCCAAAACTATCGAACTCAGTAACGCACCTTTACAGATAAAATCCGTAGAAATTGCCCATCCCGCAACAACTTACAAGCAATTACTTGAAAATAAATTAAACAATAAATTAAACAATAAATTAAACAATACTCTTTCGTTAAGCTATATTAGCCCTACTAGCTTTCGTCGCAAAAAAAATCATTTTCCATTACCGTTACCTTTCAATATTTTTCAGAGCTATTTACGACGTTGGAATGATTTTTCTAATTTACCTGTCGAACAAGATGCGTTTTTGGAATGGGTAGACGAAAATGTAATTATTCAACGCCATCAAATTTCTACAACTAGAGTTGCTGGTGGTAAAAGAGGGTTAGTTACTGGATTTACGGGTGCGGTGGAATTCGGTTTGGGTAAAGAAGCCTCAAAACAACCAGAATATGTGAATTTATATAGAGCTTTGGGTCAACTTGCACCTTATTGTGGTACTGGACATAAAACGACTTTTGGTTTGGGGCAAACCAGGTTGGGATGGTTAATTGAAGAACAAAAAATCGCAGTAGTATCACCCCAAGAGTTACTAGCTAATAGAATCGCAGAAATTACCGAAATATTGATGTCCAAACAAAAGCGCACCGGAGGAAGTAGAGCAATTTCGGTATGCCAAAAACGCGCCGCAATCATGGCAAGACGAGAAACCGGCGAATCACTACAAGATATCGCTACCGATTTAGACATCCCTTACGAAACAGTCAAAACTTACGTTAAATTAACAAGAAAGATTTTGGCAGAAAGCTAGATGGGAATTGGGGATTGGGCATGGGGCATTGGGCATTGGGCATTGGGGATTGGGCATGGGGCATTAGCTAAAAGTTAAAATTTATAATTCCTTATCACTAACAACTAAAAACTAACAACTAACAACTAACAACCATCAACTAACAACTAACAACTAACAACTAACAACTACCAACCAACAACTATCAACCAACAACTAACAACTATCAACTATCAACCAACAACTAACAACTATCAACTACCAACTATCAACTATCAACCAACAACTAACAACTATCAACTATCAACTATCAACCAACAACTAACAACTATCAACTATCAACTAACAACCATCAACTAACTTCTAACTTCTAACTGTATTTCGCAACTTCTTTCCCCTTAATATAAACAGATGCAATGGATGATGGTAAGGTATTTTCGGGACGAATTAACAGAAAGTCGGCATCGAATCCAGGAGCAATTTTACCTTTTTGATTTCCTAATCCGATAGCTGCTGCTGGGCGACTGGATACTAATTCCCAAGCTTTTTCCAAAGGCATCAAACCTTCTGAATGCAGCTTAAACGGAGCGTAAAATAACGAAGGATAATGATAATCGGAACAAAGACAATCAAGTACATTATTTTGTAACGCTTCTTCTACACTCATCCAACCGATATGAGAACCACCTTGCAATAAATTTGGGGCACCCATCAATACCGATGCCCCATATTTACGCTCTTGGGCAGCTAAATCAACATTGGCAGGAAACTCAGCCACCGCCATTCTCCGACGATGACTTAAAGCGACTTTTTCTTCAGAGTCGTCATCATGGGAAGCGACGGGAATATTATAGATATGAGCTAATTCAACCAACTGCTCTACTTGCAAACTTCCCTCTTGTCGATATTCCTGAAGCTCGGTAAGCATATCTATAATCTCTTGATTCGATAGGATAACTCGCCGACGTAAATTACTTATATGCCTTCTCCATTTATATCTATCTTCTAAAGGTGGTAAATGATCGTTGATTGATAAGAAATGAATGCGTCTTTTTTGCAACCAGTTACATAATTCTTCATGCCCTCTAATATTAGTCAATTCGTGTCGGATATGAATTAGATGATTGCAGCTTAAAAGGTGTTGCCCTTCTCCCCAAATAAAATTGATTAAATCTCTTGCTGTTTCTCGACTCCGCAAACCAGGCTCATAGGAATCGGTAATGGCACAGAAGTAAGTTGTTATACCAGCCGCTAATAAATTGCGGTCGTTTTCTACCATTGCCATTGCTAAAGGAATATTAACACCAGGACGAGGGCAAATTGTCCTTTCAAAAGCGTCACCGTGTAAATCAACAATACCCGGAAACATTTGCAACCCTTTGGCTGTAATTCTTTGATATCCGTCTTTATTCGCAGTTTTTTTGATACTTAGGAAACGTCCATCTTCAATCAGAACATTGGTATCTTTTTCCCAACCTTTTGGTGTTAGTACATCTACACCTTCGATTGCTACCTTCGTATTTTTTGTAAGTCTCGAATATTGCCTTAAATCTTGTTGTAATGCCACGACTTATACCGTTGATAATTCTAAATTTTGTATTAAACAGGCGGAAAAGTATTATTGCGTATTTATCAGACGTTGTTTGTGTATTTATGTATATTATTTTTTAGATTAATTCATAAATCATCAATCCCTACTGATAACGAGCGGGAATTTTTCATACCTCTATAAAGTTGATTTTCGCAGTTGATATTCTATAACATAAATCACCTGTATCCAGTGTAATTTTATTATTCCCTAATCTATAAATGTATCTTGAATTACGTTTGCGATTATTCTCTGCACGCGATTTTTACACCGTTTAAGCTTAAATTAATTCAGCTTACTTTGAATTTATGGAAGCATTGAGTGATGGAAGTAAAAATAATACGAATACATTATAGGTGATTTATAGTATAAGTGAATTCATCTAATGACAAATATTACTAAAATTCACCATTTGAGTAAAGAAGCACCTCTTTTCTACAATGTAATTATCTCATAGCTGGAAATACTAGTATCAAAATCTATATATTTTTCTAACTTGCTAGCTACAAAAGTAATATGATTTGATTCTGAAGTTATTTTACGTTTTCAATTATTAACAAAACAATTATAAAAACTTTATGTCATTTTTGTCACTCATGATGCTTGACAAATCAAATAACAGGCAAATTATGCAAAACCCTATAAAAGTAAAACCAGGATTTAGCTATAAATAAAAATTTATTTCCTTAGAGGATGTAATGATGCGCTATAAATGATACTCTCAACTTTTGAGATCCCCCTAATCCCCCTTAAAAAGGGGGACTTCAACCCCCCTTTTTAAGGGGGGAAGGGGGGATCATCCGAGCATTGTGATAAAAACTATACTTTTCAAACATCCTCTTAGAGGATATTAAAATAGACTATGAAATTATATTTTCAACAGCTTTGCACAATTCCTTACTGATGATTCCTTACCAAAAAAAGCTGTTCTCGCAAACTTGGAGGTGCATACCCCAATTCAAAAGCTTTGGAACTATCTAAAGAAACATCACTAGCCCTAGGTGCAGCCATTTTGACATCTTTTTGTCGGCTGGCTGTAATTTTAGCACTAGGAATATCAAAAATTTCCACCAACAAACGACCAAAATCGTAACGGGAAATTCTTTCTTTTCCACCTAAATGAATGATTCCTTCGACTTTATCTAGAGCTAATAACAACCCCTCGGCGGCAGTCTTACCACTCACCGGCGTGCGAAATTCATCAACAAATAACTTTAATTCCTTTCCTTCTTGAAGGGTTTTGAGAAAGGATTGTAAAAAACTAGTAGCTGTAGGAGTTGCACTACCAAACATTAACGGCATTCTACAAATAGCAGTTTGGGGATAACGTTTCAACATGCCATTTTCTGCCATGACTTTATGTTCCCCGTAAATATTCACCGGATTGACGTTATCTGTTTCCCGATAAAAACCCTTCAAACCATCAAATACTAAATCGGTGGAAGTAAAAACGCAAGGAATTGAATTATCTGCACATAATCCTGCTATATTCAGCGATGCTGTGACGTTAATTAACAGCGATTCTTCTGGATGAGTTTGGCAATAATTCGGCTGAGATTGCGCTGCTGTATGGATAACTGCTGATGGCTGTATCTCTTGAAATAATCTCTTAAGTTCCGAAAAATCAGTTAAATCAACTTTTACTAATTTGGTTCCCTCAATATCCAAATTGTGAGAAAAATAGGTTCCATACACATCCCATTCTTGCTTTGCTAGTTCGCACAAATGCCATCCTAGAAACCCACTTGAGCCGGTGATTAAGAGCTTTTTCATTATCAGTGAACAGTTATCAGTGAACAGTTATCAGTTATCAGTCATAAGTTATCATCTCATGCAAAACTTTATACAGCACCTTGCAAGTTGCAGGAGGTACATTTTCATTACTCATTACTCATTACTCATTACTCATTACTCCCTTACACTTCACGGGGTGTACCTCACTTACATGAAATCGGCTGTAAGTATTTGTAAGTTGCGTTATGGCATCAGCCACGAGGGCATCAAAACGAAGTCAGGATGCTGGATTAAGCTCCGTGACAACTACGTATAGTTATTCACTGTTAACTGTTGACTGTTAACTGCTAACTGTTTACTATTCAAATTCTACATCTTCATAAATTTCTGCCATTGTCATTTCAACTTCAACTGATTGCAATTTTAGGATAGTTTCTTCAGCTAAAGTTTCTAACAACCAATTATTTTCATCAACTTTACGATAAACCTCAATTTTAATTTCGGATTGATGAACTAAAACATATTCTTGTAATGAAGGTATTTGGCGATAATTATATAATTTTTCAAGCCTATCTATACGTTCTGTCATTGGTGAAATCACCTCTACAATTAAACAAGGACGAGATTTGAAATATATGTCTCTATCTTGATAATCTTTGACAACCGATGCTTCTGGATAATAAAAAGCATTTGCCGCTTCAATTCGTACTTTCATATCAGATGCAAATACATGACAATCACTACCGTATAGCTGGGTTCGCAATCTGGAAAAGATATTTTCAGAAATTATTTTTAAATTATAAGATTCTCCCAGCAAAGGATAAATTTGTCCGTTAATATATTCGTACCTAACCAGACTTTCTAAATCAAATTGCAAATATTCGTCGATGCTGGAGTCTATATATTGTGCTTGAGAATACATTTTGATTTTAAACCAGGTATGTTCATTTATGATACCGGCAGATAATAATTATTTTTTATCGTTTTATTTGAATTTTTTGATAATATTTTATGATTATTTAGTACATCCACTAAAAATAAAATTAAGTTAAATTCAATTAAATTAGGAAATGAAGGGGTAAAAGATAAATTACCCCCTGATTGCTAATTCCTAATTCCTAATTCTTTATCGTTGAATCAATTCTTGAAACTGCTTGGTATTACGAACTTTAGCGAAATCCGGGTCAATTTTTGCTAGTTTTTCGTACTTACCTGGAAGTAGCTGCATAGCTTTTTGCAGATTGTTCATCGCTGCTGTAGTATTCTTCTGCAATGCATAGGTGCAAGCTTTGTTGTAATATGCTTGATGTTTGTCAGGCTTAATAGCAATAGCTTTGTCGTAAGATGCTAAAGCTTGCTTGTATCGATGTAATTGGGTTAAAACAATACCCCGATTAATCCAAGCTTCGTATTTGTTAGGTTTAATCGCAATGGCTTTGTCGTAAGAAAGTAGTGCTTCTTGGTGGAGTCGCATCGCTGATAGAGCATTTCCCCGGTTATACCATGCTTCATCCCTTTTCGGTTGAACGGCGATCGCCCTATCGTAGGAGCCCAAAGCTTGCCCGTATCTTTGCAAACCGGCTAAAGCATTTCCCCTGTTAATCCAAGCTTCAGCGTTATCGGGTGCAGCCATTACCACCTTATCGTAAGCCGCGATCGCATCTTTATAGCGATTTGCTTCTAAGAATTTATTTCCTTGAACAAATAAGTCTTCTGTCTGCCTAATAGAGGCTTGTGTAAGCAACCGAGCAACGTTGGTTTCTTGCACTGCTTTTTTGTTATCCTGTCTCGTTGATTCTGCCCAATCACTACAACCAAGTATCAAGAAAGCAGTTAAGCCAGAGGCTACAAAACGGCTACAAAATGCCATGTCGTATCCATATAAATCATAAAATTATCCTAAATCTTTTTTTTATCTTTAACAAGTATCTATAAAAACTTATTTATTAATTATTTTGTCCTTTTTTATAGTAAAATACTTTTCTCTACATGATTTTTTATCCCTTAGATAAAGGCATAAGTTTACCATTTATTTTGTCATTTAAATATATTAATCAGATATTTGTTGCAACAAAGGTTTAGAGCAATCCTATATGAGTCGTGACAAAGATATCAGAAACCCGGTTTTTTGGAAAAACCGGGTTTCTCAAATCTCACAAATGATTTAGGAATGCTATAGAACAATATTCTTGAATGATAAAATATTTTCATTTACTCTAAACAAACAACTAGCAAATAACTTGATGTTTTAGCGTATCAATTAGCGTATAAAAATTAAATCTACTCCGTTATCGCAACAATATATACATAGCAACTAATCAATATTAAAGTAAGTAAAAAACTATATTCCTTTTGTAGAGTGTGAGACACTTTGAGTAAGCTAGAAACGCGAAGGCAGGCTTGTAGTGTCACCCAGCAATATGGGTATTGTGATAATAATTACGCTGTCTCTGTTGATTAATTATTCCCCCAAACTAACACTCGCCAATTCAAAACATCCTCTTATACTGTGAATGAGAAATCGGAAATATAATTCTTAATGGTAAACACAGTTTCTTTATTTATAATGCGCGATTTAGTACTGCTGATGTCAAAATATAATCATGTCAATAGAATCTAACTCCCACTCATCGGAGTCTCGGAGCCAACAACCCGCATCCGAAGACAAATGGCAGCCAGATGAATTTGAGAGCATAACGGGTACAAGCGAGTTGCCTAACGGGCTTAGCCCTCAACAAGTAAACTCAGCTATAGCTTCCGTGCAGTCGCAACAAAACACTACAGCCTTACAACAAGCCCGCTCCACATTTACCGACAGCAGTTCCACTGAGCTACAAGTAACACCGCGAGCATTATTAATCACTTTATTTACAACTTTAGTTACCCTTGTTGGTATAGTCATAAATCAGCCAATAGTTGGCATTATAGGAACAGTATCGACATTAATTTTATCAGCAATAATACTTCTACCGTGGTTACAAGTTGTAGTTACCGAATTGCTGACACCCCAACAGCGAGCCTTGATTATTGCTTTTTTGGGTATAACCGTTGCGATCGCGGGTTTAGTAAAATTCGTTCCGGGTACAATCAATTGGGATATTTCGGGAACTTTAGCCGATTGGTTTGGTGCGTTAGGACAAATTTTGATTGCCATTATTGCAGTTTATGTTGCTTGGCGACAGTATGTGATTTCTAAAGATTTGACAATCCAGCAAAATTTACTCACAATCCAGCAAAATAATATTACTCAGCAGCAGACAATCGACACGTATTTTCAAGGCATTTCCGATCTAGTATTAGATGAAGAAGGATTATTAGAAGATTGGCCTCAAGAAAGATTACTTGCAGAAGGGCGTACTGCTTCAATTTTAAGTAGCGTTGATGCAGTTGGTAAAGCCAAAATTCTGCGTTTTTTATCTCGTTCCAAATTATTAACACCACTACAGCGCGACGCACATCTAGGTAGAGCAATACTTGACGGTAGTGGGGGCTACGCCGTTGATTTAGTAGCAGGAGTGCGAGTAATTGACTTAGGAGTAATGCTAGCAGGTGCAAACCTTGCCAACACAGATTTAAGGTGGACTGATTTAAGCGAAGCTAATTTAGTACGAGTTAACTTAAGTAACTGTGACTTAGTAAAAGCCAATCTTTGCCGCACTATATTATATGAAGCTAATTTATCAGGAGCAGACTTAAACGGAAGCAAATTATTTTACGGTTCATTGGAAGCAGCATCACCGCGCAGTCGCTTGCATCCACCCAATTATCGAACCGGGGAGCGCACCGGAGCAGTAGTAGAAAAAGCTAATTTCACCAACATTAAAAGAATCTCTCAAGCCAACCGACATTATTGTTGCAGTTGGTGCGGGGAAGAAAGTAGAAAAACAATTCCCGGTGGTTGTGAAGGAATTGAAAATAAATTAGGTAGGTAATTGGGGATTGGGGATTGGGAATTGGGGATTGGGAATTGGGGATTGGTAATTGGGGATTGGTAATTGGTAATTGGTAATTGGTAATTGGTGATTTGTAGGTTGGGTTGAAGGTAGTGAAACCCAAAGTTACTATGTCGAATAAACCACAAAAGAAACATTACATATTCACAAATGTATCTGTCAACTAATTCAAAGAAGCAAGGTTTTATTTGCATCTAAGGTAGCTATTAGCGAACTATATTTATTTGGCATCTATCTATATAATAATATAAATTGATCGGGTTTAGTTACGATTTCACATTCACTGTTATCGAGTTGGGTTCAAAGTAAATGTTAGAGTCAATTGGATTGACGAACGCTCCCCCTTACCATCTCTGTCCATTTAAACCTGGAGATTTAATTACTTTCTCTGGACTCAAAATTGATGCTGCTGTGGTTCGATTGTTTACTCGAAGCGATTACAGTCACACGGCGATTGTCCTGGATACCCATCTGGAAGTAGATGGTAACTCAAGTGTGGCGATTGCTGAGTCCACAAGCTACACGAGTTTACCAGACTATAAAAACTGTAAACGTAAACCAGGGGTACAAGTTCATTATCTAGATAATTGGCTTAATGCTTATAAGAGCTACGGGCGAGCTTGGTGGATTCCTCTGGCAAAACCATTAAGTTCTGAAGGGATCTTAAAAATGCAAAATTGGCTGTGGAATCTTCACAATCGCCAAGTCCCTTATAGCTGCACAAAGTCCATCGGTGCTTGGTTGAAAATAAACCGATATTTAACACGTTACGATAACCAGAATGTACAAACAGTATTTTGTTCGGAACTAGCTGCCCTTGCCTTACAAATCGCAGGAGCCGTTGATAGCTCCGTTTTAGCTTGCGAGCAAACACCTCAACTTTTAAGCACTCTTGATTGCTTTGAGGCTCCAGTTTTACTAGAAATTTAATTAGGGTTAAACTGCTTTGTTAAAACTACCATCGTTAAAAAATATTGGGCGAGATATTGGCTTTGCTTTGGTGCATCAGCGCAATCTTGTGTACGTTACCTGCTGGGAAGATCCCAGGCTTGATCGCGTTGCCCTAAACTTGCAAAGTGATGATACCGTTCTTGTGATTACCTCTGGAGGATGCAACGCTTTAGAATACGCTCTCGACGCACCCAAACAAATTTACGCCATTGATGTCAATCCCAAGCAAAATGCCTTGCTCGAACTCAAAATAGCGGCAATTCGAGAACTCGATTTTGAGCAATTTTTTCAATTATTCGGTCGCGGAAGGTTGCCGAACTTTTACAATATTTATACCCAAAAGCTGCGTTCCCACTTATCTGAGTCCTCCCAAGCTTATTGGGATAAACATGGAACTAAATTCTTCGACAGCAGCCGCTCCTTTTATTTTAGAGGAACAACGGGGAATTTTGCTTTGGCTATCAACTACTACATCGATCGCATTCTGAAAATCCGCCCCAGTATCGATGCAATTCTCAATGCCGAAACCCCAGAAGAAAGACTCTCAATTTACCGTCGTGAGATTGAACCAGTCTTTTGGAAAGATTATCTGATTAACCTACTTAATAGCGATGTAGTGCTGTGGATGCTTGGTGTTCCCGCATCGCAACGTCAAGAAATGGAAAAGTATCTCGAAGGCGGTATTGCCACATTCATCCGCCAACGCTGCGAAAATGTTTTTACCCAACTACCGATTCAAGATAATTATTTTTGGCGAGTTTTTCTCAAGGGAGAATATTCCCCCAATTGCTGTCCAGAATATTTAAAGCAAGAAAATTTCCAACGCTTAAAATCAGGATTAGTTGATCGCGTTAAGGTGCAAACAAACACTATCACCAGCTTTTTGACAAAATGTCCAGACAAAATTTCTCGCTTCGTTCTTCTCGATCATATGGACTGGCTGAGTCAGGCCAATCATGAAGAATTGCAACAAGAATGGCAAGCTATTTTAGATCGAGCTAGCGATAAAACTCGTATTTTGTATCGCAGTGGAGCCATCAAAGTCCAATACCTCGATTCAATGCAAGTCTCTTATGGAGGAAAAGAGCAGTCTTTACAAGACTTATTGATATACGATACAGAATTGAGTGCCGAATTGCACCCACGCGATCGCGTCCAAACCTACGGCAGTTTTTACATCGCCGATTTGGTTGCAGCTTAAAACCATTGCCACTGGGGAGAAGTAATTAATAAATGAGCGTTTTATCCAACTTAATTGGGGATATTAAAACGGTTTACAATCTAGCAAAACCCGTGAGAGGTGATACCCATCAACAGCGATTAGAAAGCTTTTATCAGAATCAATCGAAGGATTACGATCGCTTTCGACGGCGTTTGCTACAAGGAAGAGAAGAACTTTATCAATCGCTTGCTGATGGGGATGGTGATGGCAAAGTATGGGTTGATTTTGGCGGCGGTACGGGAGCTAATTTTGAATCCATTAGCGCCAGTCTTTCAAAGTTTGCCAAAATTTACATTGTCGATTTGTCTCCTTCTCTGCTGCAAATAGCCGCATCGCGAATTAGCGATCGCCATTGGAAGAATGTGGAAACTGTCGAAGCCGATGTGACTAAATTTGTACCGCAAGAAGGGGTTGCGGATATCGTCACCTTTTCCTATTCTTTAACCATGATTCCCGAATGGTTTGCTGCCATTGAGCAAGCTAAAAAGATATTGAAACCAGGGGGAAAGATTGGGGTTGTAGATTTTTACGTATCTCAAAAGCATCCCCCTAAAGGGTGGCAACGTCATTCGTTTTTTGATCGCAACTTTTGGCCAATTTGGTTTGCTACAGATAACGTTTTTCTGTGTCCAAACCGTCTTGCTTACCTGCACCACAACTTCGATAGGGTTTCTTTGACAGAAGGGATGGGAAGTTTGCCTTTCGTACCTGGTTTGAAAGTTCCCTACTATAGATTTATTGGACGCAAGGGGTAGTAATTGGTAATGGGTAATTGGTAATTGGTAATGGGTAATGGGTAATTGGTGATTGATAATCAGTAGGTTGGGTTGAACAGAGTGAAACCCAACATTACAATGTCGAGTAAACCAACAGGACTTAAAAATATATCTTACATAATCTTATATAAAACCAAAATATTGATGTTGGGTTGCGGCGTATTCTCAATGCTTCACACAGCATAAATAATTCCTGCGCCTTTAACCCAACCTACCATCTACCATCTATTCTCAATGCCCCATGCCCAATCCCCAATTCCCAAAATATTGATGTTGGGTTGCGGCGCATTCTTAATATTTCACACATCATAAATAATTCCTGTGCCTTCAACCCAACCTACTATTTAATTCTTGAAAAACCCAATTACCAATTACCCATTACCCATTACCTATTACCAATTACCCATTACCAATTACCCATTACCCATTCCCAATCCTCAAAATTTTAAGAAAAATGAAGCCAACACATCTAGGCGAAAACACTAATTGGCAATTAAAATCTACCCAAGTCGGGTTATAAACCAAACAACCCGAAACCAAAAACCACCTTCCTTACCTTCTGCGCTGTGAAATTGAAATTAGCCCGTTTGATTCCATTTTTTGATGACACTGTATCTAGTTGGGCATTAGAAGCCCGCTTGTTACGCTGGTTAACCTTTATTTGGCTGCTTGTAGGTTTAGCCGTATTATTTTCAGCTTCTTATCCAATTGCTGAGGCTAAGCATGGTGATGGACTTTTCCTTTTCAAACGTCAACTGATGAGTGTATTCTTGGGTTTGATACTTTTCAATGTCATTGTCAAATTACCGTTTAATAAAATAATTGGCGTATCCCATTGGCTGCTAATGCTGTTTTTGGGCTTAATTATTCTCACCTTAGTTCCCGGTTTGGGAACAAGGGGGGTTTACGGTACGAGTCGTTGGCTATCTATTGGAGGATTCCCCATTCAACCATCGGAATTTGTCAAGCCTTTTTTAGTGTTGCAAAGTGCGCGAGTTTTTGGAAATTGGGACAGACTTAATTGGGGAATTCGCATTGCTTGGTTGGGAGTTTTTAGTTTTGTGCTGTTGGGAATTCTCGCACAACCGAACTTAAGTACCACTGCACTTTGCGGAATGACTGTCTGGTTAATTGCTCTGGCTAGTGGTTTGCCTTACAAGTATTTAGGAAGTAGCGCTGGTGCAGGAGTATTATTGGCGCTGATAAGCGTCACCATTAATAAATACCAACGCTTGCGGATTACTTCTTTTATTAATCCTTGGGACGATCCTCAAGGTACAGATTACCAGTTAATTCAAAGTTTATTAGCTATAGGATCTGGTAATACTTGGGGCTCAGGATTTGGACTTTCTCAACAAAAGCTTTCTTGGCTACCAATTGCAGATAGCGACTTTATTTTTGCAGTATTTGCTGAAGAATTTGGTTTTGTTGGCAGCGTGACGCTGTTGGTTATGTTGGCTGTATTTGCAACTTTGGGATTAATTGTAGCTCTGAGAGCAAAAAGTGTTATATACAGATTATCGGCAATTGGAATTACGACCTTACTTACAGGGCAATCATTTATAAATATTGGTGTTGCCAGTGGGGTTTTACCAACAACTGGTTTACCTTTACCTTTTTTTAGTTACGGCGGAAGTTCGATAATTGCTACATTGATTGCCACAGCTTTATTAATTCGAGTTGCCAGGGAAAGTAACGAAGCTGAAGTTGTTCCACTCCGCAAACAACCGACAAAACCCAAGCGCGAACGACGGTTTTTACATAGAAATAAATTTTAATTTAATACTTTATTTACCAAAACAAGCAAATATATATTAAATTTGCTTGAATTATTTTGAACAATATCGGTAGAGTAAATTGTAAGTAGACTTATATAAAATTCAGTTTACCAACCGTTTTTATATTGCCCGCATCAGCGGGCTTTATTTATGATTGAAAGCTTTTATAGAATAGTCGAAAAAGTCATAAATAAAACCAGCAAATTTTCATTGTTCCTAAATTTACCAATAATTTGCTGTGAAGAGGACATAAAAACTATACTTGTTCAGCACCTTCTTAATATTTAAGATTTTGCTTTTAAGATTTTAGATGATTTATATAGCAATCCTATATGAGTTGTGAAAAAGATAGGTGCCAAAAACCCGGTTTTTTCAAAAAACCGGGTTTCTCACTGTTAACTGTTAACTGTCATGGTACTGCTAACTGATATGTATTGGTTTTTCTTCGCAATTTCCACAGCTTTTTTAGAATCACTCAGGGATATTTTTAATAAAAAGGCAGCTTCCACAATTGATGAATACATTCTAGTTTTTTCTTTTAATCTATTAACTGCAATATTTGCTTTCCCGCTATTATTTTTTAACCATATTCCAACTTTCGGCAATCAATTTTTGTACGCTGTAATTGCCATCGGCATTTTAAACACTGTAGCTTATCTACTTTTTTTCAAAGCCATAAAAGCATCAGATTTATCAATAGTTGCTCCCATCACAACATTAAGTCCAATATTACTTTTAATCACCTCTCCATTTATTGTCGGTGAATTTCCCAACGCTATCGGTATTTTAGGAATATTTATTATTGTCATTGGCGCTTATGTATTGAAATTCCACCATAAAACCAGCGGATATCTAGCTCCTTTTAAATCATTATTCCAAGAAACCGGCTCAAGATTAATGTTTGGAGTAGTATTGGTATGGAGTATTTCCGCTAATGTTGATAAAATTGGCGTACAGAATTCCTCTCCAATTCTCTGGACAATTACCGCACATTTGAGCGTCGCTATATTTACCTTACCAATAGTATTTCTTAATTCAAAACCCAATATCCAAAACATTAAATCTAATTTCAGAAACTTAATTATAATTGGTTTTATCAACACCTTGGCAATAATCTGTCAAATGAGTGCATTACAACTGGCTCTGGTATCTTTTGTAATTGCAGTTAAACGTACCAGCGCCTTATTTAACGTATTATGGGGTTGGTTAATTTTTAAAGAACAAGGTATTAGAGAAAGAATCGCTGGTTCGATAATTATGATTTTGGGAGTTGTTGTTATAACTTTATCGAAAATGGTTTAGTCGAAACCTCACCCCCTTCCCCTCTCCTTATAAAGGCAGAGGGGTGAATGCTTCGTTTTGCTTTGCTGCACTCGCTGCGGACAATATGCAACGCCTCTGCATGAGTATTTACAAGGCAGAGCCTTGTAATGCATATCAGGAGGGCTCTGCCTCCGCTACAATATTAGGGCAGAGCCTTTAGATGTGGCTTCCCAGTCAAACACTGCTCACTGCTCACTGCTCACTGTTAACTGTTAACTGTTAACTGTCATGGTACTGTTCATGCTCGAAACCCTGCAAACTCAACTTTATCAACTCGAACAATTTGCGAATTCGCTTGTTTCTAACCAATTAACTCACCTCAGTTTGATAAGCATCGGGATTATTTTCTTAGCTGGTTTGCTTACCAGTCTTACTCCCTGTATGCTTTCCATGCTGCCCATCACTATTGGTTATATCGGCGGTTATGAAGCGAAAAGCCGCATCCAAGCAGCCGCTCAATCTACTTGGTTTGCTTTAGGATTAGCTACTACTCTTGCAGGGCTTGGAATTATAGCAGCAACCGTAGGAAAAGTCTACGGTCAAATTGGTATTGGTTTACCGATTGTTGTCAGCGTCATTGCTATTTTAATGGGATTAAATCTCCTGGAAGCTTTACCTTTGCAGCTTCCTGATTGGGGTGGTACCGATTGGATTTCTCAAGAATTACCCCAAGGTGTGAGAGCATATTGTATTGGATTAAGTTTTGGTTTGGTAGCTTCTCCTTGCAGCACTCCGGTTTTAGCAAGTTTATTGGGATGGGTTGCTAGCACAAAAGATTTAATTTTAGGTGCTGCTTTGCTGCTTTCCTACACAGCAGGTTATGTGACACCGTTAATTTTAGCCGGTACTTTTACAGCTTCAATTAAAAAAATAATCGAAATACGTCGGTTTTCTGGTTGGATTAATCCCGTTAGCGGCGCATTATTAGTAGGATTCGGGGTATTCTCCTTAATTTCTCGCATCCCCTTGTAGAGACATAGCACTGCGCTACGTCTCCAACAATGTGAAATCGCAATTTGATATTTTGATTCAGCAAACTCTTAGATATACAGTTAATCTTAAATCTTGCACCAGTATCAGAAACCCGGTTTCTTGTCGTAAAAGCATTATTATGTTGTTGCTAAATCACAAAGAAACCGGGTTTCTTTGAGCTTAATAAGAGTGGTGCAAGAAGTCAGGTTAATCCAAAATCTAAAATCTAAAATTAAATGACTTTAGAAGAATCCTCAAAAAAATCACCCTTGGCAGTATTAACAGGCTTTATCCGCAAGGAATTTCTACCAGTACTTACAGACTTGCGGCTAGCGATAATTCTACTATTAGCAATCGCTGTATTTAGTATTGCGGGTACGGTAATCGAACAAGGGCAATCTGTCGCTTTCTACCAAGAAAATTATCCGGAAAATCCGGCTTTATTTGGTTTTCTCACCTGGAAAGTAGTTATAATCATCGGTTTAGATCGCGTTTATCGTACCTGGTGGTTTTTATCTCTACTTATATTCTTCGGAGCAAGTTTAGCAGCTTGTACTTTTACCCGTCAGCTTCCAGCATTAAAAGCTGCACGTCGCTGGAAATTTTTCGATAAACCCCGGAGATTTCAAAAGTTAGCGTTGAGTGCGGAATTCGATGTTGACAAAGACAATTTTACATCTATTCAAAATCTTACCGAAATTCTCCAACAGCGCCGCTACAAAGTTTTTCAGGAAGACAATGATAAACTCTACGCTCGCAAAGGCATTATCGGTAAAATTGGTCCTATTATAGTCCACATAGGTATTGTAGTTACTTTACTTGGTTCAATTCTAGGAGCTATGACAGGGTTTATGGCTCAGGAAATGGTTGCTAGTGGCGATACATTCCAAGTTAAAAATATCATAGATGCCGGACCTTGGGCGATGTCGCAAGTTCCCAAAGATTGGGCTGTAAAAGTAAATCGCTTCTGGATTGACTATACTTCTACCGGAGAGATTGACCAATTTTACTCGGATATGTCGGTATTAGATAAGGAAGGCAAAGAAGTAGACAAAGACACTATTTTCGTAAACCATCCTTTACGACACAAAGGAGTAACCCTTTACCAAACTGATTGGGGAATTGCAGCAGTAAAAGTCAAAGTCAACAGAAGTCCAATTTTTGAACTGCCGATGGCACAACTTGACACCGGCGGAAAAGGGCGACTTTGGGGTACTTGGATTCCTACCAAGCCAGATTTGAGTGAAGGCGTTTCTTTATTAGCAAAAGATTTACAGGGAACCGTATTAATTTACGATGCTAAAGGTAAACTAGTTAATACCGTCCGCGAAGGAATGACGGCAGAAGTTAATGGCGTTACCTTAAAAGTTTTAGAAGTAGTTGGTTCTACTGGATTGCAAATTAAAGCTGACCCTGGTATTCCAGTAGTTTACGCTGGATTTGCTTTGTTAATGCTGGGAGTAGTAATGAGTTACTTTTCTCACTCTCAGGTATGGGTATTACAGAAAGAAAATAACTTATATGTTGGCGGTAAAACCAATCGCGCTCAAGTTGCTTTTGAAGGAGAAATGGTAGAGATTTTTGAACAAGTAAATTCTAAATCAAAAGGTGAATCTACTAAGTCTTTGGTTTCGAGTGTTTAGATTTGGGGATTGGGAATTGGGCATGGGGCATTGGATCCTACTTTAATTTCTTTAAATCTCTTGTTCCTGTTGTACCGAATTATCGAAAAATCTGAAATAATAGAAGACGTTGCATTGCAACGTCTCTACATTGGTGATTTGTATTTATCGTAGTTAGAAATTGGATTTATTTTTTGCGAAAGATAGATAATTATTAATTCTCAACTCTTCCCAATGCCCAATGCACAATGCCCAATGCCCTATTTTTTATGATTAACTTCCACAACGGTATGTACGTTACCGCGTGGGGTAAAATCGGCTTTGACGTTAATTTCTAAAGGGTCGCAAGCTGCAACAATATCATCTAAAATTTGATTGGCTGATTCTTCGTGGGAAATATATCTATCCCTATAACTATTGATATAAAGCTTGATTGCTTTTAATTCCACAACCTTTTCGTCGGGGACATAATTTACATAAATCGTAGCAAAATCTGGATAGCCGGAAAACGGACATTTACAGGTAAATTCCGGCAAAGTAATACTGATATTGTACCTTCTGCCAACGCGGGGATTGGGAAAAGTAATTAATTTTCCTTCCCTTATCTCGCGCTCGCCATATTTAACTTCGCTATCTGTCTGTGTCATTTATATTTAAAAGTAATTAATAATTTAAAGAGGCAACAGGGAATAGAGAGATAATCTAAAATCTAAAATCTAAAATTAAATTACTCTTAACTGTCATGGTACTGCTCACTGTTGACTGTTAACTGTCATGGTACTGTTCACTGACTATTCCCCTTCCCAATCGGGGCAGCTTTCATCTTCATACCCGCTTGGATGCATACCGCAAACTAATAAATTACCGTTGTAAACTTGTCCGTGATAGTTGCGGCAACCCATACAGGCAGGATTTGTTTCTGCTGTGGGTTCAACGGGATAAGGCAAATGACTGCTCAAGTCATCTCCTAAAACATCTTCAAAATCCCAATAAACTTCTAAAAATGGTTCTGCTAAATCCTGCAAATACTGATCTACCTCAGAAAGTAGAGAAGTTTGAACTTGTTCGCTAAGTTCTTCAGTGATTTCAATAAAAGTATCTACTACTTCAGTCATCCCCGTAAAGAAGCGCTCTACCTCATCCGATACCGATTTTACTATGTCCGAAAAATCTTTTTGCCACTCATCCATAAAAAATAGTCCTCACTCTCTTTAATAATAGGACATTTATTTCAACGCTTTTAACACGTCTTCAGGAGGGTGGCAATTAACAAATGTAACCGTTTACCACTCAAAAACCATTTACAAAAATGCTTAATGTTGTGCCGGTCTAAAATACTAAAAGTTCACCCCAAGGGATATTCTATAATAATAATCCTGGAATGTCTGTTAATGATTTCCAAGCAATTACTAGCTTTTGGCTTAATAATACACCGATTTCTTAGTTATTGGTCGCGCTGTAAACGACGCAATTCTTCTTGCATTCGTCTAACTTGATCGCGCAACTTATCGACATCTTGAACCTCCGGCGATTCTTTTTCGCTGGGTTCTTCTTCATCGCCTAAAATTTCAATACGACGGGGTTCAGCCCGAGTTGTGTTTTCTTTGCTTCCATCACTCGCAGATGATTGAGCTTGTTTCATCATATCTTCTACAAACTTCCGGGCTTCTTCGGCATTCATTTCGCCCTTCGCAACCATTTCATCTGCTAGTTTTTGGGCTTGCGATCGCAATTCGGCTAAAGTTCCACCTGCTTTTTCGCTAGCGTAAGAAGCTAACCCAACACCAAGGTAAAAAGCTTTTTTAGCAATATCTCCGAAACCAGGCATTATACAGCAATACTCTTAAAAATAGGGCGACCCGGAGTCTACGCCTACTGCAAGCATCCCGTATTGCTGCTACCGTCAGGTCCTGACAAGGTTTGGGCGTTGCAGTTGCATAGGTCCAGGTCTTAAAATAATATAGCACTAATTTGTTCAAATGTGGAACAAGCTGCATGTAATTTTATTTATTTAACTTCTTGTAACAATCTCATAAACCCGGTTTCTTTTTGGTTTCACAAAGAAATATTCACGCAAAGCGTGTGGTTCGTCATGCTTTCACCAGGAGAAACCGGGTTTATTTGGGCTTGTTGAGAATCGCGCAAGATGTGAAATTTATTCGACTATAAGCCGCCATTCGTATAGCTTATAGTCAACGCAATTATTTGCAATCAATGGATCGCGATCAACAATTGCTTGAGCTTCATCCATTGAAGCAGCTTTAAATAGTAGCATTCCGCCACCATACTGCGCCCAATAACCAGTTTTTGCTTCGTGTCCTTTATTTTTCAAGCCTTCCACATAAGCTTTATGAGCGGGAACATATTGATCGAAGGTGGATTTATCGACTTTACCTGTTTCTATTTTCGCAAACCACGGCATTTGATTCTACTTCCTTGAAAATATTATGGGCTATTTCTACTTATTCATAAACTGTAAAAGAAAGTAGTTGTTTGGGGTAACACATTCGTAGTCGGTTTTGCTCCCCTAATAGTCTACCAAAACCTGCATTGTCGGGTGGGCAGGAGGAGCAGGGGAAGCGGAGGGAAAAAATAAGAATAATTTGGCAGAATATTAATGCTTTGTCCCATAGAATTTTTTCTCTCTTCTATTCCCCCTTTCTCAAAAATAGGTAATTTTTTCATAGTACAGAAGTATATTCTTTGGAATTGAGATTCTTATTTGGCGACGGAATATATATTATCTAAATAACCATATTTTTATTTATATTTTAATCAAATTTAAACAATAAAATATTTATCATGTGTTTTTGATTGCAAGACTTATAATTGTAAATTTGATAAGCTCTTAATCATCAAGATTCAGAATTAGTAACTAGGAAAAAAATAAATATTTTAATCATTATGTAGTTGAAATACCATTGTTTTAACTAATCCGATAACATATGGCAAATATTCCTAATCAATTGCCATTTAACGGATTATATAAAAATTATTTCCGAGTAACTTAATGCAGATTATTTTACTTAGAGGATAAAAATGAGATTTGAATTGTAGCCGATTGAATTCAATCAATAATTTTTCACCAAAAAGCGGTGATTAGGCTGCAAACCAGACTAATTTATATTCTTACTAAGCTGTCAAAATCTATTTTTGATGAGAGTTTAGTTGTACAACGACTAACAATACTGCTCGGTTAAGAAATTGAACAAAATTTTTAGATCCCCCCTTCGGGTTCGCTACTTCCCTCAAGGTCGGGATGACGACCCACGGGAGTAGTCTCACCAAACCCCCGCTAATTTGGGGGCTTAGTTCCCTCCAATTCATCGGAGGGCTAGGGAGGATCTCCCCAAAACCTACGCAGTATTGCAACGACTAAGGATTCCGATTCAAAAAATCTTTGTTAAATTCTGAATTAAAGGTAGTAAAATGAAGTTGCCAAAAATTAGATTTGATGTATCTAAAGTTTTTTTACTAGCTTTATTTGTAGTTTTTATACCTCTGTTGATATATTCTTATTTAACTATTATCACAGGAGTAAAAATAATATACTCCATTTTATACAGTTTAACTTGTACGGTAATATTGTTTGAAGTCCTATGTGCAATATTTATTAAGCAACCTAGTTTAGAGGAATTGAACAAGAGTCAAGTAGATTTTCCTCTCAAGGGCAATCCACATAGTCAAACTCAGAAATTAAACAAAGTATCTGTAATAATTGCGGCATATCTACCTAATGAAAAAGATATAATTGTAGAAACGCTGCAACATTTTCTTTTTAATTTAAAATATCCTTGTGAATATGAAATTATCCTTGCATACAATACTCCTAGAAGATTAGAGATAGAAACTCAACTAGAAGCAATGACTCAACATTTTTCTTGTTTGCGAGTAATAAAAGTTGAGGGAAGTACTAGTAAAGCTGAAAACTTGAATGCAGCAATCAATGTAGCTTCTGGAGAAATGATTGCCTTGTTTGATGCAGATCACCACCCAACCCTAGAAGATACTTTTGAAAGAGCATGGCACTGGATAGGTAATGGATATGATGTAGTTCAGGGCAGATGTACTATTCGCAATTACAAAGACAGTATTATATCCAGTTTGGTAGCGGTGGAATTTGAGGTTATTTATGGCTTATGTCATGAAGCACGCTCGATACTAACTAACACGGCTATTTTCGGTGGAAGTAACGCTTATTGGCGTGCTTCCACTCTTAAACTGATTAAATTTAACAAAAATCAGCTAACAGAAGATATTGATGCAACTCTACGCTTGCTTACTCGCGGCTATAAGTTAATTCACGATCGCACTATTATTGCGACTGAGGAGGCTCCTACCACATTTATGTCATGGTGGCGACAACGCAAGCGCTGGAATCAGGGTTGGTTTGAATGTACTCTTAAGTATCAAAAGAAAATGAATAGATGTAGATACTTAAAGAAACGTCAAAAATTATATTGGTTTTATACGCTAATTTACAGAGAAGCATTTTCGCTAATTAGCTTGCAATTATTGGGTTTAATAGCTTTGCAGTTTATGATTGGCGAGCAATATACTTTGTCTGCAAAAGTACAATTACTTCTCGATTTCAGTTTTTTCTATACAATTTTCACCAGTTGGATAACGACTTTTGGAGCAATCGCAATCAAATCGCAGCCTTATGGATTTAAAGTATTTCTAACTCATTTGATTGCTAGTATTCCTTATACGCTGTGCAAAATGATTGTCACCTTGGTTGCTTGGTACGATCATATTTCCAGAGAAACATCCTGGGTAGTAACACCAAGAACCCAGAGAAAAATATGATTGCTGCCAATTTTTTTTTAGACTAAGTAGGGGGCTTTAATTAAATGGACTTCTAATTTAAAAAGTCTTCCTCAATTCCAAACTACCCTACCTCAAATTTAGCGATCGCTTGTTAAATGCTGGGAAATATCAAACGACATAATTATTGGATGAAGGTATAAGATTATTATTTCACAGAAAGCTTACGTAAGTTACAAGACAATATACTGCTAGAAACAAATGCTTTAATTTTTACAAAAACAATTTATATAATCCCGGTTTTTTCTCAATATAAATACTTTTTTATTCTTTTAATAGTAAAAAAAAATACTTTTATATTTGAATTAATTAATTAATTTCAAAAATGGATATATAGAAATATATATTACACTAATTATATTTACTACGGAATCCTAAAAAACCGTAGAAAACAGACAGAGCATTTATTTATGGTAGTAGAAGATATAACTGTTAAGCAGAGCATCTTTATCGGGAAACAAATTACCATTAATTAAAAACTGAAAATGAGTCTCTACTTCATTGCTTTATTGCCACCACAGGTAATTCAAGATTACGCTAATTCGGTTAAGCAGTATTTTGCTGACAACTACGATAGCAAGCACGCTTTTAAATCACCACCACACATTACTTTACAACCCCCATTTGAATGGGATAGCAACAAAGCCGTAGCTTTGGAGGAATGTTTACAACATTTTGTTATAGGAAGAAATTTCATACCAATAACCCTTGATGGCTATAATGCCTTTGCACCTCGGGTTATATATATAGATGTAGTTCAAACTCCAGATTTAATGAGTTTGCAAAGTGATTTAATGGCGTATGTGGAAAATAATTTAGGAATCGTTGACAAGGTAGGAAAATCTCGCGGTTTTACCCCTCATATGACAGTTGCTTTTAAAGATTTGCAGCGAAGTAAATTTAAAGCTGCTTGGGCAGAATTTGAAAATCAAGAATTACATTTTGAGTTTGATGCCAAAAATTTGACGCTGTTGAAGCATGAAAACCAACGATGGAATATTGTAAAAGAATTTGAATTTGTATTTTAAATGACATTAGTAAATAAATAAATCAGAGCATCCTAGCTGTGGAAAAATATTTTACCTTCAACCTCAAAAAATGGTTTTAACACATAAATTGTAGATAACTTTAAGAGAATACAAAAACAGCGACTATGAAAAATTCCGCAATTGGGAAAGATACCATCAGATTTTATTAAAATATTCCCGTATTTTCAATTAAAGTACAATATATTTCCGGAAAACCTACGGATACTGTGTAGTTATGAAAGCGACAAATATACAACAACCCAACATGTCATGACTACAAGCTTTATTGTTCTCGAAGCAGGTGCCGCTGGATTAAAAGTGACTAAGTTGCAAGAAGCTTTGAAACAGCTTAATTTCTATTTTAGTTCAATCGATGGTATTTTCGGTACGAAAACTAAAGCTGCCGTAATCAAATTTCAACAGTCTTACAGTCATCTTCCTAATTACGGGCTTGTTGATGCAGAAACAATTTTACAGTTGGATGAAGATGTATGGCTATCAGCAAAAGAAGTTTTACGGGAAGGTTGTACGGGTGAAGATGTCAAAGTACTTCAAGAAATATTTACTGTCTTTGATTTACATACTTTAATTGTTGATGGATATTTTGGCAGAAAAACAAAGGAAGCTGTAATTTGGTTTCAACAAAATTGTGGTTTGCAAGCAGACGGTATTGTGGGAAAACAAACTTGGGCTGCTTTATATCGTCATCAGTTTCATGATATAACCTCTGAGGACAGGGTAAAAGCTTTTTTTGGTAAATTAGAAACGGAATCATTTATTAAATTACCGCTTCAAAAAGGTGATATAGGAAACGATGTTTTAATTTTACAAAAGTTTTTGAATTATGTTTCTGGTAGTACTCGCGGAATTTTAGAGGATGGCGATTTTGGACAAGCAACCGAACAAGCTGTAAAAAACTTTCAGCAAGGCAACGGTTTAATTTCTGATGGATATGTGGGGATGCAAAGTTATCAAGCCATGCTTTGGCAAGGATTAAATCAACAGCTTATAAATGAGTTGTTGAGTATTCGCAAAAGTAAATCAATTGATTTTACGAATGGTAATCAGTATGAAGTTATAGAAGATGTCGCTATCGGATGTGAAACTGTTATTCACAGATTTGAAGTTGCACCAAGACAATATTTTCAAATTGTAATTACTTCTCTAGAGAGTAATGCTATTTTTGAATTATTTAAAGTTGGAGAGCCTAGAATATACGCTGAAAAAGCCAGCAATGTGCGGCTATTTTTAGAAGCAGGTGAATATTATTTTACCGTTAGTGCTATTCGAGGGAATGCTACTTACAGATTAAAGGTGGAATCAATCAGTTGTTAATCTAAAAAACCTCTCCACCAAAATTTAATTTGTCTTAACTAATCTATTCTATTATTGAAAACTATTATGAATAATTCTATGAAAAAATTAGCTGTCATATCTATTTTAATGGCAATTCCGTTATTATGGTTGCTGAATAATCAAGTTTCTGCGACACCAAAACAAAACAGTTCTGAGTCTATATATTCTCAAGCCAAACCAACGCCAGCTAAATGGCGCAGAATGAACGAGAAAGAAGAGATAGATCAAATAAAGTCGATAATTAATCATCGTATGGGTGTAGCGGCTCTAAATCAATTAGCCTTAGAAGGTTTTGTTGGTTATGATTGTCAGCGCAGCTTTTATTTTAACGAACTCTATGGCAATCTTCAAACTTTAATGCGAGTCAAATGTAATAGTCCTAGAGGTGCTTCTAGTGCAATTGGTTATGACGAAATAAGAGTTATTTTTAACCGATTTGAAAGTAATATTGAAGATTTTAAAATTGAAAGAGTATCCAAAGAAACTGGTTCTCCAAAAACTAAGTTACCCGACTAATTTACTTAAATATCTAATATTCTTATAATAAACCCGATCTGACTACAATTGACTCGGGTTTTATAAAATTGCATCATTTATTTAATTAAACTTATATTAACTTGAAAATGTGGGTAGAATACCCCATTCTCTTTTCTTTTCTTTTCTTTACTTCTTCCTTCAATATTTGTTTTAATATTCACATTTTGTGGGATTGCCTTAATTAATAGTAAAAAAAATATAGCGGTTTATTGCGATAATTTGACGCGCATTTGGGAGACGTAGCATTGCTACGTCTCTACATTGTGGATGGGAATAAAATTCACTGGGTTACAAGTTTTCCACCGGGGCGTTGAACCATTATTTCTGTTAGCCGTCGCTTGGCTTTGGGATCGATGCCAAAAATGCGTATGTAGTCGTTGTTATGTTCGACTAAACATGCTTCTACAGCAGCAATTGCTTCTGCCATATCTTCTATTTGATGCCCTGCGTAACTATTCCACGAACCCGTGCGGAATCTACGATTATCTACGTATTCTATACCGATATGGTTTCCTGAAGCCAAGATTTCCCGCATTTGTTCTAAAATTTCTAGCTCTAGATGGGCTGAAGATATCTGTGCATTGTTTGGATTTCCGGTGCGGTAGGTATGACTATTTTCTAGGGCTTGGTGGGGGTTACTGGTTGCTGTGTAGCTATGGGCTGCTGTATGGGGGTGAGGAAATGGATCGGATGTTGCTGGATACCGGAATGTTGAACCACCTAATTGTTTGTTGGCAGTAGTTGTATCTGGATACCGGAATGTTGAATCCCCGGTTATTTGTTTGCTGGGATATAGTTCGGGTGTGGGTGGATAATGAAAAGTCGAACCACCTACTTCATTGGGATCTTGAATTATAGTTCCCACTACTGCTTTCTTAGTTTTATAGTCAATGCCAGCTAAGCGCACGTAGTCATCTGTGTGTTTTACTAAACATCTTTCCAAATCTCCAATTGCATCAGCTATATCATCTATTTCGCGAGTGGAAAACCTTTGCCAATCACCTTTACCAAATTTATCTTTGCTTGCATATTCGATACTGAGATGATTCCCCGATGACAAGATTTTCTGCATATAGCTGAGTATTTCGGGACCTACATGGGTTGATGCTGCTGGTATATTCTGGTTCAAGCTGTTGGGATTTTTACCTAAACTACGGCTTCTATCAGTTCCCGAATTAGTAGATGGAATATCGGGTATATTTACTGGTTTAGCTTGTGCTTGATAGCTAGGTCTGGCATGATAAGTAGGTAATGGTTCGCCGTCAAAATTTGCTGTTGGTCTGGCATGATAAGTAGGTAAGTTCGCGTCAAAATGTGAGGTAGGTCTTGCTTCATACACTGGTGTTTGTGTAACCTGGGGTATAAAATGCTTTTGATGACGTAAAGCACCACGGTTGTATTCTTCTACCAAATGGGAATTATCTACCCGTTGCTGTTCCTCAACCATCAAGTTAGCTACCTCCATCAAATCCGATAAACCAAACTTGGGTTTGTGGAAGGATGGAATATTGTTGCTGTTGACTACCTGTGACGAAACTTTATCGACTCCTTGATTGTGGATAAACCGACGAATTTGTTCGTCATATATCCGCGATCGCAATGCACTATAGAAATCAACGGCTTGATTGGCAAAATTATCTACAAGCTGCTCAATATCTTGCTTTGACAATCCATCTTCGCTAAAAATTCCACCGACGATTCCAACTTTGTCTTCTTTAGTCGGCTCCCAATAAAACTTATCCATCCTGCCGTCACGAACCAAGGGAGCATATAAAGTAGAAAAATCATTCCCCGTAACAATAATTGGAACGCGATGTAAAGGAGTAGAATCATAACTCCCCGGTAGCTGAACATCGGTGGGATTATCGGCAATATTCATCAAGGTAGCATTTACCAATTGGGTATTCACCGTGTACTGGGTTCCTTCGTCAAATCGTCCAGCACCCGCATCCAAATCGTTAATCATCAACACGCACATTTTTCCGCGCACTTTGATTAATTCCGCTGTTTCCCGATACCGCAAGCGAATCAAACGAGCGGGATCTCCAGCATCGGGACTTTCTAGTTCACCTCCAGAGATATGAGTTACTTCCACACCCATTTTCTGGAAAACCAATTCACATTGAAAGGATTTTCCTTCTCCCTTCCTTCCGTGAATGCCCAAAATTAAAGGTACTCGCACTTTAGGCAAATCTAGATAATTTTTAGTAATGTGGACGGAAAGTTTATCTTGAAAACGGGGGGAAATATAGTAGCTCATGGAATTAATACAAAATATTTATCATCCTGTAAACTATGTTAAGTTTTTATGGTTACTATTTTTCATGTACTTTTGTAAGCTAAATCATTGTTGTACTTATAGAAGTAATATTTTTCTCTAATTATTGCTTAGTAATGCTCATAATTTTCAATACAAAATAAATACTAATCGTTGTTTTATTTTAAAAGCTAAAGCAGGATAGTTCGCTATCATTTTAGCCGCGCATAAATTATCTATCTCTTTTTTAAATATATAAAACTATGTAATCAATTGAGGTTCTTCAGCACTTGGCATGGCAATTAAATAGTCGTAAAAAGGCTGAATCTTCATGTGCTTAATTTTGAGTTTACGTAGTTTTTTATACTCTTCATCCAATCTAACCTAATAAAAATCTTTGGAGTAATACAATATCTTGCTTATCTTATTTTTTGTCGATGCTAGAAAAAAGGATATTATTAATAGTAAGTCCGATCTAAGACAATTTGAAGACGATAAATATTTAATAAATCGGGGTGAGATATATTATGGGTAAATCAATAGCAAAAAAATTAATTGTATATTGTCCGCAGCGTTCCCGTTCACGTTAGCGAAGCGTGTTCGCCCTTGACATAGGACTTAATGTTCCCTCATAAAATCAGCAACGCCTTTAGCACTGCATATATTCACATCTTTCTCCATTCTCAACAAGCACAAATAAACCGGGTTTCTCTGAATTTTAAACATAATCCTGCTCCTTGAGTGATTTGCTTCAAACCCGTTTCTCGTCGAGGTGCATGATATGAATATATCCACATCTTTCTCCATTATTAGATATGGGTTTATTTGGGCTTTTTGAGAATTTTGTAAGTTCTGTGAGAGTTACTAAAATATTTGTATAGTTGTTTTTAGAAAACTTTAGCAAATATTCAAAATTAATCTACATGTTAATACCCAGTGTTATTTAAGTAAGTCGGCGTAAAAAATTAAAGGTATGTCCGCTTATTTCAACATAGGATTTTATATTTAATGAAAATGATGCAATATGTCAGTTAAAAAAAAATTTAGTTCGCAGCATTTAGCTTCCAAGTATTGCTAGAAATAACAATATTGTGAAACCCTTTCTGAATCTATTACCTATGATAGATGAAATGCCTAGAATATTTTTTTGACCGGCTTAGAATCTCTCATACTCCTTTAGAGAGATGCGCTACACACTGTAAATATATGTTAAACGCATGAAATAATGTTTTTTTGGATTTGAATCATTTACTACTTAAGAGGATTGAAATTCAGATATAAATATGTGTATCTATAACTTTATTTTTATTTAATTATTTTGATACTTGTCCTGAAAACCCCAGTGAAAGTGACTAGTTGCTTATTTTCCAATGTATAACGTCAATATCAACCCAGAATTTCAAGGAATTGTATTTTAAAGTTTTCATGAAGATACTGTAGTTTTTTCCTAAAACCCCCTTTTTGATATGATAGACTCTTGACAGAATGATTTATAACTTGTTTATAAAGCATGTTGTTTATAGCAACCCACTGCTTTTAAAGAAAAACTGTTTTCCATGCAGTTTGAACTTAATAAAAAGTTATTAAAATCATAATCCTTACTGATAGGCAAGTTCGGTAGATATTAGTTCCCTTAAATTGATGCGTGAAAGGCATTTATGGTGTCAATCTGTAAATGTTTGTAATTTTTGATTATCATACTCAAAAGTTTTGGAGTATCGTATATCGCGTTTAAAGTTCACAAATCTAACTTGCGGTAGTCGTATTTTTAATCTAAGAAACCGTAATTTTATTTTGAACAAAAGCGTGTATAGGTGCCACTTATTTAAACATATGTGTCAAAAAAAACCTGCTGACTTCTATGGAGTCATGAATAGCTGTGATAATCTAACTTTAGCTATGAAGCATAGTTTATTGTTAGCGTCGTAAATACTTATGAGCTTGGTATTTGATAAAGCTATTCATTACATTTTTATTCTTAGGGTGGAAATATTTTGCCGCCAGAGTTTAAAAAACAGTTGCCTTCTACAGCAACAGTAATCATTGAAATCCTTTTATTTCAATAGTTTACAGATGTGTAAAGCTGTTTTGGCCATGTGATTCAATGATGGCATAATACTTAAGGTAGGGAAAATATTGATTCAATCAGGGAAGGTAGAAATGCCAAAAGACGCTAAATTGGATTTATATGGGTTTATAAAGGGATTTTTCTAGGGTGAAGGCTGATAACCTTCTTGGTCGAAATTAAGTTAAAGAGTATTAATCATTGATGGAATCTCAAAAACTAGATTAAAATATGGACAAAATCAGCAATAAAGCTCGTTAAACACATAATTACTCAATAAATCGTTCAAATTCTATTTATTTAACATTAATTCGGAGATTAGCTTAATGAAGAGATTTTCTGGCATTCCTTAAATATGAAGCTTTTCACCTGTAACAACCAAGGGACAACCCCTAGCTCTGGTACAGCTAGAGGCATATCTCCCAAGGTTAGTTGCACATCTTAAAGCGTATAAGCAGAACTGTAGAATCTTGTCAGGGATTTCACCTACAGCGATGCATAACTTTTGAAAGCAACTTATAGAGATTATGTCATACCAATTTACTTTCCTACAAGCTTTTGCAGGGTACGATTTTGCTAAAGGTGGGTTTTTGGCTAGTTTAAATCGAAATCCACTGTTACAAAGTTTATACGTATGTTTGTCGGTCGATTTTTATCGGCAAGCTGAAATAATGTTATTAGCAGATAGGAGAAAAGATTCAACTCGTATCTGCTACTGGTTAAAGTTTTTTCGCCAGATGTCTCTTGATAGGGCTGCTACAGAGTATGGGGCACTGCTTAGAATATGTCTTTACACCATTGGTGATAGATTTAAAGCTTTACAAAACCAGTATTCTAGGCATCTTGGAAAATATCTTGAAGAGTCTTCGAGTGACTGCGATAGAAGTTATATATTTAACAACTATATAGCTATTTTTCTATGTAAATATTTGTTACGTCTAGGGTTTTCCAAAAATAAAAAATCACCTTGTGGGATATTGCTCTCTTAGTGAATTGCATTCACGTCTTGATTTCAAAGCCAAGTATTTCAAAGCCAAGTATATAGCGCTTGTAGATTGAGCCTAATACAACCGCCATTGTTGAGACTTGCAAGAGCAGATACCACTTTGATGGCAGCCGGGGAAGCCGTCTAAGGCAAGCGTTTCACCGTCAAAGTGGTATCTGCT